>CAJOES010000007.1:350-57055 GCA_905233455.1 uncultured Synergistales bacterium | reverse complement strand
CGACAAAGCTACATTCGACAAAATAAAGGGTAAGTACACTGTAGTAGAAGGAACAGACAAAGGATGGTACGCAGGATACGCGGTTGGGACAACAGATACCAATACCATTAATAAACTGATAGGCCGCGCTACCGAGGATGGTCTATTAGGGGCGGCAGGCAGTACAACAGCGTATACTGGTGATTCTCAAGAAACAGTGTACATGAGAGTACATTAATGACAATGACGAAGCTATAAACCTACAGCCAACCAATATATTAGAGTCTTCCACACGGAAGGCTCTTTTTTCATGCTACAAAATTTCTTCAATCGTCCCTCCTCCTACAACAACATCACCGTCATACACAACAGCCGCCTGGCCCACAGCCGGGACTCTCTGCCTCTCCGCAAACTCTATCCTCAGCTCATCACTGCCAGTCTGCTCAATCCTTGCAGGTACTTCCTTCTGCCTGTAGCGAGTCTTCACATACGCATTCACCGGCGCATTCAGCCCGTCAGCAGCAACAAGGTTTATCCCCCGTGCAATGACTCCCCGCGCATAGAGCCTCGCATCATTCTCCGGAGCAAGCGTTATAGTGTTCCGTTCCGCATCAATCCCGGCAACATACAGCCGCGATTTTGCCGCAACCCCTAAGCCCCTTCGCTGTCCTGCCGTGTAGTGTATGATTCCCTTGTGCCGCCCGATAACTTTCCCCGCAGTGTCCACGAAGTCCCCTGACGGATACTCACTGCCCGTATAGCTACCGATGAAGCTACCGTAATCACCGTCAGGCACAAAGCATATATCCTGTGAGTCATGCTTCCGTGCATTCGCGAACCCAAGACTCCCGGCCAAATCCCGGACTTCAGGCTTCAGCATTGACCCTAACGGAAATTCCGTGCGCGATAACTGCTCCTGTGTCAGCATGTACAGCACATAGCTCTGATCACGCGATAAGTCTTTTGCCTTCCGCAGGATATACCGGCCTGAAGGCGTGAGCTCAATCTTTGCGTAATGCCCCGTTGCAATCTTCTCCAGTCCCAAATTTCCGGCGTGCTGAAGCATGGATTCAAACTTCATGTACCTGTTGCAGTCTATGCAGGGGTTAGGCGTTCCTCCGTGTTCGTATGTGTCCGCGAATTTGCGTATGACCCGCTCCTCAAAGTCATTCATGTAGTTCAATATCTCGTGCTCAATCCCTAAGACATCACATACTGCCTTTGCATCAATAATATTTTCACGTGAACAGCAGGGATGCCGGCTGGATATACCTAATGCTTCATTGAGATACAAAAGCATAGTAGCACCCCTGCATGTATCGTGTTTCTTTGTCATCAAATAAGCGGAGACGCTGGAATCAACACCTCCGCTCATGGCAATTAATACGCTCATGAAAATTTATGCTAGTTCAGCAAGTCCTTTAGTTTGCCGAGCCTCTTTATGCACTCGTTCAGGGTCTCGTCCGAACGGGCAAAATGGAAGCGTATAAGGTTGTTGATCGGTTCACGGAAGAAACTTGACCCGGGCACTGCCGCAACGCCGATATTCTTTATGATCCATTCGCAGAACTCAAGGTCAGTCCATCCCTTGAACTGCGGAAGCTCGAAGAAGTCAGCAACGTCCACCATCACGAAATATGATCCCTGCGGAACGTTATGCTTCAGCCCGATTCTGTCGAGGCCGTCAATGAACAGATTGCGTTTGCGGGTATATTTCTCCTGCAGTTCCTTGTAGTAGCTCTCAGGAAGCTGGAACGCCCTCACTGCCGCCTCCTGAAGTGGTGCAGCTGCTCCAACGGTCAGGAAGTCATGAACTTTCCGCGCGCCGTCAACGACTTCTGCCGGCCCGATGAGATAGCCCAAACGCCAGCCGGTGATAGAGTAGGTTTTGGAGAGTGAATTGCAGGTTATGACATGATCGAACAGCCCCGGAAGCCCTGCCGCAATAACGTGCTTGTACGGCTCAAATATTATGTGCTCGTATACTTCGTCGGTGATGATGTATGCTCCGTATTTCACTGCAAGGTTGCCGATCTCCGTTAATTCTTCAACCGTGAAGACTTTTCCGCAGGGGTTCGAGGGGTTGCAGATTACTATTGCCTTTGCCCCGTCCTTGAAGCCGTTTTCGATTATGCTTATGTCGTAATTGTAGGTAGGAGGCACTAACGGAACATATATCGGGCTTGCTCCTGAAAGTATAGCGTCTGCACCGTAATTCTCATAGAACGGCGAGAATACCAATACCTTATCGCCGGGGTTGCATACAGTCATCATTGCGGACATCATTGCTTCCGTTGAACCGCACGTAATAACTATTTCTGTTTCCGGGTCAATGTCGCGTCCGATAGCTTTGCTCTGCTTGGCACATATTGCGTCCCTGAAGTTCTTTGCTCCGAATGTTATTGCGTACTGATGCGGGCCTGTCTTTGCGGCTTTCTCTAGGGCATCAAGCATTTCCTGAGGCGGATCCCAGTCGGGGAAACCCTGAGAGAGATTTATTGCCCCGTATTTGTTGCATATTCTTGTCATTCTGCGAATTACAGAGTCTGTGAATGTTCCTACCCTGTCGCTGAGTCTGTGCATGATTGGTTCTCATATCCTTTCAATGTCAAAATATCTTGACAATTTTAATTTTTCTTTTTATGAATTGCAATATCATAACAGCTATAAACGGTCTCATAGAATATAATACGGTATATGCGAACTCAATCACCGGAAATTACATCAAACAATAGCGTTAAACTTCTTCTTGACGGCGGAGAAACTTTTTCTGCCATCAAGAATACTCTCATCAATGCAAAGCACAGCATAAACCTTGAGTACTTTCTGATATGCGATGACGAGACAGGGAACAGCATAAAGGATATTCTTACGGAGCGTTCAAGGGCAGGAGTTAATGTCCGTGTTCTGTTTGATGCTTTAGGGAGCTGGAGACTTGGCCGGAAGTTCATTGCGGAATTGCGTGAGGCAGGGGTGCAGGTTCAAAGTTTCATGCCGCTGACACTGCGCAATCTCAGAGCCGGAATAATCCACCGGGATCACCGTAAAATCATTACGGCAGACGGACATACGGGGCTGCTTGGCGGAGTGAATATCGGAAATATATACCTGCGCCAGTGGAGAGATACTCACCTGATGATTGAGGGCGGAGCTGTTTCGGTGCTGGACAGGATTTTTGCGGACATGTGGAATATGTCAGGGGGTATCCATCACGAACAAAATAACGCAGAAGCCATTGATGCCGGAAATGTCCCGGTGAAGATCGCAGCGAGCGGAACGGGAAAATACTTCAGGGCTGTAGCAGATGAGTATATACGGGTGATTTCCGGTGCACAGGACAGGATATGGATCACTACGCCATACCTTGTGCCGGATAAAAGGTTTCTTGACGCACTGCACGGGGCTTCAGCGAGAGGTGTTGACGTTAGAATCATCATACCGTCAAATTCAAATCATATGCTTGCATCATGGGCTTCACAGTCATACATTGACGGGCTGCTCAGGCACGGCATCAGGATATTCATATACAGGGACAGGTTCATACACGCAAAGACACTTATTGCTGATTACGGCGTTGCATCAGTCGGTACGGCTAACCTTGATACTTTAAGTTTCAGGGTAAACTATGAGGTTCAGGCTTTCGTGTATTCGGAAAATATCGTCAGGGAGCTTGAAGGGGTATTCATTAGAGACCTTGAGCACTGCACGGAAGAATTACCGTCAGGCAGAAAGAACCGCCCGCTGATCCAGAGAATGAAAGAAAAAGCAGGACGGTTGCTGTCGCCTTTACTGTGAACGCTTAATCTTCAGGAAGTCATATACCCACGCCTCTATCACTTCCCAGAACAGCCACAGCAGAACCGATATTACCATCATGACCGCAAAGAGTATCTGAACACTAAGTCCGAATCCTCCCGCGAATCCCGCGCCCGTTAGAGACAGCACAGCCATTCCCGGAGCACGGCCAACAAGTGATACGAGAGTCAGAGGCAGGAGCTTTAGTTTCGTGAGTCCTGCAAGGAAGCACACTGCATCATCAGGCAATGCGGGCAGAAGAAATATCATGAAGAATGTCATATATCCGCCGTCAGATATTACAGAATCGAAACGCTTTATGACTGAGGCCGGAACAATTTTGCGGACAAGCCCAATCCCCAGAAGCCGGGCAAGCACCATAGCAATGAAGCTCCCGACAACAAGTCCGAACGTGGTCAAAGCCCAGCCCTTCCAGAAGCCGAATATGAATCCTCCAGCGAATGCCGCCGCCTGTCCGGGTATCGGCGCAATCACTACCTGCAGTATCTGTATCAGCACAAACAGCCATTCAGACCCCTCACCGAGCGCGCGCAGTTCTGAAGGATTCTGCACGTAATACATTGCGGCATTAACCCATTCTTCCGGCAGAGAGTAACGCAGAAGCCACAATACTCCTACAAGTATAATCATTATGATGAATGCAGGTATAAGCACCATAAGCATTGAAGACAACTTGCGCTTTAAGAGCGATATAAAATCCTGTTTTGTCATAACATAAAAATAAAAAACAGACACCGGTATTTAACCGATGCCTGCAAAAAGTCATTATTCAGTTATTCCCACTCAAGAGAAGAAAGCTCAACCCAAGTATTTTCCTTGAATACTTTGCTTCCCGTCAAGTTAGTCCCGTTAGAGTCCATCAGCACCGTAACTTTGATTAAACCGGCTTCGGGGCGAAGGTCTATCTCTGAAAGCATCTCATGCTTGCGTATCCAGCCCTTGTAGAACATACGGACTCTTGCGCTTGTTACCCCGTCTTCTTTCTCTGCAGGTTCTTTGTCGTATTCGGCTGTTGCGTCTTCAAGTTTCACTGTCGGGTGGAAGTCGGGCAAAACTTTCTCTTTCGCAAAGCGCAGGAAGTCAAAATCACTTGATACTGCGGCCATTGCAGAACCGGAAATGCAAACTGCAAACGCAAGAACTAAAGCAAACAGCAATAAAGTTTTTCTCATAGTCAAAACCTCCATTGAACTAATAATTTGAGCAAAAATTATAGTCTCCTAACCGGTCAAAAATCAATGCTATTTTAATTCCAGCCTATAGAAGCAAGGCTTATCCATTGATTTTCCTTGAAGATACTGTTACCTAAAAGATTCATGCCGTTGCTGTCATTCAGAACTGCTACTTTGATAGATCTATCTGACTTGTTCAAATCCATTTCAACAAGCATTTCATGTTTCCTGAGCCAGCCGGAATAATACATATGAACCTTAGCCCTTGTTATACCCGGTTCTCTCTCAAACGGGGCTTCTGTGTATTCGGCTACTGCTTTTGCTGGTTTTGCTGTAGGGTGAAAATCCGTCAATACTTTTTCCTTCGCAAAACGCACAAAATCGAAATCAGATGCAGGGGCGGCTGAAACTGCATATGCGGAAAGAAACATAACGGCCAGAGACAACACAATAAGCACAGCAAGTTTTTTCATGATAAAATATAATCCTCCATAAAAGAAATTCTAAAATGTAAAGGATTATACCCCCCCCCCCATAAGAAAAATCAACTATATTCTTACGCGTATAAGCAATAAATTTCCTTCCTTCAGGGTAATCACTGCCTCGTCTCCGGATACCTCATTGCTGATGCCGTACTGGTATTCGCTCGTGATTTCTGCGTCATTGAGATTATATTTTGCTCCCGTGATGGTGATTCCCTTTGCCGTGCCGGAAATGTTGAGCAGGGAGAAAAACCGGCAGCCTTTCCCGACATGCCTGACTTCACCGGCAGAAATAATCTCAATCTCCGAATAGTCATCAACTATCATGGCCTTTGCCCCGTGAGATTTCAGCATCATCAAAGCATAGACATTGCCCAGAGTGTGATCCAGTTTCCCGCCCGTTACGCCTACAAGCACGAAATCATCATAGCCCCTGCGCAACGCTTCCTTCACGGCAAAAATCGTATCCGTATCATCTTTCACTGTCGGCAGAACTATAACGTTATGCAGGTCTTCAGGCATTGCGTGTGAGTCGAAATCGCCAATCACCAGATCCGGAGCATACCCTAAAGCCCCGGCATGCTTCAGCCCGCAATCACAGTATATGCAGTAATCTTCAGGAACAAGATACTTCCTCACGGCATCATAGTTACGTATCTCTGCCCCGCCGATGATAACACACCTTCTCATCTCAGGCAGAACATGTGATTCAGCGGCCCTGAACCTTTCCCTAAATCCAGCATTGCACCGAGAGCACCGGAAATATATTCTTTTGCCCGCCGTACAGACTCCTCAAGCGTGAAGCCTTTAGCCAGATTAGCCGCTATTGCACTGGAGAGAGTACAGCCTGTTCCATGCGTGTTGGGATTATTGACGCGTTCGCCGTAAAACCACGTAAGGCCGTCATGCCCTGTGCACAGCAAATCATTCGCATCATTGACGCTGTGCCCGCCCTTCACGAGCACCGCACAGCAGTAAAGCGCGTTAATCTTCCGTGCCGCCTCAGTCATTGAGTCCCTGCCGTCAATCTTCATTCCCGACAATATTTCTGCCTCCGGAATGTTGGGAGTTGCGACAACTGCAAGCGGCAGCAATTCATCCGCAAGAGTCTTCACCGCATCTTCAGCGATAAGCCTTGCACCGCTGGTAGATACCATCACGGGATCAACTACGATATTTCGTGCGTTGTAGTGCTTGAGTGATTCCGCTATGATGTGAATCAGTGCCGAACTGGATACCATTCCGGTTTTTACCGCGTCCGGAAATATGTCCGTGAATACTGCGTCAAGCTCCTGCTTCAGGAAGTCCGGTGATACTTCAAGTATTCCAGTAACCCCTTCAGTGTTCTGTGCTGTCAGTGCAGTTACCGCGCTCATTGCGTACACGCCGTTCATTGTCATAGTCTTTATGTCCGCCTGAATCCCTGCCCCCCCTGAACTATCACTGCCTGCAACCGTCAAAGCTGTCTTCATTCTTCCACTCCTCTATATAGTAATCTGCTTCTGCTTTTATGTCTTCTGTGTCGTATAGATTAGAATCATCACGTACACCGTACACAACAAAACCTGCTTTCCTAGCTGTCCTTATGGCATAAAGAGCGTCCTCAAACACTGCAATATTCTCCGGCTCAAGGCCAAGATACTCCGCACAGGCAAAATATATCTCCGGTTCATGCTTCGTTGTGTTGAGTTCCCCTCCCGTGAAGATTGCACTGAAATATTCTGCTATGTTGTTGCGTTCAAGTGCTGCCGTCAGTAATTCCCTATCACCTACAGTAGCAATAACCATAGGGATATTTCTTTGCCTCAAATGCTCAAGATAACCAGTTATGCTAGGCTTGAGCTTCACTTCATACCGGTAAAAGTCCCCAATCATAGCGAATATTCCTGCCCGTATATCATCAGCAGAATTTTTCTTCAGGTAATGTTTACGGAGATATTCACAGCCCTGCTCAAACGACATAGCATAAAGAACAGAGTCTAACCTTTGTTCCGTCTCAATGCCGAGTGAATGCAGATACCTCCTGCCGAGACTCCGCCACATTCCCATAGAGTCAATGAGCGTACCGTCCGCATCGAATACTGCGCCCTTAAAGCTCACCGGCAAGCCTCCGGAGTTCCCGCGCTGATTCCGTGATGTCTTCAGCCGCATATACCGCGCTGATCACAGCCACGCCCTTAATGCCTGAACCTGCAAGCTGAAGGATATTCCCCGCATTGATGCCGCCGATCGCAACGACAGGAATTTTGACGGCACTGCATATCTGCCGTAAAGTCTCGTGCGTGATGTCTACTGCATCAGACTTTGAGCCGGTATGAAACACCGCACCTGCCCCGATATAGTCTGCTCCCCGCGATTCTGCCGTAACTGCCTCCTGAACTGTACGCGCAGACACGCCGAGAATCTTTCCGCTCCCGATAAGTGCCCGGACATTGCCTGCCTCCATATCACTCTGCCCGACGTGCACGCCGTCAGCACCAATATCACACGCTAAGTTCACGTTGTCGTTGATGATGAACGGGACGCTGTATTCCCTGCATAATGCCTGAATCTCCAGAGCCTGATACTTGAACGCCTCATATGGTAAATCCTTCTCCCTAAGCTGAATCATCGTTGCGCCTCCGTCAAGCGACAATCTCACCGCTTCAGCCAGACTTCTGCCGTTGAGCCATGTACGGTCAGTTACAGCGTAAAGCCTCAAATGCTCACTGGAGAATCTCATAGCGTGCACCTCCGTCAATCACGTCGCCGGTGAAGAAATATATTGCGTCTATGATCTTGTTCCTGTAGGTTGCGTTGCCGTTATGCGCGTTGAATGCCAGTTCTCCGGCAAGCCCCATCACAGCCACAGCAGAAGCAGCAGCCTCTAATTTGTGCTCAGGATTCGCCGCGGTGAATGCAGTCATGATTCCGGAGAGCTGACAGCCCGTCCCGGTAATGCGTCCCATCTCTGGCCGTCCGTTGCGTATCACGAAGCACCTTGAAGCGTCTGCAACGAGATCTATTGCGCCGGTGAGTGCGATAATGCTCCCGGTTGAGCGCGCAAAATCCCTCACGAAATCAGCCATGAACGCAAGGTTGTCATCACTCACTGCATCAGCCTTGTCCGCGTCTACGCCGTGAGTTGTTCCCGTTCCGAGTGCAAGTGTCTTGATCTCTGAAGCATTGCCCCGAATAACGTCAAACTTCAGGGACTTCACGAGGTCTAACGCTGTCTTTGTGCGTAATGTGCTTGCTCCTGCTCCTACAGGGTCAAGCAGCAGCGCGTGGCCAAGCTCTTGGGCTTTTGCTCCGGCCCGGAACATTGATGCTATCGTGCGTGTGTTGAGCGTACCTATGTTGATGTTGAGACCGCTGCAGATGGCGGTAATCTCTTCTGCGTCGTCGGGATCGTCGGCCATTATCGGACTTGCTCCGCAGGCTAACAGGACATTTGCGACATCATTGACCGTAACATAATTTGTGATGTTGTGGATTAGCGGCGAGACTTTGCGGACATTGTCGAGATATACACCTAACATGATATTTCCTCCCTGTATGTATGGGGCTGTATATATACTGAAGGCTGAATTGAAGAGTTCCCTCCGCCGGCATTATCCGGATCAGGTTATGATGGTCTCTGCTTCTGTAGCAGACTCTCAGCCTGTAATACAAGCTCCCATTTGAATTTATGCGATCATTATATCATTGCAGGGTCATTAATTGGGCTTGACATTAACGCTTCAAAATTGTAATCTTTACCTATATTAATTAGCTTGTGGATTTTTTATGAAGATTTACATGTTAAGCAATTTTATTTATCACATTTTCAGGAGGCTTTATTTTTATGGCACAGGGAACCGTTAAATGGTTTAACGAAAGCAAAGGGTACGGATTCATTACCGCTGACGAGGGTAAGGATGTCTTCGTTCATTTCAGCGCAATCAAGGGCGAGGGCTTCAAGACTCTCAATGAAGGTCAGAAGGTTTCTTTTGACGTGGTCAACGGAGAGAAAGGCCCTCAGGCTGCCAACGTTGTGAAGCTGTCGTAGTATTAAGTCTCCTGCACGAACCGCGAAAACTACACCAGCAGATAAGACAAGAAGACAAAAATCACTTAAGACGATAACGGAATGAGAACCCTGTGTAAACTGCAAGGTTCTCATTATTTTTATTCTTCCAGCGTAACGCATCGTAACTGACAATAATTGCATCATCAAGTATAGATCTTACTTTTTCCGCATATCTCAAATCATTATCCAGAAAATAAATCACAGGCGCAGTATCAAGAAAGAGTCTGAAAATTCCGTTCACAGTCTCTTAGCTCCCTTACATATTCCTGTGCATCCATGTAAAATGTTTTTTCACCATTGCCCATATAGCGGTTAAGCTCCTGCCGTCTCCTGTTTATGTCAGAATTTGCATCATCAACGTTTGCAGGCTGCATTAATATACCGTTGCCGAGCAGCGTGAGTTTTGCCTGCTCGCCAAAATTGAAAAGCGTAAAAAATTCCATCGGGATAGTAATCTGTCTTTCCGCAGAAATAGCAACAACTTCACTCATGATTCAAGCCTCCGTTTCAATTCGTTATCATAATTCGCTCTCCAGAACCACAGCCCGCAGGCCGGAGCAGTCATCGCAGATTCAATCCTCTCACCGCCGGACAGCAAGCCTTCAAGCCACGCAATATCCCTTTTTCCCAGCGCGACATCATTCACATTCCCGACGATTATGCGCACCATGTTGGTGAGGAATGATTGTGCCTTAACGCTGATGACAGAGAGTCTGCCCCTGTTGCGCAGTTTCAGGCTGTCTATCGTCCTGTATGGGTCTTCCGGGCATTCCCCGGCCCGGCAGAACGCCCTGAAGTTATGCCGTCCCTGTATGAGCGTACATGCCCTGCGCGCAGTATCCATATCCCAGTCATGAATCCCCTTGCGCCACCACACAAAATTATTGAGCATTGGAGGACACACAGACCCGTGCCAAATAAAATATTTATACTCACGGGACAACGCGCTTCTTCTTGCGTCAAAATTGCTGTCGGTGATGTATACCTTCATTATGCGTATGTCTTCAGGAAGGTAAAAATTCATTGCGAGCCGTAATTTGTCGGGAGCAAAAACTTTCTCCAGCTCAAATGACGCAACCTGCCCCAAAGCATTAACGCCTTTGTCCGTCCTTCCTGCCCCGGTAATGCGGACGGGAGCACCGGCAATCTTCGCCAGCACTCCCTCAATGACTTCCTGAACGCTTAAAGCATCAGGCTGAACCTGCCATCCCGCATAATTTTTCCCGATATAGCTTATCTTCGCGGCGTAATTCATTCGTCCAGATACGGTCTCAGGAAATCCAGCCACCGGTTATAGCCCAGTCCCGTAAGGTGAAGGCCGTCAAGTGTGTATTCAGATCCCAGTTCGCCATCAATCAGCAACAACGGGTACAGGTCAATATACGTGCAGTTCATTTCTTCCGCAATGTCTTTCAGCTCTGCGTTGAGTTCCTGAATGCGTGAATTAGGACGTTCTGTGCGTCCCCTTGTCGGGAAAAGGCTCTGCAGGTATATTTTTGTCTCCGGCGTGCCGTCATGAAGACGCGAGATGATTTGCCTGATATTACCTGCTATTGCACCTGTGCCAATTCCTGAGCCAATATCATTAATGCCTATGAGCAGGAATAATTTTCTTGGCCTCAGCGATATAACCTCGTCAAGTCTGTTTAGAACACCAAAGGTTACATCTCCAGCTATGCCCCTGTTGATTACTTGAAACGGCAGAAGCTCTTTGAAATTGCAGCCTTCAGTTATGCTGTCCCCTAAGAATAATATCTGTCCGGTATTCATTAACGTATGAAGTTGGTGAATGTTGCAGGTTCATACTCCGGCAGGGGATTATCCTTCATGCCCCTGAGAAGCCACGCAATATTTTGACCGAGAGTCCTCATGGTCTGCATTCCTTCAATATCCTTGCGCACGTCATCAGGCGTGAACCCGTGAACCTGATTCCAGTACTGCGACGTTGCTATGATCATGTTGTTCATAGAGAAATACAGATTGAGACGGTTGAAGGCGGCTGTAGCTCCTCCCCTGCGGCATGACACGACTGCGGCACCGATTTTTCCCGGCATGATTTCACCGCCCGCAAAGAATACCCGGTCAAGGAACGAGCATATACGCCCTGTAGGCCCTGAGTAGTACACCGGAGACCCTGCAACGAGTCCATCAGCTTCGGCAAGTTTGGCGATAACCTCATTCACGGCATCATTGCTGAATACGCATTTTCTGTCCCCGGCCTTCTGGCAGTGCATACACGCAATGCAGTCCTGTATGGGCTTATTCCCGACATGTATTATTTCCGTCTCTACTCCATGCTTGTTCAGAGTGTCCGCAACTTCCTTCAATGCTGTATACGTACAGCCTTCGCGGTTAGGGCTTCCGTTAAGCAGTAATATTTTCGGCATCAGTATAATTCCTCCTCATCATCTGTAATTTCTTCCTCAAGGTACGGTTTAAGGTACTCAAGCCATTTCGCGACTCCTGCATCAGTCAGGTGAAGTCCGTCAAGCGAGTAATCCCAGTTCAGGCGGCTTCCGGAAGTGAATGCTGGAAAAAGGTCTATGTACGTGCATTCAGCTTCCATTGCTACGAATTGAAGTTTATGATTGAGATCCCTGACCTTTGCGTCTGGACGTTCCCTAGTTCTTGATGGCAGAAGCCCCTGAAGATATATTCTTGTCTTGGGCGTATCCTCTTTGACCTGTTCGACAATTTTTTTGATGTTGTCTGCTGTTGCCTGTGTTGAGAGTCCGTTTGCTATGTCATTTGCGCCTATCAGGATAAACAGCTTGCTCGGTGTCAGTGATACTACTTCACCAAGCCTGTTTAAGACTCCTTCGGTTGTGTCGCTGGCTATTCCCCTGTTCAGTATGAACATTGAAGGCAGTAGTTTCTGGAAGTTCAGTGCTTCCGTAGTGTCATCACCTAAGAATACAATGTGTCCGCGTTCTCTTGGTGCTCCCTTGTACATGTTGGACATCATCTCGTAATGTGCCGCATCATTTTGCGTCCTTCTGTTGTCCATGCCGCCCATTATGCGGCGGAGAAACGTAATGCCCATCCATAACGCGATAAGAAAAATAGTTCCGTATATAATGCGGAGCTTCATGGTTTTATCCATAGGAATAAACGCACCTCCGAAAATATATTAAAGATTTTAGGATAACTATAATAGTATCATAAAGTTTACAGGAACATAAAAGCTGCGGCAGTGAAAGCACACAATATCACTGCAACAGTGTCAACATGCTTCCATACTAACGGCTTTCTTCTCGTCCTTCCTGCCCCGCCGTCATATCCTCTTGCTTCCATAGCCAAAGCAATCTCGTCCGCTCTCCTGAAGATGATAATGAACAGCGGGATCAATACTGGAATGAATGCCATAACCCTGCGGAAGATATTGCCCTGATCCAGTCTTGCGCCTCTCGACAACTGAGCACGAATGATTTTATCCGTCTCCTGCATCAGCAATGGAATGAACCTTAACGCCATACCTATCATCATTGCGGATTCATGTGCCGGAAACCCGATACGCTCAAGGGGACGCAGTAACGCATCAAGCCCGTCTGCCAGCTCAAGCGGTGCAGTGGTTAGGGGAAGCATTACGGCAAAAAGCATCAGCAGCAGCAATCGTGATGACATGAAGGCCGCCCGTATGAGTCCCTGCGTGAAATCCTTGCTGAATGATACTGCTATAAGGTTGAATATGAACGTGAACACTACAAGGAACAGAACCGGACGTGCTGCCCTCAATATGATATGCCATGAGATTTTTGACGCATATACGACAAGAACAAAAAGTGCAGTCCAAAAGGCTAGGGCAAAAATATTTTTGGCGGGGAATATTGCGGAGATGATGAACAACAGCGAGAATAATTTTGCTCTGGGGTCTAATTTATGGATAAATGATCCTGTCGGTATGTACTGTCCTAAAGTTATATTTGTGAAATACATGATATGAATTCCTGATAGTTATAGAGTAACGGAAAATTTTTGTTGAGCTTCCTGATCTCATTCGACAGCCTGAGAACGTCCGGCCATCCTTCCGGCTCAAGTATATTCATGAGCGCTTCAAGGCATTCTTCCGGCGTGCCCTCCTGAACCTTTTTGCTGTCCTTGAGTATCAGTATCCTGTCGCTGCAGTTCAACGCCATATTCAGGTCATGGGAGATAGTAATTACAGTCCTGCCGTCATCACGGAGTCCTGCAAGCATGGAGAGTATTTTTTTCTGGTATGACGCATCAAGCCCTGCAAGAGGTTCATCGAGGACTACGCAGTCAGGTTTTGCCGACAATACTGACGCAATAGCTACAAGCCTTCTTTCACCGCCGGATAATGCTATGGGGTTGCGTTCAAGGAAACTTTCCGGAAGACTGGAGCATTTCAGGCCGCACATGATCGCATCATCGAGTTCTTTTCCCCTGAAGCCTGCATTGCTTGGAGCAAAAGCTAATTCCTCGCGTACTGTAGGTGAGAACAGCTGATCTTCTGGATTCTGGAACACAAGCCCGACTTTCTGCCGCAGTGCGTGAACTTCCGCGCCCTTCTGCGGGAGTTCCGAGCCGTCAAAATATATCCTGCCTTCCTGAATCTTGTAGAGTGCATTCAAGTGCTGGACGAGCGTAGATTTTCCCGAACCTGTCCTGCCTATTACTGACAGCCATTGTCCCGCAGGAATCTCCGCATCAATCTCCCTGAGAGCGTATGAGGCTTCATCGTACCTGAATGACAGCCCCTCAATCCTGAACTTTTCCGCCCCGTCTGTCTTGCGTGTATGTTTCGGTGCCGGCGGAGTAATTGAGGTGAAGCTGTCCGGGAAGGTAAGGCCAAGAGAGTCTATATATTTCCGTGCTTTGAACTCGTCAGGAAGGTCAAAACCTAAGCCTTCAGCCGCTCCCCAGAATTCTTCAGTTATTCCCTGCCAGATGATTTCGCCCTTGCCTAGAACTATAACCCGCTGTATGTCGTCAAAGTTCTCTGCTTCTATCTGGTGTGTAACCTGAATGATAGTCATTCCGCCTGCATGAAGCTCACGCAATGCCGCCTCAATGTCAAGCCGTCCTTTAGGGTCAAGCATAGCCGTAGCTTCATCTAGTATCAGGCACTCAACTTTTGCCGCCAAAGCCCCGGCAAGCGCGATCCTCTGCTTCTCCCCGCCTGAAAGCGCAGAAACCGAAGCACCCTGCTTACGGGTCATGTTGACGCGTTCAAGGGCAGTATCCACGCGGGACTGAATCTCTTCCGGCGGGAGTCCCTGGTTCTCCGGAGCAAAAGCCACGTCATCCTCAACCATTGCCGCAACAATCTGATTCTCCGGGTCCTGAAACACCATACCGATAATTCCGCGCAGTTCCCTGAAGTCCATATCCTGAATATCTTTGCCGTTCACCATGCAAACACCTTCAGTGGGAGACTGCAAGCCGCCTAATATCTTTACGAGCGTTGATTTTCCTGAACCGTTATGACCGAGTATAGCAACTCTCTCATTCTTAGCTACAAAAAACGAGACGCGGTTTAACGCACGTCCCGTATGTTTTGCATCGTATGAGAACGAAACAGACTGCACCTCGATTAACGGCGTATTATTTCTGTTCTTCTCTGTCAACAAGTTCTATCACTGCCATCGGTGAGCCGTCGCCTTTGCGTGCTCCAAGTTTTACTATGCGGGTATATCCTCCCTTGTCGAAGCTCTTATACTTGGGAGCAATCTCCGCAAAAAGTTTCGTAGCTGCCTGCTTGTGAGGCATCTTCGAGAAAACTACGCGAATATCATGGACACTGCCGCCTCTTGCACGGGTGATAAGTTTCTCTGCAACCCTGCGGAGTTCTTTTGCCCTCGTTACGGTGGTAGTGATACTGCCGTTCAGGAAAAGGCTTGCGGCCATGTTGCCGAGCATGAGCCTTCTGTGGCTTCCGTAGCGTCCGAGTGTCCTGTGGTCTACATTATGTCTCAATTCTCTGTTGCACCTCCCTGTTCTTCTGTTGTTCCGGTGTATTCAGCTCCGGGCTGTTCTCCTGCCGGTTCTTCTGCTGTGTCTCCTTCAGATGCGGACTTGCCTGCACTGGGTTTGAGCGCATAGCCGAAACTCGCTAATTTCGCCTCAATTTCAGTGAGGGATATTTTGCCGAGATTGCGGATCTTCAGCAGGTCATCACGTGATTTCTGCAGCAGATCCCCTACCGTCTGAATGCCTCCGCGAAGCAGACAATTTTCGCTCCTGATGGACAATTCAAGCTCATGTATCGGGTGATTGAACTGTTCAGACTCGTCCGTGTCTTCAGTCCCGCTGTCAGCCACTGCAGGTTCTGGCACGGGTTCAACGACTCTCTGAACCTGCGGTGCTGATCCTACAGTTTCAGCGATCTCGCCGAAGTAGTCCTGCGCGATCCTTGCCGCCTGACCTACTGCTTCTTCAGGGGTAACCGCGCCGTTAGTCCATACCTCGATAATCAGCCGCTCATAGTCTATGCTCTGCCCTACCCTTGCCGGTTCAATCTCGTAATTGACGCGCCTGACCGGTGAGAATATTGCATCAGCCAGCATTGCATCAACCGGAAGAGGGGGCTGTGAGGGTCTTTCGCGTTCAGCCGAGAGATAACCTACTCCCTGCTCAACGTATATTTCCATGAGCAGATGCGCTCCCGGCTCAAGCGTGCATAATACGCCGTCACCGTAGAACTCGAAATCATTATCCCACGGCATGTCTTTAGCTGTAATCACTCCTGGATTCTCTGTGCGCGTAAAGAAATCTTTCGGCAGGTCATCAGAATCCAATGTGATAATCTTGAAGCCGTCTTCATTAACTTCACTCTTTGCAGTCTTGGCCTTGATGGGAATATGCTTCAGGTTCATGAGGATTTCTATTACGTCCTCGCGAACTCCCTTTATTGTGCTGAACTCATGCAGCACACCATCAATCTTGACTGCTGTAACGGCAGCTCCCCTGATAGATGACAGCAGCAATCTCCTCAAGGCATTTCCGAGTGTATCACCGTAACCGCGTTCGAGTGGCTCAAGATACAGCCTTCCGTAATCCTGAGATTTTTCCTCAAAATAAACCTTAAATCTTGTATTCTCCAAATTTCAGGATCTCCTTTGCATGACAAAAAATATTAGACGCGTCTCCTCTTGGGAGGTCTGCATCCGTTGTGCGGGATCGGCGTAGCATCCTTGATGAGGTTCACCTGAAGCCCGGCCGCCTGAAGTGCACGAATCGCGCTCTCACGTCCCGGCCCCGGCCCTTTTACGACAACATCAATTTCCTGCACTCCCTGATCCTGCGCACCCTTAGCTACCTGCTGGGCAGCAATCTGCGCCGCAAACGGAGTAGACTTTCTCGCACCCTTGAAGCCGACATTGCCGCCTGATGCCCAAGTGATGATATTCCCGCCCCTGTCGCTGATGCACAGTATTGTGTTGTTGAACGTGGAATATATATGCGCCACTCCGTAATTTATATTTTTCTTCTCGCGCCTCTTGCCCTTCCGAGCCTGGGCAGTCCTTTTAGCCAACTTTCATTTACCTCCTGACTGATTTTAGCCCTTTGTCGCTACTTTCTTGTTCGCAACTGTCCTTCTTGGGCCTTTGCGTGTCCTTGCGTTAGTCTTCGTGCGCTGACCCCTGACAGGAAGCCCGAGACGATGACGCTGTCCCCTGTAGCACCCAATATCTATAAGCCTCTTGATGTTCATCGAGATCTCCCTGCGGAGGTCTCCCTCAACCTTATAGTTGTCCTCAATCTCACGGCGCAGCTTCTGGGAATCCTCTTCGCTGAGATCCTTTACCCTGATGTCAGGATTAACGCCCGTCGCCGCAAGTATATTCTGGGCAGTCTTGAGGCCGATCCCGAAAATGTACGTCAAGCCGATCTCTACTCTCTTTTCTCTCGGCAGGTCTACTCCCGCTATTCTCGGCATATGATTACCTCCTTACTCCCTGACGCTGTTTGTGTCTGGGGTTGCGCGAGCATATTACACGCACCACTCCATGACGGCGGATTACCCTGCAATATTCACATATAGGCTTTACTGAAGGCCCTACTTTCATGTTTCTATTACCACCTTGTTATTTATAGCGATATATTATTCTGCCCCGCGTTAAATCGTATGGGGAGATCTCTACAAGCACCTTATCACCCGGTAAAATCCTGATGAAGTGCATTCTCATTTTTCCGCTGACATGAGCCAAAACCCTGTGCCCGTTCTCCAGTTCAACCCTGAACATAGCGTTGGGCAACGGTTCAGAAATTACGCCCTTTACTTCGATTACGTCCTCTTTGCCGGAATTTGCCATTAATTCCCTACACTCCTAAAAAAATATCCCCGGTCAATGTCTTTGCCTGCCTTTATGTATTGTAGTAATTCTTCAGCGCGCTTTAACGTAGATTGCAAATGCAAAGGATTCTTCTTCTTCGGGTGCGTCGTGTTGAATCTGTCCGGCCTGATTAAATCAGCCCTTCCGTCAGGCTCAAACCCTGACACCACATAAAGCAGTCCTGCATCTTTTCCCTGCCGTGATATAACTATCTGGCCTACCTGAAGCTCTGCCATTTCGTTAATATCTCCGGGCCGTCTTCAAGAACTGCAACCGTACGTTCAAAATGGGCTGCATCAGAACCGTCAACTGTCAGAACTGTCCAGCCGTTAGCCCCGACGCGCACATCTTCGCGCCCGGACATAATCATTGGCTCAATAGCTATAGTCATGCCAGCCTTGAGCGTCATACCCTGCCCAGCTTTGCCGAAATTCGGTATCTGGGGGGCTTCGTGCATCTTCCTGCCTATTCCGTGCCCTGTGTAGTCCCGGACGACTCCATAACCCAGCGGAACAACATAGCCTTCAACTGCATGGCCTATATCACCTAACGTGTTGCCAGCGAGTGCCTGAGCTATTGCCCTGTTGAGCGAGTCCTCCGTAACTTCAAGCAGTCTTTTGCGTTCCGGGCTGATTTCGCCTACCGGATACGTGCAGGCGGCATCTCCGCACCAGCCGCTGACGTATGCACCGACATCTACGCTTATGATGTCCCCTTCCTCCAGAACTCTGCTGAAATCGGGAATCCCGTGAACTACCTCATCATTCACTGATGCGCAGATAGTGCCGGGAAACGGTGTCATGTCTGAACCTGGCCTGTAGTTCTTGAATGCAGGGATGCCGTTGTTCCTGCGTATGTGTTCTTCCGCGAGCCTGTCGAGTTCGCCTGTAGTGATGCCGGGACGGACAGCTTCACGCATAATATCAAGCACTTCTGCCGTAACCCGTCCTGCAATCCTCATCTGTGCAATCTCTTCGGGCTTCTTGATCTTTATCATGATTCGAGCTGCTCAAGGACACGTGCAAAAATTTCTTCAGGCAGTCCGTCAGCATTGATTTCACGCAGAAGGTTTCTTGCACGGTAGAAATCAATTAATGCTTCTGTCTGTTCGTGAAAGACTTTCAGGCGGTTCCTGACTGTCTCCTCGTTGTCATCATCCCTGCGGTATAACTCTCCGCCGCATGAAGGGCATTTGTCGTGTTCGTGTATGTTGGTGATGTTTCCGCAGTCCCTGCACACAGCACGGCCAAGCAGACGCTTCACGATAGCTTCATCATCGATCTTGAAGAGTATCACGCCGTCAAGTTTCGTCCTGCCTTCAAGGAACTCTGCCTGTGCAACAGTACGCGGGAAACCGTCAAGCATGAAGCCTTCACCATCGCCGAAACCGTCAAGAGTCTCGCCGACCATCTTCATCACGACTTCATCAGGCACTAACTGTCCTGCATCCATATATTTTTTGGCCTCAATGCCGAGCGGGGTATTATTCTTCAGGTTATGGCGGAAAATATCCCCCGTTGATATATGGGCTAATCCCTTGCGTTCTTTAAGGAAAACGGCCTGAGTACCTTTCCCGGCACCAGGCGCACCTAATAATACAAGCCTCATGATCTTAACCTCTGAGAAGACCCTTGCGGCCGCCGCCGGACTTCTTCAATATTCCGTCATAATGGCGCATCAGCAGCTGGGCTTCTATCTGGTTAATCGTATCCATTGCAACACCGACAACGATCAATACTGCCGTGCCTCCGAAGTAGAAGCTCCGGACGTTCAGAACTGAAGACATAACGTTTGGGATAAGTGCAATGATGGCAAGGAATACAGCACCGCCGAGAGTTATGCGCTCCATGACTCTCGTAATATAGTCTGAAGTGGGCTGTCCCGGCCTTATGCCCAAAATGAACCCGCCGTATTTCTTCATGTTCCCGGCTATGTCGGTGGGATTGAATACTACTGCCGTATAGAAATATGAGAAGAATATAATCAGCGCAACATCGCACAGAATATAAAAAATGCTGTTCGGTGCAAATAACGCACTAAAGAATCTTCCCACTGAACTGTCAGTGAAATAATTTGCTATGGTGTAGGGGAATATCAGCAGCGAACTCGCAAAGATTATCGGGATAACTCCTGCCTGATTGACCTTCAGCGGAATGAATGTGCTCTGCCCGCCGTAAATCTTGTTCCCCACGACTCTTTTAGCGTACTGCACAGGGAGTCTTCTCTGCCCTTCCTGCAGAAGGATACAGCCAGCAACAACTACTACCATAAGGATAATTCCGAGCAGCAATGCTACGACGCTGAGAGAGCCTAAACGCACCATGCTCCATGTCTGCAGGATTGCTTCAGGTATACGCGCAACGATACCCGCAAAGATGAGCAGTGATATTCCGTTGCCGATGCCGTGATCCGTGAGTTCCTCGCCGAGCCACATTACCGCCATTGATCCTGCAACAAGCGTAATCACCACTAAAAGCCAGTCGAATACTCCGCCCTGCATGATGCCCAAGCCCCTCAGCCATGCCGTCATTCCGATAGCCTGAACCAGTGCAAAGAGCACCGCGCCGTAACGTGTCCACTGAACTATTTTCTTGTGCCCGTCAGCAGAGTCTTTCTGCAGTTTCTCCAGATACGGGAAAATGACTACAAGCAGCTGCATGACGATGCTTGAGTTAATGTAGGGAGCAACGCCGAGCGAGAATATTCCGAACCTGCTCAAAGCTCCGCCCGAAAACAGGTTCAGGAAGTCCATTATGCCGCCTCCTGACGCAAAAAGGCTGGCCATAGCGGCACGGTCAACTCCAGGACTGGGGATATAAGCCCCAAGCCTGAAGATGAACAGTATAAACAGCGTGAAGAAAATTCTGCGTTTCAGATCTGGTAACCTGAATATATCACCCAGAGACCCGAACATTTATATTACCTCGTGAGTTCCGCCGGCAGCTTCTATCTTCTTTACTGCCTCTTCACTGAATGCCGCCGCTTTTATCTTCAATGATTTCTTCAAATCACCGTTGGCAAGAATTTTCACGGGCACATTCTTTTTGCGTATAACCCTTGCATCAAACATAACCTCCGGAGTTATCTCCGTACCGGCATCAAATTTGTCTGCAAGCGTCCCAAGATTTACAGGCTGGAAGACTTTTGCGAAACGTGCATTGTTGAATCCGCGCTTGGGTGTCCTTCTGGTTAAAGGCATCTGGCCTCCCTCAAATCCCGGACGAACTCCGCCGCCGGTTCTTGACTTGTCGCCCTTGTTGCCTTTGCCCGCAGTCTTGCCCTTTCCGCTTCCGGGCCCCTGTCCCAGTCTCTTGGCCTTGTGCGTTGAACCCTTCGCAGGGTGTAAATCATGCAGCGTGATCATTCAATCACCTCCCATTTCACCAGATGGCGCACGTGCTCAATCATTCCGCGTATCTGCGGCGTGTCGTCATGCTCTACCTCAGAATTGAGCTTCCTGAAGCCGAGTGCCTTTATCGTGCGTTTCTGTCTTTCGGGGAAACTAATTGCGCTCTTGATCCACTTTGCTTTAATCTTCGCCATGTGAATCACTCCCCTATAACTGCTTCAGTTTCAGCAGCAGCTTCTTCATTCTCTTCACCGGCAAGCCCTCTGAGCTTCATTATCTCGTCCTCAGTCCTTGTTATCTTTATGGCCTCAAGGGTTGCATGTGCCACGTTGATTGCGTTTGATGTCCTGCCGGTAACCTTCGTAACAACGTCCTTGACTCCGCCAAGTTCCATTATTGCGCGGACAACACCGCCTGCGATAACTCCGGTTCCTTCCGGTGAAGGCTTAAGCAACACGCGTGCAGCACCGAACTCACCGACTACCGGGTGAGGTATCGTGTTTCCTGCATGGCGTACTGTTACCATGTTCTTCTTTGCCTTCTCGATTCCCTTGCGGACTGCCTCAGCTATTTCCTTTGCCTTGCCGATCCCGGTTCCTACCTGCGAAATGCCATCACCGACAACAACAAGCACTGCAAAACGGAAGCGTTTGCCTCCCTTGACGACCTTGCTGACACGGTTAATCGCAACTACGCGCTCCTGAAACTCTACGGCCTCTGTATCGTTTCTTCTGGGCATCAGAATACAAGCCCTCCTTCACGTGCAGCATCAGCTACTGCCATAACCTTGCCTAAATACGCATGACCTCCGCGATCAAACACAACATTGTTGATCCCTTTAGCCTTTGCCCGTTCAGCTATAGTCTTCCCGATGACCTTTGCGGCTTCAACGTTGCAGTGTCCCTTCAATTCCGGCTGTAATGCTTTCTCCAGAGTTGAGGCTGATGCTAGCGTGTGGCCTTTCTCGTCGTCTATAACCTGAACGTAAATATTCTTGAGGCTTCTGAACACTGCAAGACGCGGTCTTTCTGCTGTTCCGGAAAGCGTCCTGCGGAGTCTTTCATGCCTTATAACGCGCATATCATTTCTGCTTTTCTTCTTCATGATAAATTACTTCGCCCCAGTCTTCCCGGCCTTGCGGAGGATATATTCATTCTCGAAACGAATTCCCTTGCCGTGATAAGGTTCCGGCGGCCTGAACTCTTTGATCAGGGCGCATGTCTGTCCTACAAGTTCTTTGTCTATGCCCCTGACGTGAAACTTTATCGGGTTCTCTACAACTATCTCTATGCCTTCGGGCGGGTCAAACTCTATAGGGTGGGAATAGCCCAGATTCAATACGAGCTTCTTTCCCTGAAGTGCTGCCCTCCAGCCTACACCGACAATTTCCATCGTCTTGGAGAAACCTGCCGTAACTCCCGTTACCATGTTGGCGATTAATGCTCTGGTCATTCCGTGCCATGCTTTAGTCTGCTTCTCGTCGTTGGTGCGCGTAACTTTTACCTGTGCTTCCTCAACATCAACAACGATCCCGGGCATTAACTTAGCCTTGAGTTCTCCTTTAGGGCCTTTAACTATTATGTCATTTCCGCTTACCGTTACCCCTGCTCCTTTGGGTACAGGTACTGCCTTGAATCCTATACGGGACATATCAGCACCTCCTACCAGACATAGCAGAGGACTTCTCCGCCAAGACCGAGCTTGTTCGCTTCAGCACCGGTCTTCAGTCCTTTTGACGTTGAGAGGATTGCGAGGCCAAGACCGCCCATAACTACGGGTAATTTGTCCCTGCCGACGTAAATTCTCCTGCCGGGCTTGCTGATCCTGCGGAGTCCCTGAATGACCCTCTCCCTGTTTGCCCCGTATGATAAATATATTCTTATCTCTGTATACGGTTTTGCCGGGTCTGTGATCATCCTGAAATTCTTTATGTAGCCCTCGTCCTTGAGTATTCTCGCAAGGGCTAACTTCATCTTGCTTGAAGGAACGTCAACGCTCTCTGAATAGATCATGTTGGCGTTGCGTATTCTCGTGAGCATATCTGCTACAGGGTCATTAACGTACAACTGAATCTGCCCCCTTACCAGCTCGATTTAACGACACCGGGGAAAACTCCCTCGCGGGCCATCTTCCGGAAGCAGCAGCGGCACATGTCAAACATTCTGATATAGCCGTGAATCCTGCCGCACAACGGGCATCTGTTATATCTTCTTGTGCTGAACTTCGGGGGGAGTGTTGCTTTGTACTTCATTGCTTTTCTTGCCATTTTGTGATTTATACCCCCTGGTTTCCTGTCCTGAACGGCATACCGAGTCCCTTCAGCAGTGCAAAGGCTTCTTCATCACTCTTTGCTGTTGTTACTATAGAGACATTCATACCGCGTGAACGTATAACTTTGTCATAACTTATCTCCGGGAAAATCAGCTGTTCCCTCAAACCGAGATTGTAATTTCCCCTGCCGTCAAACCCTCTGCGCGAAACTCCCTGAAAGTCTTTGATTCCGGGAAGCGCAAGAGATATCAGCCTGTCAAGGAACTCCCACATTTTTGCTCCCCTGAGCGTTACTGCACAGGCTACGGGCATATTCTGGCGAACCTTGAATCCGGCGATTGACTTCTTCGCCCTCTTCAGCAACGGCTGCTGTCCTGTTATTGCCCTAAGCTCACTGATTGCCGCGTCCATAAACTTTATGTCGAGTTTTGCATCACCGACACCGATATTCACGACTATCTTTTCGATCTTGGGCAGCTGCATAACGTTCTTGTAGCCGAACTCACGGAGAAGGGCAGGAGACACTTCATTTTTGTACTTTTCGAGCATTCTCGGTGTCATGGATTAAAGCCCTCCCCTGTCGATGATTTCTCCGCATTTCTTGCACACACGGACTTTCTTCCCGTTCTCAAGGAATGACGAGCCGACCCTTGTAGCCTTTCCGCACTGAGGGCACACAAGCATTACCTTGCTGGCATAAATCGGAGCTTCCTGCTTGATGATGCCGGACTGGGGATTATTCTGGCTCGGCCTTACGTGGCGCGATACCATATTCACGCCCTCGACAACAACAAGGTCGCGTTCAGGAACTCTGCGGATGATCTTTCCTTCCTTGCCTTTGTCTTTGCCGGTGATGACTTTCACGCGGTCATTCTTCTTTAATCTTACTGTCATGGTGTCAATCTCCTATACCACTTCAGGAGCAAGCGACAATATGCGCATATATTTCTTTGCCCTCAGTTCACGCCCGACAGGTCCGAAAATACGAGTTCCCCTGGGTTCACCGTTGGCATCAATCAATACTGCCGCATTGTCATCAAACCTTACGTATGTCCCGTCCCGGCGGCGGATCTCTTTCTTTGTGCGTACTATTACCGCTTTCACCACGCTGCCTTTAGGGATATTGCTGTTGGGTATGGCCTCACGGACTGACGCGACGATAACATCGCCTATAGTGCCGTAACGCCTCTTGCTCCCGCCCATTACCTGAATGCAGAACAGCTTTCTTGCCCCGGAATTATCTGCAACGTTAAGTACTGTAGTGAGCTGAATCATTATTCGTTGCCCTCCTCAAGAACTTCTGCCGCTTCTGTTCCGAACACAGGAGCTTTGCGTGTAATCTCGACGAGTTCCCAGCGTTTAGTTTTGCTCAACGGCCTTGTCTCGCGGATTCTTACCTCGTCCCCCATGCCGCAAATGTTTTCTGCATCATGAGCTACATATTTTTTTGCGCGCTTTATTCTCTTTCCATATAACGGATGCTCTGCCATGCGTTCAACACGGACTATAATCGTTTTGTCCATCTTGTTGCTGACAACTACACCCGTGCGTACTTTACTCGGCATTGTCTGCTGCTTCCTTTTCTGTAACGGCCTTCTCAGTCGCTATCGTCAAGAGCCGTGCAATAGTCTTTCTGACTTCACGTATACGGCTTGTATTCTTCAAGTGTCCGATAGCATTCTGAAAACGCAGGTTGAATAATTCTGTTTTGTATTCCTTGATTTTTCCGGCTATCTCTTCGCTGGTTAATTCCCTCAGCTTGTCCGGCTTCACGCTTGCGTCCATCAGGCTAATCACTCCCCCCGCTGCGTACAAAGCGAACTTTCACGGGCAGTTTATGGCTGGCTGTCCTGAAGGCTTCCTGTGCGACATCCTCAGGTATTCCGGAGAACTCGAACAGCACGCGGCCTCTTTTGACTGCGGCAACCCAGAACTCCGGCGCACCTTTGCCTTTTCCCATACGGGTTTCAAGAGGCTTCTTGGTGTACGGCCTGTCAGGGAATACGCGAATCCAGATTTTACCGCCCTTCTTCATCTTACGGGATATAGCTACACGGGTCGCTTCAATCTGCCTTGCTGTGAGCCAGACATTTTCGAGTGCCTGTATACCGTAATCACCGAATGCTATTGTTGTCCCGCCCTTAGAGATTCCCCTCAAAGGAGACCTGTGGGACTTGCGGAATTTCACGCGGCTTGGCATTAACATAACGGCTATGCCCCCTTATTTGCGGGCCTGTTCCGTGCAGGACGTGCAGGAGCTTGAGCCTTCTCGTTTTTGCGGTCGCGGTAAATCCATACCTTGCACCCGATGACTCCATACATAGTAACTGCTTCGGAGAAACCGTAATCTATATCGGCCTTGATCGTCGAAAGCGGGAGCTGTCCCTCGTTGTACCATTCTGTACGGGCGATTTCTGCACCGCCCAAACGCCCGGCAACCTGAGCCTTTATGCCCTTTACCCCGGCTTTTGTGGCGCGGAATATTGCCTGCTTCATTGCGCGTCTGAATGATACCCTGCGTTCAAGAGAACTGGCGATACCCTCTGCTACAAGCTGGGCTTCAACGTCAGGATTCTTGATCTCGTGAACGTTCACCATGACTTTTCCGCCGGTTATGGCCTGAAGTTCATTCTTGATGTTCTGAATCTCATTGCCGCCGCGGCCGATGACAACGCCCGGCCTTGCTGTATGAATCGTGAAACGCACCACAGGCCCGACACGCTCAATCTCTATGCGTGAGATTCCTGCGCCTTCCCACTTCTTCATTATGTATTTACGCAGCTTCAGATCTTCGTGCAACTTCTTTGCGTAATGTTTCTTGTCGGCATACCATCTCGCCTGCCATTCGCTTGACACTCCGAGACGGTATCCTACTGGGTGTACTTTCTGTCCCATTCTGAATATATTTCCTCCTACTGACGTTCGCCGAGCGTTATCGTTACGTGCGATGTCTTGTGCACATACGGATGCGCGCGTCCCATTGAGACAGGACGGAATCTCTTCATCACAGGACCCTGATTCGCATATGCCTCATGGACATAAAGTTTGTCGAGATCCATTCCGTAATTATGCTCTGCGTTCGCCATAGCACTGTTCAGCACCTTCAATATTATGCGGGCTGCCTTCTTGTCGCTGAATTTTAGTATCACTACGGCCTTCTCTGCAGTCTTTCCGCGTATAAGCTCCAGAACCTGACGGACTTTATACGGTGAAATCCTTGCGTTGACGGTCTTAGCTGTTGCTGTCTTTATCTCAGGCATGACTTGCTACCTACTTCTTCTTATCCTGTCCGGCGTGATGCCCGAATTTCCTTGTCGGGGCAAATTCGCCAAGTTTATGGCCGACCATGTTCTCACTGATATACACAGGCAGGTGCATACGTCCGTTATGTACGGCTATAGTGTGCCCTATCATCTGCGGCACTACTGTAGAACGTCTCGACCATGTTTTTATTACCTTCTTGCTGCCGGAAACGTTCATTGCTTCTACTCTGTCAAGAAGCCTCTGTTCAACAAAAGGCCCTTTTTTCGTTGAGCGCATTTATTCTTCAGCTCCTTTACTTGTCATAGCGTCTGCGGATTATCAGCCTGTCGGTAGGCTTGCGCTTCCGTGTCCTGTAACCCTTTGCAGGAGTTCCCCAAGGCGATACGGGGTGCTTGTTGGATTTTGATTTTCCTTCACCGCCGCCCATAGGGTGATCTACGGGGTTCATGACCATTCCGCGAACGTGGGGACGACGGCCGAGCCAGCGTGTTTTTCCTGCTTTGCCGAGAGAAATATTGTCGTAATCCTCATTGCCGACCTGCCCTACCGTAGCCATGCACTCAAGAAGTATAAGCCTGAGTTCGCCGCTGGGCATTCTGATATACGCGTATTTGCCTTCCTTCGACATCAACTGCGCGGAAGTTCCTGCAGAACGTACCAGTTTCGCGCCGCATCCGGGCTGCATCTCTATGTTATGGATTACCGTACCGACCGGAATATCCTTCAGCTTCAGTGCATTGCCGGGAGTAATGTCGCTTTCAGGGCCTGAGTAAATCGTATCTCCGACATTCAGCCCCTTAGGCATGATGATATAGCGTTTATCGCCGTCAGCATAATGAATCAGTGCTATACGTGCATTGCGGTTGGGATCATATTCAACCGTTGCTACCTTTCCGGGAACGCCGATTTTCTCACGCTTGAAATCTATTATCCTGTATGCCCTCCTGTGTCCGCCTCCGATATGCCGCATGGTGATTCTGCCGGTATTGTTGCGGCCGCCGTGCTTGCGGAGATGGACTACAAGCGAACGTTCAGGTTTATCTGCCGTTATGTCTTCCCTGCCCTGAATCGACATATGACGACGGGCGGGAGTGTACGGCTTGAACTGTTTTATTGACATGTCGTGTAAATCTCCTGTACTTAAATCGAAGCACCTTCAAAGAACTCTATGCGCTGATCCGGCTTCAGTGAAACTATTGCTTTCTTCCATGAGCGCGTATAGCCTTTGTTCATGCCCCTTCTGCGTAACTTGCCCTTAACGTTGACGGTGTTCACTCCATCTACCTTCACATTAAAGACTTCCTCAACAGCCTTGCGGATCTGAATTTTATTTGCGCTCTTGTGCACCTCGAACGTGTATTTATTCAGTCCCATTAATGAACTCGACTTTTCCGTTATTATCGGGCGAATGATTATATCGTGCGCAGTCAGATTCATCTGGAATATACCTCCTCAATCTTTGCAACAACTTCGGGCGTTACTATAAGATTTTTGGCGTTCAGAATGTCATACACATTAATGCTGGCCACATTGATGCTCTTAGCTCCGGGCAGATTGCTTACGGACTTTGTTACGTTGAGGCCGTTATTGTGGTAGATGACCAACGTTTTGCCTACACCGAGTGCCGTGAACAGATTCTTCATGTTCTTGGTTGAAGGCTTCTCGATTGCGTCAAAACCCTTCACCACAAACATAAGATCCTCGCGAACCTTATCGGACAGCACGCTCCTGAGTGCAAGCCTGTTCACCTTTTTGTTGACCTTCTGATGATAGTCCCTCGGGTGCGGGCCGTGCGCAACTCCGCCGTGTACCCAGATGGGCGAGCGTGTGCTTCCCTGACGTGCCCGGCCTGTGTGCTTCTGCCTCCATGGCTTTTTGCCGCCTCCGGAAACATCACCGCGTGTCTTTGTGCTGGCAGTACCCTGACGGCAGTTGGCCAGATGCGCAACGACTACCTGATGAATCGCGGCCATATGTACGGGAGTGTTGAAGACCCTTTCAGACAGCTCCATTTCTCCGGCACGTTCTCCTGTGAACTCAAATACTTTTACGAACGGCATAGTTATATCCCTCCTTATGCTTTCTTGTAGAGGGCTAGCAGGCTGTTCTTTGAGCCTGGAACTGCACCTTTTACGAGAAGTAAATTGTTCTCAGCGTCTACGGCCATAACGGTTAGGTTCTTTACGGTAACCTTATCGCTTCCCATGTGTCCGGGCATTCTCTTTCCGGGAAATACCCTGCCGGGATACGATATTGCGCCGCTTGATCCTCCGTGCCTGTGTTCGACCGAAGTACCATGACTGAACTGCTGACCTCCGAAATGATGACGCTTGATGACTCCGGCGAAACCTTTACCCTTTGAGATACCCTTAACGTTGATTTTCTCTCCGGCAGCAAACAGGTCAGCCTTTATTTCCTGGCCGACTTCATAGCCCTTCACGTCATCAATCCTGAATTCCCGAAGTGTCTTCTTGGGTTCGAGCTTCAGTTTCTCGAACATTACCTTTTGCGGTTTGGACAGCTTATGAGCCTTCACAGCCCCGAAGCCGAGAAGAACGGCGGAATAACCGTTCTGTTCAGGGGTTCTCAGAGCAACAACGGAGCACGGCCCGGCAAGGACGACCGTAACAGCTACGGCCTGTCCTTCCGAGTCATAAATCTGTGTCATTCCGAGTTTCTTCCCCAGAATCCCTATTGACATAATTGCTATTTCTCCTTAACGCTAAAATTTAATCTGTATGTCCACACCCGATGCAAGGTTTAACTGCATCAGAGCGTCCATAGTCTTTTGTGTTGGGTCAATAATATCGATTAACCTCTTGTGCGTCCTCATCTCAAACTGCTCGCGAGCGTCCTTGTCCTTGTGAGGTGATTTCAGGATCGTAATCCTGCCTACCTCTGTAGGAAGCGGGATAGGCCCTGAAACCCTCGCGCCGGTACTCTGTGCAGTCTCTGCGATCTGTGCCGCTGATGTGTCAAGCACACGGTGATCAAACGACTTAAGCCTAATGCGGATTTTGCGTGCCATGATTGATTTACTCTATTATCTGGGTTACAACCCCTGCACCTACTGTATGACCGCCTTCACGAACTGCGAAGCGGAGTCCCTCATCCATAGCTATCGGCACAATCAGCTCAACCTCAAACGTTGCGTTGTCTCCGGGCATTACCATCTCTACACCCTCAGGAAGTTTGATGTTGCCGGTAACGTCTGTAGTCCTGAAGTAGAACTGCGGCTTGTACCCTGCGAAGAACGGTGTATGCCTTCCGCCTTCTTCCTTCTTGAGGACGTAAACTTCGCCCTTGAACTTTGTGTGAGGAGTAATGCTGCCGGGCTTTGCGAGAACCTGTCCGCGCTGTACCTCGTCCTTGTCGATTCCGCGAAGAAGCACGCCTACGTTGTCTCCTGCCTGTGCGTCATCAAGAATCTTCCTGAACATTTCGAGTGATGTCGCAACTGTCTTTCTTGTGTCTCTGGTCATACCGACTATTGCAACTTCCTCGCCGGCCTTGATGATTCCGCGCTCAACCCTGCCGGTTACGACTGTGCCGCGTCCTGTGATGGTGAACACGTCCTCAATGGGCATAAGGAACGGCTTATCAACGTCGCGTACAGGATCAGGAATGAAGTTGTCGCAAGCGTCCATAAGGTCATAAATGCACTTGCAGATAGGATCATCCTTTTTGCCTGTGCCCTTCTCGAGAACTTCAAGTGCTGAACCGCGAATGATGGGAATATCATCGCCGGGGAACTCATATTTGTTGAGGAGTTCGCGGACTTCCATCTCTACGAGGTCAAGAAGTTCGGGATCGTCAACCTGGTCTGTCTTGTTCATGAACACTACAAGCGCGGGAACGTTGACCTGACGGGCAAGCAGAACGTGCTCACGGGTCTGGGGCATCGGGCCGTCTGCGGCTGATACGACGAGGATTGCTCCGTCCATCTGGGCAGCTCCGGTGATCATGTTCTTGATGTAGTCAGCGTGGCCGGGGCAGTCGATATGTGCATAGTGCCTCTTGTCCGTCTGATACTCCACGTGCGCAATGTTGATCGTGATTCCGCGCTCTCTCTCTTCGGGGGCTTTGTCGATCATGTCATATGCTGTGAACTCTGCATAGCTCTCTGTAGCAAGGCACTTTGTGATTGCCGCTGTAAGAGTGGTTTTGCCGTGGTCAATATGTCCGATCGTTCCGATATTCAAGTGAGGCTTGTTGCGCTCAAATTTCTCTTTTGCCATAACTCTAAAAACTCTCCTTTAATGTATAAATTAAATCCTTCCCTGCAAAATCTTTTCACTGACTTCTGCCGGGGTCTGTTCATAGTGATCAAACTGCATCGAATAATTCGCACGTCCTGATGTTTTGCTTCTCAGGTCTGTAGCATAGCCGAACATTCCGACTAACGGCACAAAAGCCCGGATAATCCTTGCGTTTGCCCGCATGTCCATTCCGTCAATGCGTCCGCGCCTCGATGAGAGATCCCCGATAACGTCGCCTACGTACTCTTCAGGCGTTACTACTTCCACCGACATAACAGGCTCCATCAATACGGGGTCTGCCTTCTTCATTGCCTCCTTGAAGCCCATTGAAGCCGCAATCTTGAATGCCATTTCGGAGCTGTCTACCTCGTGATATGACCCGTCAACAAGCGCAACCTTTACGCCGATAACAGGATACCCGCCGAGAACTCCTGACTGCACCGCCTCTTCAAGCCCCTTCTCGACTGCCGCAATGAACTCTTTCGGTATGACTCCGCCGACGATTTTGTCCTCAAACTCATATTTGCCGTCTTCAAGCGGTTCAATCTCAAACACAACATGACCGTACTGACCGCGCCCGCCTGACTGACGTATATATTTGCCTTCAGCACGTGCAGGCTTCCGTATGGCCTCCCTGTATGCTACCTGGGGATTGCCGACCTTGACATCAACGCCGAATTCACGTTTCAGCCTGTCTACGATAATCTCTAGGTGAAGTTCTCCCATTCCTGATATTACCGTCTGCCCGCTCTCCTCGTCGTTGTGCACCTTAAAAGTAGGATCTTCATCAGCAAGTGCCGTCAAGCCCTTAGAGAGTTTAACTTTGTCCTGCTGTGTAGCCGGTTCAACGGCAAGAGAAATTACGGGTTCAGGGAATTCAAGGCTCTCAAGAACTATCGGGTTAGCCTCGTCGCAAAGGGTATCTCCTGTCTTCGTGGCCTTCAATGACGGTACTGCTACTATCATTCCGGCTTCCATCGAGTCAATATCCTCGCGCTTGTTTGAGTGCATTCTCATTATGCGTCCGATACGTTCACGCTGTCCTGATGTAGGGTTGTACAGCGAACTGCCTTTATCTAGCTTCCCGCTGTAGACTCTCAGGAAAAACAGTTTGCCCAAGAACGGATCAACTGCAACCTTAAACGCTAATGCAGTGAAAGGCTCGTCGTTCCTGCTGTGGCGTTCGATGACTTCATCGGGATTTGCCGGTGATACTCCCTTGACCGGCGGAAGGTCTATCGGGCTGGGCAGGTACTCAACGACTGCATCAAGCAGAGGCTCTACGCACTTATTCTTGAACGCTGAACCGCACAATACAGGTACAGCCTTAAGATTGATGACTGCCTCGCGCAAAGTCTTGCGTATAAGCTCAGAACCTACGGGTTTCCCTTCAAGATACAGTGTCATGATGTCATCGCTGAAATCTGACAGTGCCTCTATGATGTTGTCCCGTCCCTGTTTCGCCGTCAGTGCCAGTTCTGCCGGGATTGCTCCTTCAGCAGGGGGCTGGCCAAGCACGCCGGAGAAATAAAACGCCTTCTGTTCAATCAAATCTACTACTCCGGCAAAGTCATCTTCCGCACCGATCGGGAGCTGAAGCGGTATAGCATTTGCCCCTAACCTGTCGTGCATGGCCTTCACTACAGCCGCAAAATCCGCGCCGATTCTGTCCATCTTGTTGACGAACGCAATTCTCGGAACGTGATATTTGTCTGCCTGCCGCCATACTGTTTCGGACTGGGGTTCGACTCCGCCTACCGCGCAAAACACTGCCACAGCACCGTCAAGTACTCTCATAGACCGCTCTACTTCAACTGTAAAATCCACGTGGCCTGGCGTATCAATCAAATTGATAGTGTGATCCTTCCATGCACACGTAGTAGCAGCACTCGTGATTGTAATGCCTCTTTCACGTTCCTGCTCCATCCAGTCCATAGTGGCTGTGCCTTCATGAACTTCGCCGACTTTGTAATTACTTCCTGTGTAATACAGTATGCGCTCGCTCGTCGTGGTTTTCCCAGCATCTATGTGAGCCGCTATACCGATATTACGAACTCTTGATATATCCTGCAAAAAAATTACACCTGCATATAATAAGATTTTTACCTGCTACCAGCGGTAATGTGCAAATGCCCGGTTAGCTTCCGCCATTCTGTGAGTGTCATCACGTCTCTTGATTGAAGCTCCTTCGTTCTTGTAGGCATCCATAAGCTCCCGCATGAGCCTTTCGTGCATGGGCATTCCCTTTTTCGCTTTAGCATACATGACTATCCAGCGAATCGACAGCTGCACGCCGCGCTCCGGAGTAACTTCAACCGGAACCTGATACGTAGCACCGCCGACCCTTCTCGGACGCACCTCAATGTTAGGGGTAACGTTCTTCATGGCAGTCTCGAATACCTCAAAGGGTTCAACGCCCAGCTTCTCCGCAGCACCTTCAAGCGCACCGTAAAATATTTTCTCGGCGATACTGCGTTTCCCGCCCATCATCAGCGCACTGATGAACCTTCCGGCGGCCGGGTTGTTGAATCTTATATCCGGCTGTGGCGGCCTCTTCTTTACATGTCCTTTTCTCGGCATTTTACGTCAGTCCTCTCTAGTTCGCTTTAGGTCTGCGTGCACCATACTTTGAACGGCTGCGTTTCCTGTTCTCCACTCCGCCGCAGTCCAATGTTCCTCTAATTATATGGTAACGTACACCGGGAAGATCCTTCACACGCCCGCCCCTGACGAGAACTACTGAGTGTTCCTGCAGGTTGTGTCCTATTCCGGGAATGTATGAAGTAACTTCGATTCCGTTGGTCAGTCTTACACGCGCAACCTTGCGTAATGCTGAGTTCGGCTTCTTGGGGGTTATCGTGTATACACGGGTGCATACTCCCCTCTTGGCCGGATTCCCCTGCAATGCCGGAGAATTGCTCTTGCTCTTCTTCTCTTCGCGTCCTAAACGCACTAACTGATTAATTGTTGGCACAAGCCTCTGCTGTCAAATCTGCTTCACTAACAGCAGATTTCCCTCCTTTCGCTATCTATGTCAAAACAGCCTGATAATCTTAGCAAACACAATCCCTGAATGTCAATAATTTGCGCAGGTTTGCGGAAAATTATTTTATGATGACCTGCAAGCAGACCAATGTAATATAATAGCCTGCAAGATTACACATAAATACAGAACAAACCATCACTGCATCATTTCAGGGACAAAGAAGAATTTTTCAACTACATTTTCAACTACAAAAACACAACGTAAAAGCACACCGCCGCTTAAAGCACAGAGATAAAAAATAAATCAGATTCGAAAATTACAGCTCCCTGTTGTCATAACCCGGCTCATTGTAGATCAAGGCCATCATCTCAAGGTCAGCCCCTGAATGATTCTCCATGCAGTGCCACTGCCCTACACGGATAATGCACACCTGCCCCGCATGAACCTTCGTATGTTTCCTTTCACCGTCTTCCGTATCAGCCTCGTAGAAGTCTCCCTCGCCTTTGAGCACATAATAGGGTTCAGTGTCATGGATATGCTGATGCCACCCTACCGCTGACCCGGAAGGAAGAATCACGCGCGCATAGAGTCTTCCGTGCCCATTAAGCTCGTCCTTCGAGAGAACATGATACATCTTCGCCGGGCCTGTTCCCCCTGCAATGCCTTCAACATCAGTGCAAACTACATCGCGAACCATTTTGCTTTTGCCTCCTGGAGCACTAAGCCCCAAGCCTTACGCCGGACACACCATACGCAGAGAGACTCATACACCAGCGATGACCTTCAAGTCCTCACGCATAACCCAGAGCGCAAAGCTACAAGACCTTCACCTACACACCACAGCAGGAGCACTAAGCCCCAAGCCTTACGCCGGACACAACACACGCAGAGAGACTCACACCAGCAATGACCTTCAACCCATCGCGCATAACCCAGAGCGCAAAGCATAAGCCTACACCTGCACACTACAGGGAAGCACGAAGCCATAAACATCACACCGGACACAATACACACGCAGAGAGACTCACACCAGCAATAACCTTCAAGCCCTCGCGCATAACCCAGAGCGCAAAGCATAAGCCTACACCTGCACACTGCGACGGAAGCACTAACCCCCAAGCCTTACGCCAAACACAATACATACGCAGAGAGAGGCACACCAGCGATGACCTTCAATCCCTCACGCATAACTCAGAGCACAAAGCCTAAACATTACACAAGGCACAACACACAAACAGAAGGCCAAGCCTCCGCACACAACACAAACACACACGCCTTCAAATTATTATCTCCGGTATCTTCTCTCCGCAGGCATTCATGAAATATACATAAAGATATGATATAGATAACGCATACTTATACTTGCGTACAAAATTATCTTAAGAAAAAATTACAGATTATTGCTACCACAGCCGAAAATCCCTACTAGGAGGAGTAATTTTACAGCGTCTAGGAGGTTGGAGGGCTGCCGTTAAGCCTTAAGGCAGCAAAAATTTCAAAGTAGTCATGCAGACGCAACCGGCTCTGACTGCAATACGATTCAGGAGGAGGACATTGCAGAAGGAAAAGGAAGCGATAATGCAAAATTACTGAAACGGTATCTCAAAGGAAGGTGGATAATCATTAATACCAGACACGCGCACATATGGAAAAACCTTATCCTTAATGGAAGAGGTTTTTACGGCTTGAGGAGTATTTACACAAAATTTATCCCCTCAATAACAAAAATAAGAAAGGACAAGGAGGTTTAACACATGATAAAACGCTTGTTAGGTCTGACTATTTTAGTTGGGCTAATTTTCGTTTCAGGCATTCCGGCTTTTGCTGATAGCAATTATGTGTTAATCAGCATAGACAAAGGCTCGGAATCTTCTACAGCCAGAACCATCCGCGAGACCAGCAAGGATATTAAGGTTGCGATCGTTAGACTGTCTGCTGATGCCGAAGGCGGGCTTAAAGTTCCGGAAGTAACCATCAAAAGCGGCGACAATGATGCTTCCGGAAGCTTCGATAAAATCGAGCTGTCCGTCGATCAAGGGAAAGGAAGGCTGGCTAATTCTCACCTGTACTTCAATGAGTCAGACGGTGCTACAAAGACTACTATCGATGATAAATCCTACTATGGCATAGTAGCTAAACTGCTGGTTTCTCCCAATGACGTAAGCGCAGGGACATACACGGTTACCGTAAAAGATAAAAATAACAACCTCTCGGACAGTTTCACACTGACAATAGAACCGTGGGCTAAGGGCAAGCCTGAATTCGCAGACGAAAACAAGACATTGACTATACCGCTTGGCAGTAAAGAGTTCAGGAAGCAAATACCTGTGAAAGACTATCTAGGCACAACTATAATCTACAGTACGGATGAATACGGCGAGAATCTTCTTAAGAAACTCGGACTCAGTTTGGACAAAGAAGGCTATGTGTCGGCTGATGCCAAGGCTGTAGCAAAAGGTGTATCTTATGATCAGGCTCTCAATACTAAAAACAAAATCAAGATCAGAGCTACAGTAAACAAGCAGCCTAAGCCTTTCGTTCAGGATGAGTTCACCATCAATATTACCGGCATCAAAGAACCTGCTATAGTATCGCCGGAGGTAGCAGCAGACTCAGATCTCGGCAAGCTGTTCGACCCGTACGGCGGAGGGCTTTATGTAGGAGACGAGATAGCCAGCAAGGACACTGACGGCAATTTTACCGATAACTACAAGAAGTATCTTACGTTCAAGGTTACGGGTACTCTGCCCATTCATGCAAGGATAGATAGTCTTCCGAGCGGCTTGACGCAAAACATTAGCCCGGACGTTTCTGACGAAAGCGACGGCTTCGGCGGAAAGAACGGCTACAAACTGATTACGATCAGCGGCAAGCCCACCAACAATACGACGAGTACAATAAAGCTGAATGTCTCCAACGATGTCAAGACCGCTAATACTACGCAGCAGTTCAAGATAACGACACTGAAGTATCCTGCCCCGACATTTGACAACAGCCAGAAAGTGTTCGAGATCCCGCTCGGTGCTACAAGCCTTGATGCTTCGTACCAGATTTCACCGGATGCCTACCCCGCACCTGCAACAAGTGCAGATATGATCTTTGAACTTGCATCAGGTCAGGCGAATTTTGCAAAAATAGGACTCAGCATGGACAAACACGGCAGACTGTCTCCAGACAAAGAAGGCGTGCCAATATCCTACGATGCAAACTTCAACTTCAGCGTTAAAGTAACTGTCAGTAGAGATCAAAAACCGTCTAAAACGCAGGAATTCACCATAAAGATTACTGGTACTCAGGAGCTTAAGATAGTTTCTCCGGACAGAGTGGCGGCAGATACGGACATAAGCAAGCTGTACGACAAGAATTACCATAACGGATTTTATGTCGGCCAGCCTCTCACCAGCAAAGACGAGGATAATTATGACTACAATTACCTTACGTTCAAGATTGTCGGTACTCTGCCCATCAGTGCGGACTTCGGCAAACTTCCTGGAGGCTTAAGCGCGGATTACAGCCAGGACGTTTCGATTGATTCTGACGGCTCAAACGGCAGGAACGGCTACAGGATAGTTACTCTCAGAGGTACAATTACCTCTAAGGACTTCGGAACGGCCAACTCTAAAGAGGATACAATAACGCTGAAGTACTTTGATGCTGTTACTAAAAAAGCCGGAACAAAAACACAAAGTTATAAAATAACTAGGCTTTATTACCCGAAGCCGACATTTGATCAGGTCTATCCGAACAGGCAGTTAACCTACAACATTCCGCTCGGTGCTACCAGCCTTGATAATATTCCGCATAAGATTTCTCTTGATATATACAATGCCACTGCAACCAGTAAAGATATGGTTTTCTCTCTTACAGACGGCAGAAGTTATTTTGACAAAATAGGCATTGATATTGATAAGCAGGGGAACTTGGTTAAAGCACTGGGAGTTGAAAAAGTATCCTACGCTGATGACTTCAAATTTAAGGTAAAGGCAACGGTAAGCAAAGGCAATCCTAATTACAGCTATAACGAACAGGAATACACCATACACATTGAAGGTGGAAAAACCTTTGCGATGCTTTCACCGGACGACGTAGAGCCGGGTGAAGATCTCGGCAAGCTCTATGATAATGAAGATCATAAGTTCAATAACGGACTCTACACCGGTGATCGTATCAATACTTCCAGCAATGGGGCTAAGAAATATCTTACGTTCAAGTTTGAAGGCATACTTCCGATAAGCGTTGACTTCAAGGGGCTTCCTGCAGGTGTTTCTGTGGATTACGGCGAAGAGGTCTCATACGACAAGGACGGCTACAACGGTAAGAACGGCTACAGGGTCGTGAAGCTCGGAGGCATTCCTCAGTCTTCCGACAGCGGAGACCACACAGTAACGGTTACTGCAACCGATGCGGCTGAAACCATCTCCAGAACCTACAAGATGACTACGCTTGCATACCCGAAACCGGTATTCACCAGACAGCAGAAAGGCGAATTCACATTCACGCTGGGTGATAAAAATCAGTTCTTCTATGTCTCTATGGATAAGTACTCTGCTCCTTCAGACGATGTTACATTCATCTTCACCTCGGATGCTGCGGACAGCCTCGACAAGATAGGCGTTGCACTGAGCGCAGACGGAAAACTGTTTGTTTCAGCGGACACCACCGGCGTATCGTATGACAAGGACTTCACAATGAAGGTCAAAATTACGGTAAGCAAGGATACGTTCCCTTCAGCAGAAAAGGAATTCAAAATACATGTTGAAGGCGGAACAGCACCGGAACTCAGCGCAGACAAGAAATTTGTCATAAATTCCGGCACTGACATCGGCGTACTGCATGATCAGGAAGTCAACGAACACAATAACGGACTTTATGTCGGAGACCCGCTCAACAAGGACAGTGAGACATACAAGAAGTACTTTACGTTCACGTTCAAGGGCACTCTGCCGCTGAATATAACGAGCTTCGATCATCAGCTTCCTCACGGCATGTCCATAGACTACGGCACTGACACCCCGAATACCGACAACGAAAAGAACGGTTCAAGAATAGTCAAGATCGGCGGCATACCGGACTCTAAGGACGTACAGGCAGGAGCAGCAAAAGTATTCCCGATCAGCTTCGATGTCTCCAACAGCGTGGGCAGCAAGCGCATGGAATTCAAGATGTCGGTACTAAGATACCCTGCACCGGAATTTGCGGACACCCCGGCCAATGCAACGTTCAATATTCCGCTTGGCAGTTCTGCACTCGGAGAAAGCTTCAAGATCAACCTTAAAGCCTACAATGCTTCTATAGACCTCGACAAAGATATGATCTTCACGCTTGATACCGGCAAGGGCAGCTTCGATTTAATCGGACTCAGCATGGACGTTCACGGCAAACTTTCGCCCGATAAGGCAGGAAGGCTTATATCCTACGATAAGAGCTTCAGCTTCAGGGTCAAGGTAACGGTCAGCAGGGATACGAAACCGGTTGCAAGCAAGGACTTCACAATCAATATTACCGGCGCAACATCCCCGGATATCGATTCAACGCTTGATCTTACTTCCGGAACTACGGACTTGGGCAAGCTCTACGATACTGAATACCATAAAGCCCTCTACAATAATAATTACAGTGTTGCAGGAGGACTTTATGTCGGTGATGAGATCAGCAAGGACAGCCCCGCAGGCAAGAAGTACTTCACGCTGACGTTCAAGGGCACTCTACCGCTGAATATAGGGAATTTCGACAAACAGCTTCCCGACAAACTGGAAGTAGATTACAGCGAGGATATTCCGGACGGTACAGACGCAAACGGCAAGAACGGTTCAAGGACAATCACCATTTACGGAACGCCTAAATACAAGGAAGACGCAGGTACGCATCCGATCAGTTTCGATGTCTCCAACGCGTTAGGCTCTAAGAGAGTCCGCTTCAATATCACGACTCTTGAATATCCCAGCCCGGTATTTGACGCGAGCCAGACAAAGTTCGAGATCCCGCTTGGTATAAGCGAATTGACCAGCAAGGATTACACGTACAAAGTCAAGCTGAATCCCTACACGGACATTGCTCCTTCATCAGATATTTCGTTCAAGGTCATATCCGGCGAAAAGAAGCTCAAAGCTATGGGACTTGTTTTGCAGGACAACGGACAGCTCAAAGTTGATGCAGCTAACGGCGTATCATACGACAAGGATTTTGTCATCAGGGTTCAGGCTACGGTCAGTGCTGATACGAAACCAACTGCAAGCAAGGACTTCACCGTATCTGTAACTGGGGCAAAAGCACCTGTAATGGATTCGGAACTCAAAGAAGACGACAACATAGGCAAGAAATACGACTATGAGTATACGGATTGGCAGTTCGAGAACGGTCTTTATGTAGGCGAGGAACTTTCAGATGACATTACATCATATCTCTTTAAGTTTACGTTCACTGGCACACTGCCTCTGGAAATCGACACGGACGCAATCAACGAACAGCTTCCTGAAGGTATGACGATAAGCGATGACTTAGACCAGCCTGCTGCTGAAGATGCCAATAAAAAGAACGGAACGAGAACGATTCACATCACCGGTACGCCGACAGAATCTGCGGACAAAGAGATAACCATCACTGTCAGTAATGCTTTGGGTACTATTTCGCCTAAGTTCAAGATTACGGTTTTGCCTTCCCCGAAGATTGAACAGCCCGCAAGCTATGACGTTGTATGGGGCAAGGGGGCATCAATCAACATTAAGGCAACCGGCTTCAAGGATGCTGTTACGTGGAGCTATATATCCGCCGACAGCGGGGTAAAGCTCGAAAGCAACGACCTGGTATTCTCCTATAAGGACAAAGAAGCCTCCATCAACGGCACATGGAAGCAGGGCATCAATACTCCTATTGATTTCGGCGGCGGTACTACCGGCACAGGCAATGATGAACTGGTAAAAACCGTAAGGCTGGTTGCTGAAGGATCAGGAAGGACGGTCTCAAAGGATATAGAGCTGAACTTCATACTTGTTCCGCCAGAGATTTCATTTGAGGCAGAGAATTTCGCTTTCATTTGGAGCAACGACTATACAACAACCGAAGAGACGAGCAAAGATCTGTCTCAGGCAATCATCAAGATGTCAAGCGGCGGTACGATCAAGAGGTCAGGCTTCTACTCAAAGCAGAAGGATTTCAGCGGCAAAGATGCTGTAGGCCAGAACGACAAAGCAGTTGATGATCCTGGCTATAATGCAGAGCCCGGCTATCTTCCTGAAGGCCTTGCAGGTACAGATACCTATTATGCCTCGAGTGATGACCGTACTGATGATTATTATGCGGACTATGTATTAGTCTACGGTAAACCGAAAAAGATAACTCCTCTTAAGAAGTACATATTCTGGGCAGAGAACGATGCAGGCATCAGCAGTGCAGAGATTCCGATAAGCGTCGGCACTAAGACAATATCCATCGACGTATATGAAGGTGTTCTGACCAGCGGAGACATAGCGGTCGGTAAGAGTTACGACAAGGTAATACTTAAGGCGTATCCCGGGCCCGTCAACTGGTCTGCGGCGAATCTTCCTGAAGGCGTTAAGCTTACTCCTAACCCTAAGAGCAACGATGTAGAGTCGTATGCAACCATAAGCGGAACGTTCACAGCGGCTACTACAACTTCAGCTAAGGGCAAGAAGCCTGTATACGGGGAGGTAACGTACGTTATCACTGCCGCAAACAGCTTCGACAAGGATATATCCGCTCAGGTCAGTGCAAATATCTGGGTACATGGTGTACCTGTAATCTCCGAGAAACTGAAGATCAGCGATATAACTGTGGACAAGGTCTACAAGAGTTCTGCACTCGTTTCTGACACGGAGGTTCAGAGCTGGGATATAAGGCTGATATATGATGATGTACTCGCTGAGAACTATGAAACATACCAGCCGTATTATGAGTACGATGAGGTGAACGCAACATATGGAGAAGACGCAGAAAACATGATGAACTCCGGCAAGTATCCTGTGTATGCTTCCACTTATTTTGTTAAGGATGAGAGTTTTCCGCAACTTAACAAGTACGGTCCTAACTACTACGAAGCAGAACTAGATTATGGCGATAAAGATGGCGATTATCAGAACGCTTTCTATCTGGTTTCTGATGATCCCCGTGTGTGGGATGATGTGAAGAGCGGTGATCAGACTATTGGCCATAAGCTCCGTGAGGGCAGCAAGAACCTGTCGTTCGTCCAGAGGCACAGCTACCTGTATGTTGACAACTCCAACCCTGCGAAACCGATCATAACTGGCAGTATTGACAGAATGCCGGATAGCGGAAAACTCACGATTAAGGTCATCGCACATAACCACGGCGTGAGAGCCAGCAAGGATTTCACAATCAATGTAAAGGCTGCATCACCGAAGCTCGCGACGAAGACGTTTGTTACGGCAGGCTCTAAGGAGACTTCTCATGACTGGACATTTGAAACTACAGGATCAAAGCCCATCAGAATGGCTGCATACATTGACGGAAAGACCGCCAACAAGATATTCGGCACGAAGTATCCTGCCACTGCAAGCATAGACATCACTTATCACGACAAGGAGAATGCTACCTTCTATGATGCGAATGAAGACGGTAATATTACTCTCTGGGGCATTATTAATGATGGTAATAATGGTATAGACGATCAAATCATGGACAACCCCACAAGGCTCGCATTCTATGCGGACGGACTGACAGGCACGGGTCATATCAAGCTGCTGCGTTACGGCAGTGATCGTAATGACAAGGATATGAACGGCTTCGTCTCTATGGACAGGAGCAAATTAACCGATCAGTATCTGGTGAGTGTTGATGACAGCGTGGCATTCAAGGGGCTTCCTGTAACTATCCGTATGGAGAACTGGGATACGGACAGCAAGAAGAAGCCTGTTACTGCGAACGTGAAGCTGAATATCGATCCAATCCAGGCACCGGAGATATGGTTCAATGCTAATGCGTTCAGCAAGGATGCAAAAGGCTTTAAGTTCCAGCGCATACCTACGACATCAGGCGAGGTTACTTTTGCCACTGAGGTGGACGGCGAGAAAATTTCAGGTGATAACATAGAAGGTGTAGCCACCTTAAGGATTAAGGGATCAATGCAAAAGGTTAACCTAGACGGCGTGAAGTACGTCTTCTTCGTAAAAGGAGACAACCCGATCACCGTAACCTCTTCGCAGAAGCTTGATCCGATATCTGAAGTAGTGGATAATTTAAGGCAGAACAAGTTACCGGCTAATGCAAAGAACGGTATCTACATTACTTCTGTTTCTGTTGATGCTTTCAAATCCTACAGCAATGCAAAGCCTGCTGACGGTATGTTCTACATAATCGGCGGAACTCCTAAAGCCGGACAAGAGACTACGAGCAAGATAACCCTTACGGCGAAGAACAATTCAACCGGTGCAACTGCGAAGAAGACCATCACGATCAAAGCTCTGATGAAGCCTCAGATCACGGTCAACTACGTGGGCAAGGAATTTGAGATCAACAAGAAGCTCAGCCTCAAGGGAGGGGTTAAAGGCTCTACCAGCGGAAACGGCATCAGATGGTATGTTGACAGCGTGAAGATCGGAAACACTGTGTTAGCCGCAAGTTCTAAGGATGCCGCAAGTGCTCTTGCGCCGTACGGACTCTCGTTAGATAAGAACGGTGTACTGAGCACAGGAAATGGTGTAGCTACGAAAGCAACATATGACCCTACTACTAAGAAATATGCGTCTATGGATGTCTATGCTGTGGCGTATAACGATGCCGGAAAGAGCGATCCTCTGCAGTTCAGGGTTGGTATCAAGGGAACAAAGCCGAAAGTTACGTCAAAAACGCTGGAATTCTACTTGTCGGAAGATAACTACGGAGTTGCAAAGGCACTGATTAAGACTGACGCAGTTTCTGCAGACTCTAACATCCAGTACTCAATATCGGACACGAAGACCATAGACGCACTGAAGAATGCTGGCTTCTCTACGACTATAACCACCACTGCTGACGGATATGGCATGTTTGCGACCACCAAAAAGCCTACAGCAACAAAGGGTATAAGCGTCAAGTTCGATATGGAGAACTACGGCACTAAGGCCAACGGAAGCGTAAAGGTTGCAGTTTACGATCCTAAACCTGTAATCGAAGTATCTTCAGGAACTGCGGCGGTAGAGCTTAAACCTACGGCAAAAGATAAGAAGGATGCCACTATCAATCTGAAGCTTTCGTCTGCAACGGAGGCTACGGGCGACTCGAAGATTTCGTGGAAGATAACAGGCAAGCCCAGTCAGAAAGGTGTTACGGCAAAGCTGAATGTTCCTAAGGAAAATAATACTTTTGGAAATAAAGCTACAGTAACGGTAACAGCTGCAAAGGGTATGTCTGCAACAACGGATACATTAACAGTTCAGGCTACAAACAGCTCTGGCAAGAATGTATCCAAGGAATTCCCAATAGCCATAACTGTAACCCCGGCGAGCACACAGTCTGATAAGGACGCTCCGGAGAGTGAAAGCGCGCCTGAAACCGGCACTGAAGCAGAAGCCGAGCAGGAAGCACAGACTGAACCCAAAGCAGAAGCAGAAGAGCACGCCGGAACACTGACATTCGGCAGGGCAAGGACTGAAGCAGACCTCAGCGACACCCAGAAATCATGGTTCATTGAGGAAGGCTACCAGATCATTGCGATACTTCCGGAGATGCAGGCAGAGGAAGATGGACTGCATGAGATCACGAACATTGCACTTGCTGAGGACGCTCCTGTCGGTGCAGAGCTGGTATACTTCCCGTTCCCTGTAGGAAAGGCACTTGATGATGAGGAAGGAAGCACCATATTCTATGATGAGACCGGAGACATCACGGCTGTACCTGCAAGCAGGGTCGTAACAGTCAATACGTGGTTCTATGCGGACAAGAAATATGCACCAGTAATCGCGGTGAAGGTCAGCAACACTGCCGGTGCTAAGGACGACGCAGAGAATCTTGAAGAGGGCGACGTTCTGACAGTGGACGCGCTCAAGAAGGCGGCTGAAGAGGCGGCAGAGGCTGAAACTGAAACGGAGTAAGCTGAAACCTAATCAGAAGCATTAACAAGTAACAAGAATCCCGCTGGCCATAAACCGGCGGGGTTTTTTGTTGCTTGACATTTTTGCGTTGGTGTGTGATTATTTGTGTACTTGAAATTTTCTGAAAATGGAGAAATCAATTACAGTGAATAACAATAAGTCAGCAAAGAAATTCTACTTTAGCCCTTCCTTCTGGTACTTTTACCGGAGGGTTAATACTCTTTGGCTGACATAAGGCACTGGCAACACCACATACACAGCGAAACTGAAACCATTACAGCACCTTCTGGACAGTCAAAGAATCCGGAAGGTGTTTTTGTATGCACATTCACGGAAGGGGAATATGTAATGCCGGCAAACGTAAAGGTCAGCACGGAGAATACAGCTTCAGGTTACAGCGTCAAGATACGCAGGGGACTGATTGAACGCTTAGGAATCGAGATACTGAGGCTTGAAGATGATACGGAACATGAGGTTCTGCTCATCACGGACGAAAAGGTTTCGGGGCTTTACCTGCAGAAAGTCATCATGAACTTTCAGGAATGCCCCCGGCCTGAAGGGACAAAGCTGAGGATATGCGAACTGCTGATAGATTCCCATGAACCCGCAAAGAACTTCCAGACTGTAGCGAAACTCCTTGAAGATATGGCGCGTCTTGGCCTGTCTGAAAGGTGCTGTGTTGTTGCATTGGGCGGGTGTGTTGTGTGTGATGCTGCAGGATTTGCCGCAGGGTGCTACATGAACGGGGTAAGGCTCGTGCTTGTTCCGACGACTCTTGCCGCAATGGTGAAGGCTTCAGCAGGAGGGCACGCAAGGCTCAACCTTAACGCAGGGGGGAATCTCGCCGGAATGTCATACAGTCCCTCTCTGGTGCTGTGCGATACGGACTCGCTGAAGACGCTTCCGCCGGATGAATACAGGAGCGGGGTTGCTGAGGCACTGAAGACTTCTATTGTGTGCGGTGAGGACATGTTCAGGATATTCGAGCGCGGAGAGGCTGACGGGAACATTGAGCGCATCATCGAGGAGTGCATAAAGTTCCGTGCAGGCATTTCCGGCAATGATGAGAGGATCAGAGGCTTGAAGCTGGGGTGCGTTGTCGGCAGTGCTATATGCTCGCTCAGCAGCTATGACGTTCAGCACGGGATTGCTACGGCTCAGGGTATCGGTATTACTGCAATGGCGAGCGCAAAAATGGGCTGGTGCAGTGAGGAGACTGCGAAAAGGATTATAGGTGCGCTGAACAGGAATAATCTTCCCGACAACACAAATTCATTCAGGCCGTCAGAGATTGCACAGGCGGCGCGCAGGTCTTGGGGCGGGATCGTAGATATGGTTGTGCCTGCTGAGATCGGACGCTGTGAGGTGAGGAAGGTAAAGAGCGAGGAGCTTGAAGGGATTATTTCAGCGGGCATGAACAGATGAAATGTAATATAATACTGACACCACAACATTTATTCAGGAGGTGCGATATATATCATGGAAGTTCGGTTTGTTCAGCGCGGTGCAGAGATTGACGGGAAGCTCCGTGAATATATGGAGAAGAAGATCTCAAAGCTGGAAAAGTTTTTCCGCAAGATCCTGAACTGTCAGATAGTAGTTACGCATCACAAGGGCAGTTTCAACGTTGAGACTACGGCCAATGCCAACGGTGTAATACTCAGGGCAGAAGAGGACGCTACTGACATGAGGACGGCATTTGACCAGTCATTGAAGAACCTTGAGCGCAGGATCAAGAAATACAATTCATACCTTAAGGACAGGGCGCAGCTTGGTGCGGGCGAGGAGTTCTCGTTCAGTGTTGAGGAAGCTGCAGAGCCTGTCAGTGATGCTCCGGTTATCGACAAGGTGAAGAAGGTACAGGTTCACCCGATGAGCACGGAAGAGGCAATAATGCAGATGGAGCTTGTTGGTCATGCGTTCTTCATGTTCCAGAATGCGGACACCGGCGAGATCAACGTTGTGTACAAACGCAAGGAGAACGGTTACGGGCTTCTTGAGCCTGTAAGATAGGAAATAATATTTATCCCTCTGGTTTTATGCCGGAGGGAATTTTTTATTTTTGAGGATAAATAATCATGCTGAAGAAATTTGCTGTGTATATTCTGCTGTTTCTCGCCATGACTGCGTATGAAACAGAAGCAAAGGATGCCTATTATTATTACGATGACGCTGAAGACGGCTTAACGGAAGAGACTGCATATATCATAAGGAATGCAAGGGATATGTTAGTGCTGTCCGTACGTATAGAAACCGGTAAAGAACCTGCAGGAAGATATTACAAGCTGTCAAGGGATCTGACACAGTCGCCGGCTCTCATAGGCAGCAAAGACAAACCTTTCACCGGACATTTTGACGGATGCGGGCACACGATAACTTCATACATTACATTATTTGACTATATAGAGACCGACGGCTTTGCGGTAAAGAATCTCAACCTGCTTCACGGGGATTTTGCAGGAATAGCGACCCGTCTGGTATCAGGGATAATACATAACTGCAGTGTGAAAGGGATAGCACCAATAAAATCCCAGTCTACAACTGGCGGAATTGCAGCCATGGTTTCTTCAGGCGGGATAATCAGGGACTGCACGGCAAGTGTAAGCATTGACATTAATGCGGCATTCATTGCAGACGTCTGTGCAGGAGGAATAGCGGGACGGCTTGAGGGCGGTGCTATAGAGAATTGCACTTTCACCGGCACAATATCAGCGGGCGGGAAATCATCTTACGCGGGCGGCATTGTCGGGTACTCTGACGGGGGGCTGATCGCTAACTGCACTTCATCGGCCGCCATACGGACATTCACCGCACAGGAGGCATATTACGGCTATGAACCTAGAGAGTCATACGCAGGAGGGACAGCGGGATTCGCATCATACACAACTATAACGGGCAGCACTTCAGGCGGCTCGCTCAAGTCTGAACACTGGGCAGGAGGAGTTGCCGGGAAGGTCATTGAAAGCACAGTCAGGAATAACACTGCGGGATCAGTCATCATGAGCGGGGCACAGCACGCAGGAGAAATCACCGGAGGAACTGAAGGACTGTGCAGGATAGAGGGGAATACTTACACCGCAAAGAAAGCTGTGAAGACTTCCGAAAATACTAAACAGAAACAGGCTCAAAGAAATTCAGTAAGCACCAAGAAGACGAGCCGTAAAAAATCCCGTAAATGAGAAGTGCTAAAATTTCTATCACTAGGAGGTTGCATGAAATATGAAGAAAATAGTAACTGCTTTAATGTTCGTGATAATGCTTGCGTCGTCAGCATCAGCCGTAAAGGTCATTGAACCTGAAGGACTTTCGGGCAGTGCTTTAGCCGAACTGCTTGATGTCAATACCCTGATTGACGGTGCTGTTATCGGCGGTACGGAAATACCCTACGATGATACGCCGCTGATGTTTTCGGCAGAGAATGCCAGCAGGGTAGATATTGCCATAACGCCTTCAGGGAGCGGGTTCGCAGGTACGTCCATGAATGCGGGCGGGAATCTTGCAGTGTTCCCCTCAATGTGCGTTTGGGGCACTGCCGCCGCAATAGCAGACACGAATCCGAGAGAGTTCACCGTAACAGTAACGGCCTCAGATACGGAAGGCAATACCGACAAGAAAACCTACAGCCTGAAGATATATCCCGATGCCGCCATCAATGCCGCAGAACCCGGAGTAATCACATGGGGGAAGGAATATTCATTCACGCCTTCAGGGGCTGGCGTATCAGCATGGGATATAGTATCGGAAGGACTCGACAGCACATACCTTACGGAACTTCCCGACGGCCTCGAATTCGATTACGACACGGGAAGGATATTCGGCACATGGAAGGCCGGAGAGGGTGAGGCAGGGCTGGCTTTCGGCAGGGACAAGAAGGAAATCACCAGAAAGATACGCCTCACAGCAGAGCAGGACGTGAGCGGGAAGACTGTATCACATGATTACACGCTGAAGTTTGCTGCTGTAGCTCCGGTGATTACGGACAATGCTGAGACACTCACTAAAGAATATTTCAGCAAAATGTATGATGAAGATATTGATGCTGTGATCACTGCTGAAGGGCCGGGAGTCATAAGCTGGACTGTCGACAAGCTCCCTGCCGGGCTTGAGATTGAGTCGAACGATTCCGACGGCGTGTCCGAACTGAGCATAACCGGTACACCTGCGGCACTCATGAAGGCTCAGGAGGTAACAATTACAGCGACTAACTCTGCAGGAAGTGCCGTGATAAAACCTGTCTTCAGCATATACGAGAATCCTGACGTGCCTGCACCGGGAAATACTGCAGGAACTACAGCAAAGCAGGAGACAAAAGCCAGCAGTGAAGCTCCCAAGACTCCCGCCGCAAACGCAGAAAGTTCCGGAGGGTCAAGCATGTGCAATTCCGGCTTCGGGATTATGGCTTTGATGATTGCAGGAGCGTTATTACTGCGCAGGAAGTAACGGACATAAAGAATCCCTCCGGCTTTAACGGCTGGAGGGAATTTTTTTTGTGCTCTTGCTGTTGCTGTGCGTGTTATGCCATAGACGCATCAAGGACGCGCTTAACGTTACCCTTGCATTCATCGTAGCTTTCTCCGGGGTGAGCCTCGTACAGCTTCTTCCCGTCAATGAACATTGAAGGCACGCGGTAATAATCATACTTATCTGCAATATCCGGGTGCTGTGTCTCCTCTATCCAGTCAATATCAGCTGAATTATATTTGCCGTCCTCTTTCACCAGTTCGCTTAGTGCCTGCCGGGCCTGCCTGCAATACGGACATCCCTCCATATAGAACGCTGTAACTTTCCGCATGATATAAAAATCCTCCGTAATATAAATTTTCTTGGATAGTATATAATAAAACTCACGAAAAATTTTCGCATTATACAGAAATTGAAAGGTTGTTATACCGTGCGCAGGTCGGTAATTTGTTCAGGGCAATGTCGCGTAAACCGGTTTATATATTCGTAGCACTTCTCTTCTACCTGTACTTCAGGGGAATCGGCGATCACGGGCTGATTGACCCCGTTGAAGGCATAAATGCTTCCGTAAGTATCCATATGTACGCCGCAGGAAATTACTTCGTGCCGAAGATAGGCGAGTCCCTAACGTCCGGGAGCACTCTCGGCACTTGGTGGCTGTCAGCTTTAGCCGTGAGTATTTTCGGCTGGGGAGAATTTGCTGTGCGTTTCTGGTCTGCATTGTCCGGACTGGGAATGATTTTAGCCGCATCAATGTCGGCCAAGTCAGCTGGCAGTGAATCTTCCCGCAGTTCATGGCTGGCTTCAAGCATATGTGCAGGAATGACCCTGTGCTTTGCTGTGTCGCAGTTAGCCTCATCACACGCAGTGTATTCATGTCTCACGGCTCTTTCTATGGCCGGGGTTGTGCGTTCCCATGACGACAAAAGATGGCTGATACTGGCTCACCTGTCATTGTCTCTTGCTTTCATTGCACACGGGTTTGAAGGATTCTTGCTGCCTTTCGTGGCTGTTATAGTGTATTCGTTCCTGTGTGATGATTATGATCTGCTGAAGGACTTTTTCACTTGGCCGGGCGGAATAATAATTACGGTGTCGTTATGCGGTCTGTATTTCGTTGTGCTTGCTCTGGTCAATCCGCAGGTGATACACTTCATGCGCTGTCATACGTATTCATATTCTTTCGGGGGATTCCAGGGGATAATAGCTTTCCTGTTCGTGAGTTTCGTGCCGTTTCAGGGCTTTATCATCCGTGCGGTGTATGAGATATTCCCGCGTGAGTATCCTGCACAGAGAAGCCCGGAACTTTTTATGCTGGTATGGGCTTTGGTGTTCGCAGTTTCGTCGCTGTTGTCGGGAGATATTCTCGCGCTGTGTGCATGTGTCCCGGCATTGTCGGCACTGATCGGGCGCAAGCTGGATATATGGCTTGGCCGCAAAAATCTCTACTCCGTCAGAATGTCCGTAATGCTGAATATCATAATCATTGTTCCCGTGCTGTATATTCTGATGCCGTATGTATCACGTGATCTGCCTGTAGCAAGTGCCGCGTTGATGTCGCTTATTCCGTGGATATTATTGACGATGCTGTTTCTGTTTGCGTCATGGTACTACACTAAGACGAAGCAAATAGAAAAGTGGGTGCGTAATGTTCCTGCGGCGGCTTTATTGTGCCTGATGCCTTTAGCGGGAGTCTTCAACCTGACGGCAGAAAGATATTCGGTGCGTGATATAGGGCTGGCTCTGCGCGACAGGATAGAGGGCAAAGACTGGGTGATACAGTACGGCGTGAATTATCCTTCCGTGTATTTCTACACGCTGAGGAATTCTATACTGATTGATGCGGAACTTTCAGACGGTGTTGCAGAGAAAAGATTTGCGGCAAGCGATGCTGTGATAAATATCTTATGGGACAGGAAGGAGCGGATGTTTCTGATTATGCCGGACGATAAGCACCCTGATACGCCCCTTCCCAAGAATGTATTTCATATAATGGAAACAGAAAATACGTTATTACTGAGCAATCAGTGAAAAAACCCGGCATGAACGGTGAAAAATATATTGCAGTGAAAAAATTTCATACTAAGGAGCGTCTTCATATGATGAAAAGGTTTTGTGCTTTTTGTGTAGTTTGGGCTGTTTTGCTGTGCATGGTGTTTCCTGTTTATGCTGAGGTCGAGCAGGATACTGAGCTTCACCGGGTAATAGGCGGGCTGTACAGTCTTGCTGCTGCGGTGAATCTCAACGGCGGCGTGAATCCCGGCACGGCCAGCCTGCGCAGGTACTTCGGCAGTGATGTCCCATCTGACTGGCTGTCTGCCTCAAAGGTTGTGCGTGAAGGCGGTGCAGTATGGGTCGGTGTTCCTGTCGGGAAGTACTCAAGCGCGAGGCAGTATCTGCGCAATAACTCTAAGGAGCTTGCGGTATTTGACTCTCCGGGCGGTTATGCGTGGCTCGGCGGTGATTATGCGTGGATGAAGGCGGCAGACATTTCCGGAAATTCTATCAGGCCGGTAAAGATACTTGCGTCTATGGGATCCGGCAGTGATTCTGATGCGGTATTCTTCAGCACACAGGGCAGGCCGGAATGGTGGCAGGCGAGTCCGTCATTCGGGGCTAACTCGGCAAAAATGGTGATAGATATGTTCGGCGTGAAGAATGCTCCGGAACTCCACAGACCCGGCGGAGTCTCAAGAAGCAGCATATACGATGAAGTCAGGCCGTCATCTGTGGGAATGCCGGGAAAAATGCACGTAGGACACAGGAAAAGCAGTTTTGATATGAGCATAGAAATGGGAGACGTTATATTCAATCCCATACCCAACACAAGATAACAGAGGAGGTAAAACTTATGGCAGTATTGATTTGCGGTGGAGCTGGCTATATCGGTTCGCATAACGTCAGGGCATTCACTGAACACGGCGAGGAAGTTATCGTAGTTGACAGCCTCGAAACCGGGCACAGGGCATCAGTTCCAGAGGGTATAAAGTTCTACGAAGGGGACATCAGGAACGGCGGACTTCTCGACAAGATATTTACGGAAAATGACATTGAGGCAGTCGTGCATTTCTGTGCATATTCCCTTGTCGGTGAAAGTGTAGAGAAACCGCTAAAATACTTCGACAACAACGTCGGCGGAATGATTTCCCTGCTTGAAGCAATGCAGAGGAACAACGTAAAGCGCATAATATTTTCCTCAACAGCGGCAACATACGGCGAACCCAAGAAGCTCCCGATACTTGAGACGGACGAGACCAACCCCACGAATCCCTACGGAGAAAGCAAACGTATAATGGAGAAAATGATGCACTGGGTCGGCCTTCAGCACGGCATAAAGTATGTATCACTGCGCTACTTCAACGTTGCAGGTGCATGGCATGACGGGACTATCGGCGAGGATCACCACCCGGAAACACATTTGATCCCGCTGATACTTCAGGTGCCGTTAGGGAAGCGGAATCATGTTACGGTGTACGGCGACGATTACCCCACGAAGGACGGGACATGTATACGCGATTACGTTCACGTTCAGGATCTCGCACATGCGCACATTCTGGCTCTTGAGTATCTGCGCAGCGGCGGTGAAAGCAGCATCTTCAACTTGGGGAGCGGCGACGGTTATTCCGTGATGGAGATGATAAACGCGGCAAGGACAGCAACGGGGCAGGATATACCCGTAGAGATCGGTGCAAGGCGTGCCGGAGACCCTGCAAGGCTTGTTGCAGACAGCACGAAAGCACATGAAATCCTGCACTGGAAGCCCGAAATTACCCGCATGGAAGATATTGTTGCTTCTGCGTGGAAGTGGCACAAGTCCCATCCTAACGGCTACAACGACAAAAGATGAGCGTATGGAGCGGAGTCCTGGACAGTTGTCCGGGGCTTCTCTGCTGTGTGGTGAACCTCAAAGGCAAGCTGCTTCATGCCACCAACGGCTATAAGGCTGTAGCGTCAAGGCTTCTGGGGCACATATGCGACGAGGGCAGAAGCTACCCCCCGATGATTACGGCACTTGACCGGACACTTCACGAGCTGCTTACTGCGGCATGTCTTGGCGATACCGGTGCAATAGAACTTACGGAGCGCGGCAAGACATGGGAGCTTACTGCCTCGCCGCTGAAGATAAGCGGGAATATAGCAGGTGTTGTGATACGCATAATGCCTTCCGGAGAATTTGAGGCATCCCGAAAACCAGCAACCATAATACGCAGTGATCCCGAAGTGCTTGAAGCTGTGCCGTTCAGGGCAGGAGTTGTTGACTCGCGAGGCGTATTCATGGCCGCAAATAAATTCCTGTCTTCAGGGATAAACATTAACCTTGTCGGAAGAAATATCACGGAGATAGCGCAAACCTCAAATCCTGCCGACATAATGCACATAATCATGAAGAAGTCCGGAAGCGTTGAATGCAGGATACCGGAACTTGCAGAGCACGAGAACTTTTACCCGTTCATGTATTATGACGAGACCCTGAATGAATACCAGCCGGAGAAAGAGACAGAACCGCGCCTTATGGTGATACACGCAAGCCCGGTGAAGTGGCACGGAACGGAAGCCGTTATGCTTACATTTGAGGACATAACGGAGATAACCCGGACACATGACCAGCTGCGCAGATTATTGACGTTTGACTCGCCTACAGGGATTCTTAACCGCAGGGGAATAGAGCACGTGATATTGCGTGAATATTCGCCGTCATTGAGGGATAACAGGCATCTCAGCCTTATAGCTGTATGTCTTGACGGTTTCAGGGCAGTCAATGAATCTCAGGGATGGGAGGCTGGCAGCAGGATAATACGGAAATTCGTCGGCATAGCGAGGAAGTTTCTTGCTGAGCATGCCCGGTCTGCTATGGGACGCTGGAGCGGGGACGAGTTCATGATACTTGCTCACTGTTCAGGTTCTGCGGCTGTTGTGCTTTCCGGGCAGATACGGGAGAACGTGAAGGATATTGCTGTAAGTTCAGGCGTGGCGGATCTCCGCGAGGGAGGATATTCTTCGGTCAATGAGTTCATCGGTGCGGCGTATGATTCTATGCTCAAGGCTAGGCGTGATGGCGGAAATATCACGGTGTATGCAGGGAAGAAATAATGATTACTGCGCTGAAACGTTACGGTCAGAACTTCCTGACGGATAAAAACATTCTCGCTCTCATGGTGAAGCGTTCAGGTGTCAGTGATAGTGATTGTGTTCTGGAGATAGGGCCGGGGCACGGCGTGCTGACACGTGCGCTTCTGGCTGAGGGCGTGAAATGCCTTCATGCTGTGGAGCTTGACGAAAGATTCAGGCCGGAGCTTGAGGAGCTTGCAGAAAATGACAGCAGGCTGATTCTTCATTGGGGTGATGCCGTAAAGTTTGATTATGCTTCATTGAGCCCTTTCCCGTCAAAAGTTATAGCGAACATACCCTACAACATAACCACGCCGTTAATCTGGAATCTGCTGAAGTATTCTCATCTTGGCCTGACGTATCATCTGTACATGCTCCAGAAGGAAGCTGCGGAGAGGCTCACTGCACCGCCGGACACTAAAGCGCGCTACCCTCTTGGCGTTGCTGTTGAAGCTGTGGGAAGGGCTGTAATCGTCCGTAAAGTTCCGCGTGAATGCTTCAGGCCGGTCCCGAAAGTTGAGTCCGCAATAGTTGAGATACGCATAGACCGCAGGACGGATCTTGCGTGTTCGGATACATGGAGCGAATTGCTGCACCGGGGGTTCGCGCACAGGCGCAAGACTCTGGCCGGTAACCTGAAGGGCTTTGCTGATGCGGGGGAGTTCGGCAGCATGAGGGCAGAAGATCTTACGTGTGATGAGTGGCTGAAGATTTACGGTGCTATGAACGCGCAGAATCTTGACGCAAAATAGCAAGTGGGATAAAATAACCCTCGTGCTTAAAACACCAGCGTAAACGCCGGGCTGGTGGAATGGTAGACACACGGGACTTAAAATCCCGAGGGCGTAAAGTCCGTGAGAGTTCGAGTCTCTCGTCCGGCACCAGATACTAAAGCTAATTGACATAATAATATCGCGGGGTGGAGCAGTTTGGAAGCTCGTCGGGCTCATAACCCGAAGGTCAAAGGTTCAAATCCTTTCCCCGCCACCAATGCCAAATAAGGCGGCATAGCTCAGATGGCTAGAGCATGCGGTTCATACCCGCAGTGTCCCCGGTTCGATTCCAGGTGCCGCCACCAATCCTAAATCATAACAATAACTATTCCCCTGTAACGTATAATAATTGCAATAAGGAGCGTGAAATTTTTTATGTTTAACTTATTCGCGTTGATTCCTCTTGCTGTATGTTTATACGAGATATTGAGCCTGATACTGCCGCTGAAAATTTCAATGTGGCTGAAAATATTACTGTCATTGATTCTTCTGTCAGGACTCGCGAGAACGTTCTTGTACAGAAGGACGGCTTCAGGCTTTGATGTTATCGAGCTTCCGTATGCCGTTTTGATGTGCGTAACCCTTGCATTCAATTTCATGATTGTTGCAGTCTTTATGGTGCTGACAAAAGATATTGTCCGCATTGCATGGAGACTCACAGCCGGTGCAGGTTCTTTCCCGTCATCTATGGCTTCAGCTCTGGTGTTCGTGATAGCAGTATTCTCTACCGTATGGGGAACGTATAATGCCTTGAGCCTTCCGGACATTAATGCTCATGACGTAAAGATTTCTGGGCTTGGCCGGAGTCTTGAGGGGCTGAAGGTTGCAGTGATGGTTGATATTCATGCTGACACTTTGAGCGACAGAAATTTTGTGCGGGCAATAACCGACAGAACTAACGCGCTTAACCCGGACATAATATTATTGCCAGGTGATTTTGTTGACGGCACGGTCAATGCGAGGTATTCGGACCTTGAGCCGTTGAAGGACTTGAAGGCAAAATACGGTGTGTACGGTGTTACGGGCAATCATGAATACTATTTCGACTATAATAACTGGATGAAGAAGTTTGCTGATATGGGAATAAGAATGCTGGAGAATGAGAGCGTGATAATCACTTCGGGAGATGACAGCATTGCAATAGCCGGCAAGCCTGACCCTACAGGGGGACGAATGGGGCTGACTGCACCGGACACTGATGCGGCAGTCCGGGACATCCCTGAAGGTGTGCCTGTAATACTGATGGATCACCAGCCGGGATTTGCGCACGAAAATGCAGAACATAATGTAGCGTTGCAGGTGTCCGGGCATACTCACGGAGGGCAGATGCCGGGAATATACCAGCTCGTGAAGCGTGCGAACGGAGGGTTTGTGCGGGGCTGGTATGATGT
>CAJOES010000007.1:0-320 GCA_905233455.1 uncultured Synergistales bacterium | reverse complement strand
GCTTTGAGGCTGTTTGATCCTGCGGAAATTACCTTATTCACATTACATGCAGAATAAGGAGGAGACATGATGAACAAAATTCAAAAGTTCATACGCAAGACAAAAGAAACAGGGTTATTCGGTGCATTTGGTTTTTTGCTGAAAAAGTATTCCGGAGCTAAACAATGTCAGGAAGAGATCGATACGCTTTATTATTTCCTCAACAAGTATGTAGATATTACTGCGCTTCCTCCCGCAAAAGGAGCAATAAGAAAACTTCAGCTTTGCGATGCCGTGCTGCTGAAAATATTTGATGATATATGCAGGCATGAGGGCTGGAC
>CAJOES010000006.1 GCA_905233455.1 uncultured Synergistales bacterium | reverse complement strand
AATCAACGCAAAATTAACGTCGTCGGGAGAAAATGTCAGTGCCATAGATAAAAGCCATGTTGTGAGCATTTCACTCTTGCCGCTTCCCGAAGTTCCTGCAGCTATACCGTGAGGCCCCATAGCTTTTTCGAAAACGTCAAACTCGAAAACGTCCCCGTTCTCCTTAATGCCTATAGGTGCGGCCAAGCTCTTTTCAGAGTGGCTTGATCCCCATCTGCCTATAACGTCAAGATCCTCAATAGTCTTTGCGTTGAACCCCTGAAGGAATGTTACGCTCTTGGGCATCTTGCTTCCTCCGCCTGACTGCAGCAGCCTTACCGGTGCAAGTGAGCGGGCGAAAGAGTCTGCCTGTGAGAGCCTTACGCTGTCGGGAATGTAATATATGTTGCTGTCCTTTGCGTCATGTCTGGTGTTCTGGATGAACGGTTTTTCCCCGCACATGATCACGCTCTGGCATTCTCCCGGAAGTGCGCCGATGTCCCCGTATGCGTACAATGCCGCAAACCCCAGCACATCACTTTCCGGCAAGAACTGTTCGCCGCTCGCTTCTGTCAGATCCCTGTCTGCAAGAATCATGAAGTAGAACGGAGTCTCCGGCACGAACTCCCTGCTTGAGCTGTTTTCTTTTGCCTCCCTGCGCCTGAGCTTCAATGTATCCCCTGCTTCACGAAGCATAGTTCTGGCTTCTTTAGTGGTACATGCAATATACCTTTTAGCCCTTGCAGCATTCCAGACATGCGGAAGCCATCTGAGCCAGTCCCACTGTTCTTGTTCCTCTTCAGGATAGACGCATATTATCTTCACGTCCTCGTATGAATGATGACATGCAATATCCATAACTATACGCCTTACAGTCTGCATAACGTCCTCGCGCCTTCCTGCAAGCCCCGTTATAGGATAGCTCAGGAACGAATGACATACAGGAACGCCGGTTAGCACTGTATGGCTTTCTTTGAGCAGTGCTGTCTGTGCCGTGAACGGGTTTTCTTCAAGAGAAATCTGCTCCTGCGGTATCTTGACATCAACGTTTGATGCTATTGTGCCAGTCCCAAGCCTTACGCTGAGGAAGTCATTATCACGCGGCGTGCGTTCCCATAACCTGCGGCTTACACTATCTGCTATAGCTATGCACTCATCAACGCCAGGGCTTGCCGTAGAAAGTGCTGCGATATATGCTCCTTCAGCGTCAGTTATGGTTTTCTCTCGCTCTTTCAGGTGCTCGGAATATTTTTCCATTGCTAGCCCGTTCTTCTCCTGCCACTTCTTTAAGTTAGTCTTTGTGTTGATTATGCTTACTACAACGGAGATCATTGACATAGGCAGGGAATATATCAGCATGTTGTAATTCTTTGTTACAGTGGCTACACCTCCCATGACAATAACCATCATGATTGGCGGAAGGAGCAGAGACAGCCATGAAAGCTGGGGTTTGTTTCCGACATTAGGCGGCTGGAATATTTCACAGTCAACCTTTTCGGCACGAGTCCTGATTCTCGGTGAACGCTGGAAGAACGGGTAACGCTTAGGCAGTGATTTTTTCCGTTCAACCGCCTCTGCAATCTCCGGTACAAGCTCTATCTCATGAGGTGTATTGGTGAATCTAAGCTCGTCGCTGTGTATGTGAAAGATGTACCCGCCAGCAAAAATATTCACATCCTCAGCAATCAGTGGGGTATCCACATCAACAAGTGTCCCGTCAACAAACGTTCCGTTTCTGCTCCCTATATCCGTAACCGTCCAGCGTATGCCCTCCCTGCGCAGCAGCAAATGCCGTGATGACACTTCAGGGGCTTTGAGGCAAATATCGTTGTCGTTGTAGGAACGGCCAAGCGCAAGCTCATCTATTCCGTTCAGGTCTATGGGAGACTCAAGACTGCATACGCTCCGGAAAACTGCAAGCGTGATTTTGTCGGTGAGAGTTACGACATCTCCGGCAGATAGTATCCTGTCAGTTGCAGAGTCATTCCCGATACTGAAAGGCTGCCGGGTGAGTATTCTGACTCCTCCAGCATCACACGCAAGAACAGCATACGCGCTCCCCAGTCCCGAATCAGCTGCGGAAATATTGTCGTTCTTGGTATCTCCTACAGTTGCCGTTATTCCGTTCTTTAGGGTGTAGGTGTAAATCTTTTTGCCGGTGTATAAAGCTATAAGATATTCCACGAACTAATCCTCCCCTAAAAATTTTCTTTGCTCATCACTTAGTTTTATTTGCTTTGGTCTTTTCTTGGGAAATTCCTTGTTGTCTATCATTTTCTTAAGCTCGGAAGCACTTACAGGAAATATCTTATCCCCGCGCTTAATATTGGCTATGCTTCCTGCTTGTTTGTGTGCAAGCTGGGCTGTGCTGAACTCACGCTGAACTCCGGTTATCTTCACGACAGCAATATTATTCTCCCTGCGTCCGAGAACTTCATCGTTCATGCCCCTTATCTGCTCGCCCTCAATGTATACGCGGTACATTCCTCCCATTTGTGCGCCGTTTACTGCTCCCGTATTGATGGTTACGTCCTTCTTGCTGGTCTTGAGCACCTGAGCAGATTCACCGGTGAGAGCGTAAAGCACCTTGTAGCTTAGTCTTGATGATGCGTCAGCTATAGCTCCTGCAGCAAGCCCGCGAAAGTCCATATTTTCCTGGTTGTTCATGCCGTAAAAATTGAACTTCGTGCCTGACTGACGGGTTGAGCCGGATTCTGAAAGCGACAAAACTACCTTAGTTGTATTCACATCAACTATACGGACATCTATTGTCGTTGAAGCGTAGTAGTCCGTCTTACCCCAAAGCCATATATCCGTAGTTGACACGCTCTGCTGATAGCTGGTTACCGCGCCGAACAGCATATACTGACAGCCCGCAATCTTTCCTACAGCAAGCGCAGTATCATCCGTGAATGCTCCTGACGTGGACATCTGATGCTCGGCCGCAATAGCATCCATCTGGTCGCGTTCTATGATTGTGAGTCTCTTTGAGCTGGTGAGCATTCTCGCTAGAACATCACCTATAGCCGCCGCCTGATCTGCACTGACATCCTTTGTACGGCTGAGGAACTGTATTATGCCCATGCGCAAAGGCTGTCCCGTGTCTGCCGCTTCTGCCTGAAACGCAAACAGAAGCATTAGCATTACTGCGCAAAGTATCTTTCTGTTCATGGCTTACTCCTTCCACTCTATTGCTTTTATCGCCTTCACATGCTGGACTACTGCGTTTCTTGCCGCAGACGACAAAGCACCGCCTTCCGTCTCATCACGTGCACCGATGAGAATATCACCAAGCGGAGTCATCCCCTTTGTACCGCGTTTTGCCGTACCGAGCTTGTTCATTGCGTAGACTACACCGCTTGTCGAGTTGTCGATTATCCTTATTTCCACCATAACATAAGCCGTGTTTGTCTGCGTTGAACTTCCGATAAGGGGTATTCTGATTCCTCTGCTTTTCTTCTCATAGTAGAAGAGTGATATTGCGCCGGTCATGGTGTACTGCGCGCCCCTTACTTTGCCTACTGCCGGTGCAGTGCTGGGATCCATAAGCCCGGACATGCCTAAATTGATTTCGTCAGCAACATAATTCAATGCCTCACGTTCAACCAGTTCAAACACCCCGGCCTTGCTCAGTTCCGTAACCATCATGTCCATGATTCCGCTTGCAGGGACTTTCTCGTCTTCCGTCTTGTTCTCGAATGCACGCACTGCCAGCCTTGGTTTTGCCCATGCACTGCCGGACAAGCACAGCACAAAAAGCACAACAACCGCAAAAATTTTACGCTGCATAAATATTCCTCCTCTAATACATCTGGGACATTCCGTCCTCAACTGCCGCCTGAATCGCCTTCATCTGAGCCTCATACGCCGAATATCCTACCTGCCTTGCCATAGCCGTCCTGCCTCCTAGAGTGATGCCGCCGGAAGTCGCCGCAGTGATAGCCACCGTAGCATCACCGGTGAACAGCTTGAACTGATTCTGCACGGGCTGTCCTGCCTGTACCCGGGCAACGATCGTAGCTCCTACACTGTAGCTGGCATTGAGCTTGAATATCGCGCTGAAGTTTCCCTGTGCCGCAAGCCTTGCCGCCTGTGCACGGACAGAAGCCGCCTTCATCGCTTTCATCTTCTTTTCATCAACAACCCTGTAGCCGTGTGCAGTAAGTGAATTGATGATCTGAACTTCCGCAATCTTTACCTGCTGTTCATCACCGCCTTCAACCAGAAGTGCTACATCTCCCTTTTTGGGCAGGACATTAGACGCACCATAAGCACTGAAAGCCGATGCAATGATCATGAATACAACTAACGCTAAAATTTTTCTGGACATATAAATTTTCACCTCCTGAAATTTTTACCAGAGCCAGCCGCCGATGCCGCCTTTTCTCCAGCCGTTTACCGAATTGTTGTCAACGCTGTCAATATTGATATTCTGATCCTTGAGGAATGAAGATATTTCCTGCGCTGTCTTCATGCCGGGAGCGTTCTCGGCATATGTTACGGTAATATTTGCTGTAGTATCTGCGTAACTGCTGCTGACTTCTCCTGACGACCCGATGAATTTACGCAGTTCAGCCGCTATATCTTCAGCATCTTTGTTGTTGTTGACGTTGCCGATCTTGACTGCAATGCTGAATGTTGAGACTCCCACAGGCACAACAGGTGCATTCGGTGTTGCAGGCTTGATCTTTGCACTTATGGTCTGTGCTGTCAGGCTCTCAATGTCCGCAAAGTCCGAAAGGAATGAAGCTACGTTGCGTGCAGTTTTCGGCGATACTACATCAATCTCAAGCGTATTATTGTCGTATGCCCTCTCGAATATCTCTCCGGCTGATCCGAGCCAGTTCCGTAACTGTTCCTCGATAGTCTCTACATTCCTGAACGAGGCATTTGCTATCTTCACATTTACCGTAATTCCGCCAAGCGCAGAACCTGCAGAAGCCATCCTGTAAGCTATCTTGTAGATTATCTCTTCAGTTGCCTTGCGTATGCCGTTGCTGACGATCTTTCCGCCTGAAGGACTGCCTCCCCAGCCCGTAGATCCCGAAGACGATGCAGTCCCTATCTGGTAGGCTGTCTGTGTCTGCACTGCCTTTAGCTGAACACTTCCGCTTGACCTGTACATCTTCACGCCGTGTACTGTTGTGCTTGAGGATCCCGACGTAGTTTTTGCTACTACGATGACATCTGCCCTAAGAGTCTTGGCCGCACCGATGAGCTTCTCTGTGTCGTTGTAGGCATTGCTTTTGTCCAGCGCAAGAAGCGTCCGTGCCTGATCCATGTCTACGATGAGATAGCCGGCCTTCTCAAACAGCGACATTAATTCCGTCTCAACCGGAGATATTGCCGGGGCTTTTTTCTTCTTGTCATCATCTGCCGCGGGCTGGTCTACCACGATCATAACGCGGGGATTCCCAAGCATAGAAATGACTTCAGGGCCGAGTATACCGTCAAAACTCTTCTCGCTGACACTGCATGTTCCTGTTATAGTCAGGGTGTCTCCTTCAATATTTTCACTGGTAACCTTAAAGTTTTTCACCAGTCCTGAAGCCTGAGAATATACCCTGTTCTCTATGGTGCTGTAAGTTGTGCGCTCGGATATGCCGGGAACTAATGAGCCTAAAGCCTTATCGATTGCATCACGGTATGCCGCCCGCCTTGCATCTTCCCTGGCTGCTGCCTTGTTGCCGTTCTTGATCTGTGCAGACCCCACAGCGTCATCAATAAAATATGTGCTGTTCTGATTTCTTACTGCGGAATATGCCGGACTGAGAACCAGCGACACGAAACACGCTGAAACTAATAGTAAAGCAAAAAATTTTTTCATGAAATATAAGCATCTCCTTCCTGAATTTTTTATTGTATCAGGGTTAAAACTTTAACATTATAATGAACAAAGTATAAATTGCCCAATAAGCCATCATGATTTTTGCTGACTGATAGAATCATCTTTATGAAGAAACTTGAGAGAGAATTTTACCTGCGTGATGCCTGTACCGCCGCATATGAATTAGTCGGAAAAATATTAGTTCATGAATCGCATGAAGGCATAACGTCGGGAATAATCGTTGAAACAGAAGCATACAAAGGCCCGGAGGACAAAGCCGCACATTCCTGCAATAACCGCAGGACGGCAAGAACTGAAATCATGTTCCATGAGGGCGGACTGTCTTACGTCTATATGCTTTACGGCATTCACTGCTGCTTCAACATTACCGCGAACATTTACGGCAAACCTGAAGCAGTATTGATCCGTGCACTTGAGCCGCTTGAAGGTGTTGACCTCATGAAATTGCGGCGCAGAACTGAGAGCGTGAAGAATCTCTGCAGCGGGCCGGGAAAATTATGCTGTGCTATGGGGATAACGAGGAAGCTTTACGGGGCGGATCTGTGCGGGAATGAATTATACGTGCTTGATGACGGGAGACCTGCCCCTTCAGTCATTGCCTCACCTAGAATCAATATAGACTACGCAGAAGAATATAAAGACGTTCTATGGAGGTATTGTGCTGAAGGAAGCAGGTATGTATCACGTTAAAGGTTATTCCGGGTCTTTGCCCCAGAGTCCTCTTTTGGCCTCTCTTGCCTCGCGCTGAAAGTGCACAAAGAGATTCGCATAGCGTGAGTTCGGCTGAATGGTCATGAGCTGTGCATAGCCGTCAAGCAGTAATTTCGCGTTGAACATCTTAGCCCTGATTGCGTCTTCGTCCTCAAGGTCTGCCTTTGAGGGTTCTTCCGTCCATACATACGCCAGCATTCTGTCGTATCTGTCCTTTGCTCCGACATCAGTCTGAAGCCATACTACTTTGCCGGTGAGCTGGGATTTCGTGAAATTGCTTGCTTCAGGCCCGTAATACTGCACTCCCTTTGTGGGGTGAACGGTCTCCGGAGTATCCACGCCCAAGAATCTGACACGTTCCTTCAGGTACTTGCTGCCGTCGTCGAAGATGAATGACACTATTGCAGTATCACCGTCAACTACGCGCTCAATCTTGGCCTTGTAGACAGTGTTGCGCCGGATCTCCAGAGATTCTAGGGCATTCGGGCCTTTGTGGTAGTGATATTCTCCGGTCTCCTTGTTGGTATGTCCGCCTTGAGCGTCAAGCCTTCCGGGATGAGCCAATGACACTGAAGCCAGAGCCAGAATCAGAACTGCCGACAGAAAAAACCTTAACTTACGCATAAAAAATCATATCCTTTCAACTAAAATGCTAAATCATAAATCACACGCACAAAAAATAATGCGAGCACTATTAGTATAACAGGCCGTACAGCTTTAGCTCCGCCTTTCTCGAAGAATCTTGCGCCGATATAATTTCCTGCAATGCTGAATACCCCTGCACACACTCCAACGGGCAGAATGACTTTGCCGTTCATGAAGTACACTGTTATAGCCGCTATGTTGGTGGCGAAGTTGATTGCTTTTGCCACGCCGTTAGCCTTCTGGACGCTGAGTCTTGCCGCACCGGCCATCAGCAGAAGCATGAATGTCCCTGCCCCCGGCCCGTAGAACCCGTCATAGAATCCCAGAAAGAACGCTACAAGTATTGCCGCAATGTATGTACGTGCCGTTATGGTGTCCAGTGTGTCCCGTTCTTCGGTCAGGAGGTTCTGACTCCTGAAGACGTAGAATGCTGTAACGGGCAGAACTGCAAGCATGAGTATCTTGAAGGCATGATCGCTGATGAGCAGTGCCGTGCGTGCTCCCAGTGATGAGCCTAGAAGCGCAAAGACTATACCGCATAACGACAGCTTGAAGGGCATATACCCGTCCCGCGCAAATTTCGTGAAGGCTATTGATGTTCCCATTGCGGAACTGACTTTGTTTGTGCCTATTGCGTAATGCACCGGGAAACCTGCAATCATGAACGCAGGAAGGGTGATTAGTCCTCCTCCGCCTCCGATTGCGTCAATTACTCCGCCGATGAAGATTAGAGGACAAATAATAAATAGCTGTGATAGATGCCATTGCAATTTTTATTCACCTGCATGTTAGAATTTATACGCTTCAAAATACAACAGGCATTAATTTTTGTACAGACACTAAATTTTCATAAGAAAGAGTGATGATAAATCTTGAATGATGTGCTAGCCTTAAAAGCTCATAAAGAGCCAAGAGCCAAGAGCCAAGAGCCAAGAGCCAAGAGCCAATGTTTATGTCAAAATTCTTAGGCTTGATCACTGGATAAAACAATTTTTTATTCTTCCCGGCTGTATATGTGCTTACCTTCTCGCTAAATCTGAAACAATCTCAATTCTGAACTTCATAACCGGCTTTCTTTCAGTATGTCTTATAGCCTCAGCTAATTACGTCATCAATGAATACCTTGATGCAGAGTTCGATAAATATCACCCCGTAAAAAAGTCCCGTCCGTTAGTCTCCAGGAACGTGAACGCAAAAATTATCTGGCTCATGTATGCGCTTCTGACCGTTTCCGGGCTTATTGCGGCATTGGGAGTCAATATGCCGTTCTTCAGCGTAATATTATGGCTGTGGGTTATGGGCATTCTCTATAACGTAAAGCCATTCAGGACGAAAGATATTCCCGTGCTTGATGTCCTCAGCGAGTCCCTGAACAACGCAATACGTCTTCTTGCAGGGTGGTTCATCATCTCAGGCACAACGCTTCCTCCCGTGAGTCTTATTGCTGGCTACTGGACGGGCGGGGCGTTCCTGATGGACGTGAAACGCTACGCAGAATATAGAATGATAGGGAATCCGGAGCTTGCCGGGAAATATAGGAGGTCGTTTATGTTCTATACGGAAAGATTTTTGCTTGTTGCTGCATTCTTCTACGCAATGTGTTCTGTGTTCTTCACCGGAATATTCCTCATCAAATACCGCGTTGAACTTGTGCTGTTCGTCCCCGCAATGATAGGGCTGTTCTGCTATTACTTTGTGCTGTCGTTCAAGAATGACTCAGCCGTGCAGAAACCCGAAAAGCTCTATCACGAGAAGGGCTTAATGTTCTATTGCGCCGTGCTTATAGTGCTTTTTGCCGTCCTGATGTCTGCGGACATTCCGGCAATGAGGGTACTTGCCAGCAGTGAGCTTATAGGGCTATGAGAGCACTGAAGGATTACAGCGCGTACATCTTTGACCTTGACGGGACGCTGTATCATCAGATGCCTGTGCAGGTGTTCATGGCTGTACGTCTTGCCGTGCATTATGGCTTGAGGCCGTACAGATTCCGGGAGCTTCTGGCACTGCGTGAGTACAGAAGACTGCGTGAAAGGTGCTTCGGTGTTGAACGTGAGGACTTCGGGAACGTACAGCTTGAGGAGTCAGCCAGATTGAGCGGGCTTGACGTTGAGACTGTTCGCAAGGTTGTCGCTTCGTGGCTTGGGTCTAAGGCTCTCGGTGCGGTGAGAATGTTCCGGAGGAGGGAACTGCTTGAGGCGATGAGAGGACTTCAGGCGGCAGGAAAGATTGTTGCTGTGTATTCTGACTATCCCGTGAAGGATAAACTTCGGGCGATGGGTTTTGCGGCGGATTATGCTTACTGGAGCGGCGATGAAATGATTCGGTGCATGAAGCCGGATTGTGCCGGGCTAGTGAGGATACTTGAGGCTCTTGGGCTTGGGCGTGAATGCGTGCTGTATGTCGGGGACAGGGACGATAGGGACGGGGTTTGCGCTGAAGGTGCGGGAGTGGATTATATTGATGTAAAGGAATTTTGCAGGAGGATTTGATGATGGCTAAAAGGTTCTCTATTAGATTTTATATCACTGCTGTACTAATAATCTTATTGGGAGTAATAAGCCTCATATATTTATATATTGGCTCAGAATGGGTTGATTTTCCCGGACAACACCAATTATGTGCTTACGTTCTGAGAGGTATAGATCCATATCCGTACATCGGTGGCACACACATTCCAGAACAAGCAAGAGACGTAGGCATTATACCTTCCGGATGGGGAGCGGTCCCGTGGGGGCTTTTGCTGGGTAATATTTTTTATTTCGGCTTTATGGACATTAAAAATGCTGAGATGGCTTTCTTAATCGTTAATATTTTAATATTATCTGCAGTAGTTTTCTTTATACGTAAAAAAGCTGCAAAAATTTACAGCAACAGAGAGTTTATATATTTATCTATGCTGCTTGCTGCTGCATCGCCGGACTATTTCATACCTCTTTTCGGTAATGCAGGCGGAATAATATGTTGTATGCTGATTCTTGTTTGGATACTGTGTGATGAAAGACCAGTATTAGCAGGGATATTATTGGGATTTGCTATGGTTAAGCCACAGGTTGCATTGATTATATGCTTAGGGTTTATGCTTCAAAAACGTTTTATGCCTGTAATAATAGCTGCTGTAATTGATATTGCTGCTTGGTTATGCGTATCTATAATGACAAAAACTAACATGCTAATGCTTCTTAAAGAATTTTTAATGAGCGGAACTGGAGGAAGCTACAGATATTCAGGAATTATGACTCCCTTTATCAGCAATAATACAGCGGCTTTAATTGCTAGTATGTTAATAGGAATTATTTTTGTGCTTCTTATGCAATATTTATTCAGTAATAACCTAAATGAAGAATATCATAGCTTCAGCCTGATTTTTGCATATATTGCCTCGAATTTTTGGTGCTACAGATTTAATTCCGATAATTATGTCCTGCTTGTACCCTCACTAATATGTCTCTACATTGCAACATCCTCAAAAAAACTATATGAATATATACTATGGTTTTGTGCTGTATTTTATTGTAATTATGGATTGTACGTGAAAAGCAGTGCAATATGGGGAAGAATATCAGGCTTCAAGTTCAGTGATACAGATAAGCATTTAGTGATGACGATATACGCTTTGGGATTAATGCTTGTATCCGTGATTATATATACTCACCTTAGAAAGCTTCAGAAAGAGTAATTTACTTTTCAAGAGTATGTGCAGTTATAATTACTCTATCCGCATAAAAACAGGGAGTGATTGAATTGCGCATACTTCACACATCAGACTGGCACATAGGCCGCAGACTCAAGGAACATGACAGATCCGGAGAATTCATACAGTTCTTTGCATGGCTGGCGAATATCATCACGACAGAAAATATTGATGTCCTTCTTGTTGCCGGGGACATATTCGACAACACAACCCCCTCAATCACGGCACAGAATATATATTACTCATTCCTCAGCAGGCTCGCAAAATCCTCATGCCGGCACACAGTCATAATCTCCGGCAATCACGACTCCCCTGCATTCATTGACGCACCTGCCGAACTCCTGAAGCTCTCACGCATTCACGTAATCGGGCAGGCCTGCACGAACCCGGAAGATGAGGTCATAACCCTTCATGATTCTTCCGGGCGGCCTGAACTGATCGTGTGCGCTATCCCGTACCTTAGAGACCGCGATGTTCGCACCATCACGGAAGACCCGACAGACAGCGGACAGGCATTGGCGGCAGGAATCCGTGAGCACTGCGCAAAAGTTTTCGCACATGCACGCAGACTCCGGGAAGAGTACAGCATTCCGGTTATTGCTATGGGTCATATGTTTGTGAAGGGCGGAAGAACCAGACCGGATGAAGGCGTGAGATCTCTGTACGTCGGGACAGCTCCGGAAATAGGCGCGGATATTTTCCCGGAAGACGTGATATATACGGCACTCGGTCATCTGCACTCGCCGCAGTACGTCGGCAGGGAGAATGTACGCTACAGCGGTTCACCGATCGCAATGACTTTCGGGGAATCGGGCGGAGCAAAGTCCGTGTATGTTCTTGAGCTTGATGGGGAGAATCTCAGCATACGTGATATTTCTGTGCCAGTGTTCCAGAGACTAGAGAGGATTTCAGGAAATATTGAGGAGCTTGAAGGGCAGATAGCATCACTTGGCCTTGAGCACGAATCCATATGGCTTGAAGTTACCCATACCGGCAAGGAGACTGTCGGCAGCCTTCAGGAAAGACTCAATGAAGCCGCAAAACCTTTTCCTGCTCTGGAGATATTGAGCGTCTACGATGAAAGCAGGGACATTACCGGCGCAAAAGCCTCAATCACTGAAGGATTAGAGAACATAAAGCCGCTGGAGATGCTTGAATTGTGCTTTGATGCCAATGATACGCCGGAAGAACAGAGAAATATATTCAGACCTATGTATCAGGAGATTCTTAGAGGAATGGAGACAGATTTTTGACATGAAGATAATTGATATACGCCTGAAAAATCTAAACTCACTGCGCGGTGAATGGCACATAGATTTTTCATCAGGCTCTTACGCTTCCGACGGGATATTTGCCATCACAGGCCCTACAGGCGCGGGAAAGACGACAATATTTGACGCTGTATGCTTGGCACTCTACGGGCAGACACCGAGACTCGGCAGGATCGGCGGGCAGAACAACGAAATCATGTCGAAACACACGAACGAATGTTATGCGCAGGTGATATTCGAGACTGGTGGGAAAAAGTATCTGTGTTCATGGGAACAGCACAAGGCAGGCAGGGGCGGAAAATTACAGCAGGCAAAACACATAATATCGGAATATCCCGGAAGCATTATCGCCGAGAAGATTTCAGACACGCTAAAGGCAGTTGAAGCAGTTACGGGAATGGACTTCAGGCGGTTCACACAGGCCGTTATGCTGGAACAGGGAGGATTTGACGCATTCCTGAAGGCAAATGCTGCTGAACGTTCGCAGATATTGGAGCTTCTCACGGGCACGGAGATTTACGGCAGAATATCTGCGCTCGTATATGAACGTGCTGACACGGAACGCGGAAAACTTGAGGAGCTGCGCATAAAGATGGACACGCTGAAGCCACGCGACAATTACGGCACTGATGACGAGATACGGCAGGAGCTTGCGCGGACACAGGCGGAATTTTCCTGTCTTGAATCACGGCACAATGACATGAAGGCGGCTATAGACTGGCTGAAGAATATTGCTGTGATACGCAGGGACATTGACGGCCATAACGAGAGTCTTGCAGGGCTCATGAAACAGTCAGAACTCTTTACGGCGGACAGCAGAAGGCTTGATGCGGCATTACGGGCACGGGAGCTTATGACCCCATATACGGCACTGAGGGCGAAACGCAATCACTTCGGCACGATTCGGGAACAGGCAGAACGTTACGCCAGGTATATTGCACGTAATGAGTCGAGGCTTGCGGACATTGAGACTATAGAGCTTCCGGAGCGTGAATTTGAGTACAAACGCAGGGTACAGAATATTGCATATGGTGATACTCCTGAAGCGGCATGTGCAAGGGCTAAGGCGCAGGTGAAAGCGTACAGGGATTATGCCTGCAAGACACCAAAACTTGAGGCGGCAAAACTTGAGGCGGAAGGAAATCTGCGCAAGGCTCAGGCTGTCATGTTATCTGCGGAGAGGGAATACAGCGCGGTGCTGAAGCGTCATGACGAGGTATTCATACGCAGAATGCAGAGAGGCTTGAAGGACGGTGAACCCTGCCCCGTGTGCGGTTCTCTGGAGCACCCGGCAGTGATTCACGCTGAAAGTTACGGTGAGGCTGATATGATGCTTCCGGACTTTGAGGCTGTCAGCAAGAGATTGCGCGAGGCACAGACACGCGAGGGAATAGCAAGAAAAATTCTTGAGCATAGTACGGCAATGCTGAATGAGAACGCTGAAGCTGTAACAGACGCAAAAGCAAAAGTTCGCGGACTTGTTGAGCCTTTAGGGATATTCGGTGCAAGAAACGTTGATGAAATGAATAAAGCTCTCGATAAATGGCTGTATGAAGTCAGGGACTATGATGCAAAAATAAAATCACTCAAGGAACAGTCATCACAACTTCATGCAGGAATAGAGGCGATGAAGAGAACGCTTCAGGAGGACAACAGCGCAATAGATACCATGACGGGAGAACTTGAGACTATGCAGGGTGATTTTGCGGCTATGCTCAGGGAGAAGGCTTTTGACAGCGAGGAACATTTTACGGCCTCAATGATGAGGGATAATGATATTGCCTTATTGCAGGAGAGAAAAACTTACATTGACGACAGCATGAAACAGCTTCAGGCAGTGATTGCAGAGCGCACAGAGAAACTCACCGCAGAACAGAAAAAAAACATCACGACACAGACGCTTGAAGAATTATCGCCGTTATTCCGGCAGGACGAGGAGAGAATAAATACCCTGCGCAAAAATATATATTCTCTTGAGACAAAATTACAGGAACGGATGAAACTTCAGCAGGAGCTTGAAGAACTCAACACACAAAGAATCAGGCAGGAAAAGATATATTCCGACTGGTCATCACTGAACGCATTAATCGGGCAGAGGGACGGCGGGAAATTCCGGAAGTTTGCACAGAGCATAACGCTTCGCATGATGGTGGGGTTAGCTAATACCCAGCTGGAGAAGCTGAGCGGCAGATACTCCCTCACAACAGCACCGGGTGATGACGGGCTGAAACTCTGCGTGATTGACCGTGAGCAGGCCGGAGAGATCAGACCGACGGAGAATCTTTCAGGCGGTGAAAGATTTATCATAAGCCTTGCGTTAGCGTTGGGACTGTCGCAGATTTCCGGAAGCAGGGCACGTGTAGACTCTCTGTTCCTCGATGAGGGGTTCGGCTCACTCGACGACGATGCACTCAGCACGGCACTGGAAGCACTAGGTGAAGTACGCAGGGAAGGCAGGATGATAGGAATAATATCGCACGTACAGGCACTAAAGGACAGGATTGCGGCACAGATTAACGTTATCCCAAAGCGCGAGGGCGTTAGCATTCTTGAGGGTGCTGGCTGTTCACGGGAATGAAATTTATTGTACAATTACGAAAAATTTTTATGAGGAGTTGATTTTGTTATGGCAGAGAAAAAAAGAATTTCCCTGCTCCTGAAAATCTCTATCGGCTTCATTCTCGGAATAATTTTCGGGTTTGCTGTCGGCCCGGTAGTCCCGTCTTCACCAGTCCTCAGTAATTACATCATGCCCTTCATTGACCTTGTCGGAAAAATCTTCCTGCGCTTATTGATGATGCTCATCGTTCCGTTAGTGTTCGCGTCTCTTGTTGCAGGTGCGGCATCAGTCGGTGATGTCAGGAAACTTGGACGCATAGGCATAAAGACTCTTGCGCTGTACCTCGTAACAACGGCAGTAGCGATAGTTATCGGTCTTGCATGCGGAAATCTCTTCAACGCCGGAGTAGGCATGAACATTCCCGGAGACCTTCAGGCAAGTGCAAGGGAGGCCAAGCCGTTAGTTGACGTGATTCTCGACATTTTCCCGACGAATCCTGTTGCGTCAATGGTGAATGCAAACATGCTTCAGATTATCGTATTTGCGCTGTTCTTCGGTGTTGCGTGTATTCTTGCAGGGGAGCGCGGAAAGAAAATATCTGACTTCTTCGGTAATGTTGCTGAAGTCATGTACTCGGTTACGCATATGGTGATGTCATTTGCACCCTACGGCGTATTTTCTCTGATTGCGATTACTGCGGCAAGGTTCGGGGTTGCGATACTTGCGCCGTTCGCGAAAGTCATTGCGGCTGTGTATATCGGCTGTATCATTCATGCAGTGCTGGTGTACTCCGGAATGATAGCGGTATTCTGCAAGCGTTCTCCAATGTGGTACTTCAAGGGAGTGCAGGAGGCGGCAATTACGGCATTCGTTACGCGTTCAAGCTCTGGGACACTGCCCGTAACCCTCGCGAATGTCCGAGACAATCTCGGCGTGTCTGAAGGCGTGAGTTCGTTCGTTCTGCCTCTTGGTGCAACGATCAACATGGACGGCACGGCACTGTATCAGGGAGTATGCGCGCTGTTCGTGGCTCAGGCGTTCAACATTCCGCTGACACTTGATATGCAGATAGGAATCGTAGTTACTGCGACTCTTGCGTCGATCGGTACTGCCGGAGTTCCTGGAGCGGGACTCATAATGCTAACGATGGTGCTGACGAGCGTAGGGCTTCCGATTGAGGGTATTGCGCTCGTTGCAGGAATTGACGTGATACTCGATGCGGCGCGGACATGCCTGAATGTTACCGGCGACACTGCTGTATGTGCGGTTGTTGCTGCAAGTGAAGGCGAAGAGCTTAACGTTTGACGCAGAATAATTCACGTGGTAGAATGCCACACATGAACTAACGGGGCGTAGCGCAGTCTGGCTTAGCGCGCATGGTTCGGGTCCATGAGGTCGGAGGTTCGAATCCTCTCGCCCCGACCATAACACAGAAGATAACGGAGCTGGAAAAAATTATTTTTCCGGCTCTTTTATTTATTGTTATCGTGAAAACTGCTATGGTGTATAATAAAAATATAACGCCGACCTGACGGGGAAGGAACAGCGTTATGAAGCCAATACTACAGCGGATTTTAGGGAATCTCACTGTAGCGTAAAGCAGTTAGAAGAACCATTTGATAACAAACTTTAATAACATTTCGAAAACTGTTGCCCATGCGCCAGCCACGGCGATAACGTGCAGCAGTTTTATTATGCTTTCAAGCAGTTTCATAAGGCCTTCACCTCCTTTCCTTCTGGTAAGGAGGGAGATACCCTGGGCACTCCCCGCTAAAACCAGGAAATGCCCCCGTCTTGCAGATTATTTTATCATCTATTCGTTAAAGCCGTAAATCACCCTCCCCAGTTACCTGCTGCCGATAAGCATTACCTTATTCCAGCCGTAATACGGTGTTGATGTGATTACGCCTTCCGGGACATCTGGCTGAACATCATACCCCTCAAAGAGCTGAAACCAGAACACAGCATCAGCACGGCCGGACTTCAGGGCAGGAACCCGCGATCCTGTCTCAACTGTTACAGTCTTGATGTTCACGTGAAGTCTTCTGCCGATTTCTGCAAGTACTGCGGTGTTGAATCCTGCAGGCTGTCCGTCAGTCCCGACGTAATCTATCGGAGGCATGTCTCCGGTTACTGCGGCAGTTATGGTCTCTGCACCGTCAAAATGCTCAAACTTCACTGCAGGAGGATTCTGTGCGGCAGGGCCGGTGAAGTAATCCCGAACAAGTATCCCTATTCTGCCCTCTTCCTCCATATCCTGAATGACCTTGCTGACACGTGCGCAAAGTTCTGATTTCTCCTCCGTGAAACCCAGCGCAAAAGCAACAGGCATTCTCAGCAGAAGGAAGCCGCGCAAATTGTACTTAGGGTTATTGTTGAGCATGTACTCACCAACAAATTCGGGAGCGGTCATAGCAGCAATTTCGCCCCTGTTCAACGCTAACAGCATTTGTGTCAAAGAGTCATAATACCTCACCGAACGGGATGAAGCAGAAAGCCCCGCATCAAGAACGTACGCAAAAACAGGCGTTGAATCCGAAGCAGTTTCGGAATTATCACTGTTGCTCCTGCTTAGAGTACCCAGAACTTCAGCCGACGAACACGACGCGAATACTGCCAGCATTGCCATAACAACAAACAATTTCTTCATGATATTGCCTCCTGAAAATTAATCTTTAGATCCGTATATTATCCTGCTAATCTCCGAATTTTTGTCCAGTATGATAACTCTTTCTCCCTTCCCGCTAAAAGATTTCTTCAGAGCGTCAAGAGACCGCAGAAAGTTGTAGAACTCTGCCTTTTCCGGAGTATCATACGCACTCTGCAACGTCCTCATGTACTGCGCTTCGCCTTCAGCCACAAGAATATCCGCACTCTGTTCCGCACCAGCAATCATTATCGCCGTCTCCCTGTCAGTCCTGTTGCGTATCTTCTGTGCCTCCGAATTGCCTTCAGCCGTGTATGAGGCAGCAATGTTCTGACGCTCCGAAATCATGCGCTCGTATACCGCCGCTTTGTTGTCATTGGGCAGGTCAAGAGCTTTAACCTCCGTCTGAACTATCGCAATACCGTACATGCCTATATCAGAATTGGAGTCTTCAGCAATCTTCGTTGAGAGCCTTCCGCCGCGTGCCTCTATAACCTCATCCTGAGTCATTGATGATATTACGTTCTTGATCGCGTTGTAGACTGCCGCCTCTATGCGTTCCCGTGCAAGCGATTCATTTGCGTTGAGACTCTGAATGTATTTCACCGGGTCAACTACGCGCCACATAACATAGTTGTCCGTAATCATCGACTTCTTGTCCTTCGTGATGACTCCTGAGCGCGGAATATCATACAGGTGAAGGCGTTTCGATATGTGCCGTACTGTGTGTATGTTGGGAATCTTGAACTTGATCCCCGGCTCATCACTCACCGACACTATGCGCCCGAACTTAAAGAGTGCTGCATACTCGTTAGGCTCAACTACATAGAACGAAAACGGAAGCGTCAGAATCACCACTGCCGCAATAATAAGCAATACTGATCTCAAAGCAAAATTCTTCATGTATATTCCCCTCCTCTAAAACTTATCGACAGGCATTAGCTGTGCAGTGTTTCCGTCAGTGATTATGACCTTTGCATTAGGCAGAACTTCCTCTAATGTCTCATAGAACAATCTCTGTTTTGTGATTAGAGGATAAGCCCTGTATTCCTCAAACATGCTGCTGAACCTCACAGCCTGCCCGTTAGCCTCAGCAATGCGAGCCGACTTCACAGCTTCAGCCTTCTGTATGATCTGATCTGCCCGTGCAACTGCCGCAGGTATCTGTTCAGACTGGTATTTTTTCGCCGCATTGATGACCGTCTCCCGTGCCTGCCTTGCTGTCTCTACCTCCTTGAATGCCTGTATGATCTTCTCCGTTGGCGGTTCTGCGTCCTGAACTGTGAGATTCACGCACTGAAGGCCGATATTGTTCGCCGAAAGCATATCCACGATCTTATCCCGGACTTCTGCCTGAATCTGATTCTTGCCTGTAGTGATGACCTCATCGACGGGGTAATCAGACACTGTTCCGCGAATACATGACAGAAGCATATTGCGCAAAATGGCTTCAGGGTTGTCGGAGTTGTAGAGATATGCTACGGGATCAGAAACTTTATACTCAAGGTAAAAGTCTATGTTTACGAAATTGAAATCAGACGTGATCATTACGCTTTCATCCTCTATTGTAGTGTTCCTGAAGGATTTATCCGTAGCGTATCCTATTCCTGTGCCGTGAGTAGTCATGTCCACGATATGAACCCTCTGTATGAATGGCAGCTTGAAGTACAGTCCTGCGGTGTCAGTCCGTATTATGTTGCCGAACATGGTAATTACTGCCTGTTCCTGCTCCCCGACGGTATAGAAGCCGTCAAGCCCTATCATTACAGCTAGTATTACTGCTATGATGACCGGAATAAATAATTTTTCCTGCCTCATTGATTGAACCTCCTGAATTTGTGATGCGAATAATTATATTGGATTATGAAAATTTTTGAGGATATTACAGTGCAACAAAAGCAGATACAGAGTTATATTAGCCGCGCATAAAATTTACTCATGAAAGGTGTTGTAATAATTGAAGAAGAAGTTTTTATGTTTATTGTTTGTTTCGTGCCTGATTCTTTCGGCGGTATCAGCTTATGCCATGCCGGTTGAGGATATCGCAAAAATTTCCGTCAAGGCTGACGGCTCAGACTTCCGTTACTGGAACGACAATGCACCCTCGCTTTCTGCCCTCAAAGCATACATAGAGGACATCACGAACCCATCAAGCCCGAACTTCATACCCGCTGAAGACCGTATCTGCGTATCAGACATGGACGGGACATTTTACGGCGAGCTTGCTCCGACATATGCGGAATGGTACATGTTCTTTCACCGCATATTCGATGACCCTGCATACACGCCCAATGCAACGGAGAAGGCTTTTGCGGAGGAGTGCCTGAAGGCGGCCAAGTCCGGGAAGATAGCGACAGACCTTGACGCGGGCGAGGATCATTCGCAGTCATACGCATTCGAGGGAATGACGCTCGATGAGTTCGACGAGTACGCAGAAAACTTCCTGCGCAATACTTCCCTTGACGGACTGAGCAACTGCACATTTGCTGAAGCGTTCTATCTGCCTATGGTTGAAGTGATACGCTACCTTCAGGCTAACGGTTTCACATTCTACGTCGTAACGGGAGCAGACCGTCAGCTTACGCGGGTAATCATGCGTGCGATACCTTCTGTTCAGCCCAATACGGTAATAGGTTCGGACAGCAATCCAATCGCAAAACGCCAGGGTTTTTCCGGCGGGCTGTACTTCCAGTTCGAGAGCGAAGACGTTATGATGCGCGGGCCGTATATGTGGACGAACGGCAAGATGGCTAAAGTCTCTCATATTGCGCGTGAGATCGGGAAGCGTCCTGTTATGGCACTGGGCAACAGCAGCGGGGACGGCTCAATGATGAACTATGCACGTTTCAACCCAAAGTATAAGGGATTCGCTATGGGCATTTGCTGTGATGACGGTGAAAGGGACTGGGGCGGCCCGGACAAGGCGGCAGGCTTCAGGGATATGTGCGCAAAGTACGGCTGGACTCCCGTATCAATGCGTGATGACTGGAAGACGATATACGGTGATGAAGTGAAGAAGACTGAGGAGCGGGTCTTCAGGAAGTAACGCTATGTTTTATCCCTCTGGATTTTCCGGAGGGAATTTTTTTGTGCTGTGGGCATGAAAAAAGCCTCCCGTGCGGGAGACTTCTATGCGTTGGTTGATTGGCTGTAGGTTTAATCAACTCGTTGCTGGTAATTTTATTGTTGATTTGAAGCTTTCCCTTCAAAAAGCGTGTACTTCAAATTACCTGTAACACTACTAAAACCTTTAATAGTGCTCAAAGCTGCTATGATGTCTTTGCTGTCAGTTCCGGTAAGAGTAACTTTAACAGTCCAGCCATCTACTCCAAGTGTAGTATCGTCGGAAGTATATTTTATAGTGCCACTCCCGAAGTCTGCAAAGTTAGGAACTGTAGCCTTTAGAACATCACTTGTTTTTACGCTGGCTATCTCCGTAGTATCTCCGCTCTGAAGATAATAGACTTGCGCACCAGCCGTGCAAATTCTCAGGTTATTTGCAATAGCTGTAGCCCTTGCCTTTGCGATTGATGAACCGCTTGACATTGTCATCACTGCCGCCAATGCACCGAGAATAGCTACAACAATCAGCAATTCTACTAACGTGAATCCTTTTCTGCTTCTCTTCATTTGTTTTTCCTCCTTAAAATGCTAAAATACTGCTTGCTTTCTTCCTACAACCGCTCATCATTAAGAAAGAAACCGCACACAACTAATTCACGCCACCGCAAGCATGTGCTATAATAAACACAGATGAAGAGGAGACATAAATTATGTTTATTTGTGTCGTGTGCATGGTTCTTTTCGACAAGTGAATTATAGCATAACTCTTTGTCTTTTTGTTGTGTCTTCACATAAACTTTTCAGAAAAAATTTCAGCAGTCAGCATTCTATCAGGAGATAAACACAAAAAACAGCACCCCATCACATGAGGTGCTGAGAAAATTTCTGTTGCGTGTCCTCTCTGTTAGCCCATTGAATCCCAGCTCTGAGCTTCTTCGAGGTTGTCGCTTCCCGTAAGGTAGAGTTCTTTCGGCACTCCCATAACGACGAGTCCCGACTTCGGGTCAACGTAGTAATTCTTTGCGTCCTGTTCCGGGTCTTCACCGATCACAGTGCCGTCCGGAATAATGTTGCACCCGTCAATGATGGCCTTCTTGATGCGGCAGTTGTGCCCTATCACGACATCATGACCTATGATGCTTTCCTCAACTGTGCTTCCCGACTGAATCAGGCAGTTGCGCGCAAGGACTGAGTTCGATACGTTTGCACCAAAAACGCGGCTTCCTTCCGACAGCATGACCCTGTTGATGTTGCAGGGGTGTCCGTTGTCCGGATAGCAGTACGTGGGCGGGTCTCCGAAAGATACCGTGCGGATCGGCCACATTGGGTTGTAGAGCGTCATCTCCGACTCGTGCCCGATAAGCTCCATGTGCGCCTCCCAGTATGCTTTGAGCGTCCCTACGTCGCGCCAGTAAGGTTTGTCCGTTCTCCACTGGTGCACAAGCTCCGTATCAGCGTTCGGATGGGGCAGTACGTTGGTGGAGAAGTCATATGCGCATACCTTCATGCCGTGAGCTACAAGCTTCGGGATAATGTCCTTGCCGAAATCGTGGCTTGTCTCTTCCTGCATTGCGTCTTCATCGAGGGCTTCCTCAAGGACTTTGCGCTCAAAGATATAGTTCCCCATTGAGACATAGCTGAAGCCAGGTTTGCCCGGAATCTCCGGAGGGTTCTTCGGCTTCTCCATAAACTCAATGATGCGCCCGTTCTTGTCCGTCTTGATGCACCCGAACTCGCTTGCGTCAGATACGGGGACGACATTTGCCGCGATCGTAACGTCAGCGTGCTGTGCCATGTGCCATGAAAGCATCTGGTCAACGTCCATCTTGTAGATATGGTCTGCCGCAAAGATACATACACGGTCAGCCCTGTAGCGCGTGATCATGTGCAGAGCCTGATAGACTGCATCAGCTGTGCCCTGGAACCAGTGTTCGCCGCTCCACATCTGCGCAGGAACTAGGGTAACGAAGAAGTCCCTGCCTCTCATAGCTCCGCCGAACTGCCAGCCGCGTTCAATGTGCTCGTTCAATGACTGACTCTTGAACTGAACGAGTACATACACCGAGTAAATGCCGCTGTTGATGAGATTAGAGAGGGCGAAATCAATGATACGGTACTTTGCTGCGAAGTAAACTGCAGGTTTTGCGCGGTACTTTGTTAAGGGCATTAAACGTTCTCCCTTGCCTCCTGCAAGAACAATGCCTAACACTCTTCCGTGTTTGCCTGTGTACATGAATAACTAGCCTCCTTTTTATATAACAATGCCCCCTGCATTTATCATACAAGGAGCATAATTTTTACTGCATCAAATCTTCATACATGTCCTTATACAGACCGGCTGATTTATCCCACGTGAAATCTTCACGCATTCCTTCAAGCATAATCTTCTTCCATGCCGCTTTGTCCCTGTAGCGTTCAACAGCCCTGCGCAGTGCCCACATCATGCCGTCAACATCGCATGTCTGGAACGTGAAGCCGTTTCCTCCTTCGGGCCTGTCCACGTCAAACACTGTATCACGGAGTCCGCCTACCTCACGCACTACAGGCACAGTGCCGTAACGCATAGAGATCATCTGCGACAGTCCGCAAGGCTCAAACACTGAGGGCATAAGGAAAATATCTCCTCCTGCATACATCAGGTGCGATAACGGCTCATCATATCCCTTGAAGAGTTTTATGCTCTGAGGGTTAGCTTCTGCCGCCTGAATTATTCCGTTCTCTATCCAGTCATTGCCAGAACCGAGAATCAATAATTTTGCTCCGGTCTCTGCTATCTGGTGTGCGGCATTGAACACCATATCGAATCCCTTCTGTTCAACGAGACGGCTTACGCATACTATTACGGGTGCATCAGTGTCGGGATCGAATCCTGCCCGTTCAAGCAGTGCCCTCTTGCAGGCCGCTTTCCCTTTGAGGTCTTTCGGGCTGAACTTGGCCGGAATTGCCTTATCCCCGTTGGGATCCCAGAACTTGGTATCAAGTCCGTTGAGTATTCCGCGCAGCTTGCTTCTCTGCTGATAGAGTATTCCCGAAAGTTCACGAGTCGATTCATACGTCTGGATTTCCCCTGCGTATGTCGGTGATACGGTGCTTACTGCTGTAGCCGCGACAATACCGCCCTTCAGCAGGTTGACCTGTCCGTAGAACTCCATCGTCGATGAACTGAAGCTCCAAGGCTCAAGCCCGGAAGCCTCAAGGAACGGTGATGGCTCAAATATTCCCTGATAGGCCACGTTGTGAAGCGTCATTATGCTTTTACCGCTGGTCTGCCGGTAGTGTCTGTGCCAAGCTAATGCACAGGGAAGAAATGCTGAAGTCCAGTCGTGGCAGTGGTATATATCCGGCTCCCATTCTATTGCGTCCTTTAGTTCAAGTGCCTGCATACAGAATACGGCAAACGGTGAAGCTGTCCAGAAGTTAAGCTGTGAGGGGTACATATCGCCTGTGTAATCCTCAGCCTTCAGGAAGTATGTCGGGACTCCCTTAACGTCAGCCTTAATCACTGTAGCCGAATGTATACGCCAGTCATATGCAGCATATACCTTTGTCTTCACGGTCGTTGTCTTCAGACCTGAAGCCGCAACACTCTCAAGAACTCCCGGCCATGCAGGAGTAACTACACGGACATCAACACCAGCCTGACGCAACGCCTTGGGCAATGAGCCTGCAACGTCGCCTAATCCCCCGACTTTTGAGAACGGGGCAAGCTCTGTTGTAACAAATAATACTTTCACAGCACTACCGCTTTTCGTCATACTACTAAACTACATTCCTTTCAATGCAAAAATTTCTACATTCCCCTGAAGTCGATTGAATATGCTTTAGCGGCATACTCACGCACAACCCTGTGAGTATTGAAGAAGCTCGCATCAAGGGCTATTGTATGTCTCATCATGTCAACCCACTTGTCATGATTCTTGTAGTAGGTGGGTATTACCTTATTCTCTAACTTATCGTAGAGATCCGTAGCGTCAAGGTTCTCATCATAATGCGCGTCCGCCTGAGTTTCTGTAGGTTCAGGACCGATTGACCAGCCTGTTACGTCCTCAATCCAGCCTTCAATCCACCAGCCGTCAAGCACCGAGAAATTCATGATGCCGTTCATTGCGCACTTCATACCGGAAGTTCCGCTTGCCTCTCTGGGGCGTACAGGAGTATTCAGCCACACGTCAACACCCTGCGTAAGGAGTGAAGCTATCTCCATGTTGTAGTTGTCGATGAATACTATCGGGATTTCTCCTTCAAGCTCTTTCGATGCCTTGCGGATCTTCTGCAGCAGTCTCTTTCCGCCGTCGTCGTGAGGGTGTGATTTCCCCGCAAAGATGAACTGAACCTTTTTGCCGCCTGCAATCTTCTTGAAGCGTTCCATGTCGGTTAGAAGCAAATCCGCTCTCTTGTACGTTGCCGCCCTTCTCGCGAACCCAAGCGTCAATACATCAGGATCAAGCTGTACGCCGTTAGTCTCAAGAACACGCGCAAACAGACGGAGTTTCGATGCCTGATGCGCCGCCCATACTTCTTCCTTCGGGATAGTGAGAGCCTGAACGAGCCTTCCGGGATCTAACTCCCAGCCCGGAATATGTTTGTTGTATAGCTTGCGCATTCCGGAGCTGATCCATGTCGTTGGGTGAATTCCGTTCGTTACCCAGTCAACCGTTTCCATCTTGAACATTGCGTTGCTGACTTCCGCATGTTTCTTCGCCACACCGTTAATGTAACGGCTGTAACGCAGGCCAAGTTCCGTCATTGATACTCCGGGCATGTTGGGCATCATTCTGCGGATTGTTGCGAGCGCGTCATCAGGGAATACCTGATCTATGAGGCCGAAGTCGAAATAGTCATGTCCTGCCGGGACCGGGGTATGTGTTGTGAATACAACCTGTTCGCGGATCTTGTCGGGATCGTAATAGCCTAATTCACGCATGAGTTCAAGCGTAAGGAATCCTGCATGTCCCTCGTTCAGGTGGAAAGTGTCAATGTTCATGTAGCCTAAATCGCGCAGCATTCGCAGTCCGCCAACGCCTAATATGAACTCCTGGCACAGTCTGTAACGGTTATCGCCGCCGTAGAGATACCAGCATAATTTACGGTCATCGGGATGATTGGGTTCAAAGTCTGTATCGAGGAAGTATATCGGAAGAGGATAACCTGTAGCTCCTACGCATTCATAGACCCATACACCTACCTGAATTTCACGTCCCTGAATGGTGATTGTGATTCTGTTGGGCAAAAGGGTCAGCTCTTTTGACGGATCCCACACAACAGGCTTCTCCTGTTGCCAATCCTCGCTGTTGAACTCCTGAACGAAATAGCCTTTACGGTATAACAGCGTAACACCTGCCATAGGCACGCCTAAATCTGCCGCACTCTTGAGTATATCGCCCGCAAGCACACCAAGTCCCCCGGAATATGTCGGGATTGACTCTTTGAGTCCTACTTCCATTGAAAAATAGGCTACTGGTCTGAAGGCGGGGTCATTTTCCATAAGCGTCCTTAAAGAATTTCCCAAGTCGCTGCGGTGTAGTCTTTGTATCATGTATTATGCAAAGCTCCTTTCTGGTCTAAAGCAGACGTGCGAAAAATTTTTCATTTAACCACCTGCAAGAATTTTTTTGAATGGTTTTATTGCAAATGATTATCTCATAAAACAAAATTTTTTGCGATTGTTATTAGATGAAAAAAGGAAGAGCCTGTTATTTTCACAAGCCCTCCCAGCATTTCACGTCAAATATAACTGCTTTTACGGTAAAACTATTTCTCCTGAAGCGAATCCATCATTGCTGAAACTTCATCAGGGGCGTTATCGTACCCGGTTGCTACTATGAGAACGTAATCTGTGCCGTCTCCTGAAAGTACGCACCTCATAGCTACTCCGTTGGGATTGGTTGCCTCGAAAGTGTATGTGCCGTCGCCCTGCGTGAGGTTTTTACCGTTCAGTTCTACAACGAATGCGTCTGCAATCTCCTTGAGCGATGCGCCGTCCATAGAATCGACTGTGATGCTGAGTGATGCTGTGTTGTCGTTCTTGGTGATGCCTACAGTACTTCCGTCCGGTTCTGCTGTCCAGCCACGAAGAACATCAACAGTGAACCTTCCGAAGTCCTGAACTCCGCCGAATGCCGCTGATGCCGCGAGTACAACTGAAAGTGCCGCAAAAAGTACAAGTGAACTACTCCGCCTATAGAGGCTGGAGCTTCCTAATTCAACGAGGATTAATACCCTCTCCAAAGGCGTTTATGGCTCTAAGCCAAGGTTTCCTACATCCCATAGGTACCAGTTTTATTTTTTTTTACGTTGTCGGAATTTCTATTATTCCAGTTATTCAACGTTGCGAATTATCCCAAGCTAAACTATACAGAGCAATTCATTGAGTTCTCTACAAGATTTCCCAGCATTGCGCAGTAATCCGCCTCGCTCATAGGGAGCAGTGCCGGGAGTCTGAAGCTCCATTCAGCCGCAATGCCTTTCGACTTGGCAAGAGAGTCATAATGTGCAATTACGGCATCTACAGCAGGGTTAGCGCAGTAGCTGGTGTAGACAGGTGATGCCTGCGTGAAGTTCGACAGGTATTCCAGCAGTTCCCCAAAGCTGTTGAGTTCTGCAAGCCGTGAGATTACGAGGATATGCTGCCTGAAGTTGTGCCGGAGTTCCCTTGCCGCCTCTGTCAGTCTTGATGCCAGCCTCCAGAAAGCATGATAGAACAGGAACATTACCGCCGGGATAAACAGCACAAGAAGCAGTGATATGTTACGGACTCTTCCTGTCATTATGACTTCGGGGCTGTTAGGAGTCATCCAATACATGAATAGCGTTAAGCACAAGGGAATGATGAACATGTGTTCCTCATTCAGGAGCATAGGAAGTTTCTCCGTGAGTGTCCTGAAGAATACTGCACCTACAATCAGAGACAGGCCAAGCGAGATCATTCCGGAATATGTCATGAAGACTCCTGAAGTGTTGCCGAGTTCGGCGGGACTCATCAGGATAATAGTATACATAGGACAGAACACAGCCAGCATTGAAGCGTTGAAGAAGCAGAATAGTTTTGCTTTCAGGTCTGTATTGAGCAGGAGAATGTATGCCGCGAATAACACTATTGTAATAGGAAGAAACATTGCCCTGATTCTGATTGAGTACCGTGCGCTATGCCCCTCCCAACACTGAAAACAGCAGCAACATTACGGCTGTGATTATGTCTGATGCTTTCAGGCAGTCCCTGAATGGCAGAAGTGCATAGACTGATGCGGGAATAATTATTGCGAACTCCAGAATAAAGCGCAAAATCATCTTCCTGCCGTCCCTCTGACACGTGAAATCTGATACTGCGTGAAATCTGCAATGATCTTCGCATTTCCCCTTACCCTTATTGCATAGCATGAACCGTCTTTCATGGTGAACATGTCCCTGTTTCTGCTTAGGGATGATACGCAGTCCATGTTGATGATTACGCCCCTGTTGCAGAGAAGAAAGCGTGAATCCTCCAGTAATGCGGCCTCGAATTCCCTGAAGGTCATTGAGCACAGCAGGCAGTTTCCGTCCGTCATGACAACTTCAACGGTGTGATTACGGCTCAATACTGCGGAGATACTGCGGTAAGGTATTCTGCAGATGCTTCGGGAGACACGGACATTAACGGCAGGGTCAGGAGTATCAAGAAGCCTCAATGCGTCAGTGAGGACACCTGCAAGGCGTGAAGGTTCGCAGGGCTTGACGAGGTAATCGAATGGATGAACCGGAAAAGCATCAAGCGCGAAATCTCTTGATGTGGTGGTGAAGACTATCAGCAGACGGTCATCAAGCGTGCGTAACTGTCTGGCTGTGTCTATTCCGCTGAAGTCCTGCATGATAATATCCATAAAAACTATGTGATATTTTCCAGGCTCAAAGGTCTTCAGGATTGTACGGCCGTCATGAAAACACGTTATAGTTCTTGAAGTGTTGTTGTTGTCGGTGAACCATCTGTGAATCCTTTGCTGTAATCTTTCACAGTCAAGCCGGGTATCATCAACTACCGCAATATTTAGTGTCATGCCTGTCTCCTTTCTGATATTAAATTATGTCATTGCGGCCTGCTGCTAACAATATCTGCGTGAGTACATTCACGAACATAAAAATACGTTTGCGCAAAAGTTACTCTATATAGTGATAATACTAATATCTATATTTTGGGAGGTGCTGAACATGAAGAAAGTATGTGCAGTGGCAGTTGTTGTAGTTGTAATGATGGTGATGATGTCGTCATGTGCTTTAGCCCAAACAGACACCAAGAGCGGAAGAGTTCGTGATGAGGCTGTGCGCAGGGGAATGAAGCTCATCGGTGAGGACAGGGTACGGCAGATAGCTTCGGGGCAGATAGGATCGGAGAATATCCGCATTAAGGAACTAAAGCTGCGCAATGAGGCGGATGACTATCCGGACGGGACTAATTTCAGGCCGGTATACAAGCTGGAAGCTCTCTCGGGATATGAGGAATACGAGCTTGAGATTGATGCTGTAACGGGAAAAATCCTGAAGTACGAACTTGATGACTGACGGACACAGCTAACTGAAGACGCTACGATAAAGTGATAATCCCTCTTCTGTAACAGGAAGGGGGATTTTTTGTGCCTTCGTACTTGGCCGTATCGTCCATGCAGACCGAGCAGAACCCGGAGGAGATTTCATATGCAGTCAGGAGGTCAGCAGGAAGATACACACACACAGAAAGGATTGATAGCAGTTGCAGAAAATGACAAGACGCGAATATATCTCATCTCATTGGGGCGATTGTCTCTCGTTCGCAAGAGACATATTACACCTACACGTAAACTCAAAAGGCCGTGCAGAATCCCTACAAGGACAATCACATAAAGGCAATGAAGCTCTAGTCATCGACCATGACGTTTGGTTCGACCACGTCATGAATGTCGGCGGCGGACTCGTCGAATTATGCGCTTATGCCATGTTCAATGGCGATACCGGCAGAGCTATGGACTACCTTTGCGGAGACTTCTACGACGTCAAAGACTCCGAATGGCGCGAGAATATCGAACGCATTACCCGCTTAGTTTGGACTTGGCACGAAAAATTACTACCTGATGACCGCGATTATCTCCACTCAAGACGCATTAATGATGAAACGATTGAACGCCTCAAATTAGGTTCAATGACCGCAGACGAAACAGGACGATACCCACGTCACAGACTCGTTATACCCTACTTCCACAATAACCGCATCGTCTATTACATTTCTCGCGATATGACCGGCCTTGATACAGAGCGTAAATATATGAAGTGTTCGCTACTGTCTGAATCTGTCGTTGATGCTCAGGGACGCGAGCACAAACAGCCACGCGAAGTGTTGCGTAATCTTCCGTGGGGACTCCATACCCTACAGCGCGCTAAAAATACTTCGCAGGGACTCATCACTGAATACGGCTTCAGAAAAAGAGATTGGCTGATTATCGCTGAAGGCGCGTTTGATGCTATGAGCTTTGATCAGGAAGGCTATTGCGTACTCGCTACTATGGGCGGCTATTTCGGCAAATATGAAGACCGCGAGGCTATCGGATGGTGCAAGAGATTCCCAAACGTATTAGTCATATTCGATAACGACTCGAAAGGCGGAGACTTTCAGCGCGATATGTGCAGAAAGTTATTTGCCTCTCGCGTTAATTTCTTCACCGTTACTGTCCCTAAGACTTTTGACGGCAAAGACATTAAGGACGTTAGCGACTATTACACTGCTGGCGGGGATCTGGCTGAGTTCATACGGACAGCTCAGCCCGGGTTAGAGTTCCTTGCAAATAACCTTACTGACATGAACGATGTAAAAGAATTTCTATACAAGTCTGCTAGATACGCGGATAAATCAGACGTGTTACAGCTATTCCAGCAATTAAAAGCACGCAAAATTTTTAATCCCTTCTGGCTTAAGACTGTTTTAGATGAGGCCATTAAAGCACCATCGGAGACTGTCATTATGCGTGAGCTTCAGAACTCTCACACTATGCGTTACGTTGAAGGCAACGGTTTCTTTGAGTATGTTCATGGCGTATGGAAGTCCATATCAGATAACCGCGTTAAGTCTTATGCTGATTCACTGCTTGGTCGCTGGTCCAGCAATGCACGTATGACCGCCTCAATGAAATTCGCTCAGGCCAAGTTAAGCACGGATGAAATGATGAATCGCCAATCCGTAATCAACCTTCAGAACGGTATCTTGCTCCCGGAAGAGTCTTGCAGCTTCGTAATGCACGATCCTTCTTATCTCTCTACCATTCAACTTGGCTTCCGGTATGACCCTTACGCTACCTGCCCTAGATGGATTCAGTTTATTCATGAAAGCACTGAAGGCGACGTGAACAAAATACTTCTGTTGCAGGATATTGGCGGGTATTGCTTCTGGCCAAATAACAGCCTCGAAAAATGTTTTTTCCTGATTGGCGACGGCGGCAATGGCAAAGGCGTATTCATGGATACATTGCGCGAAGTGTTCGGACGCGATAATTGCAGTGCCCTACCGTTAAGCTCTTTCGGCGGACAGTTTGACCCCATCATGCTTCAGTATTCTTTGGTGAACTTCTCTTCTGAAACACGCGTTGACCTCAAAGGTAATATAGAGAGCTTACGCGCTGTAACCTCAGGGGATGACATGATTGCGGCTCATAAAGGCATCGACGCGATAAAGTTCGCTCCCCGATGCAAGCTGATTACTTCATGCAACGATTTCTTCAACACAGGTGATATTACTCATGCCCTTATGCGCAGAATGATTTTTGTTAAGTTCACTCGCAACATGGTGCAGATGAAGAAAGCTAACGTATATCTCCGCGAGGAACTTAAGGAAGAATTACCCGGTATCCTGAATTGGTGCATTGAAGGCTATCTACGTCTACTTGAGCGGGCAAAGAAGCATGAAGCAAATATCTTTACCCAGACAGATGAGGATGCTCAGCAGAAACTCGAATTTATGCGCACCACTAATTCCGTCGCTTTCTTCATTGAGGAGCGATTGATGCAGGTCTGGGATGAATCGCGCGATGTCCACGATATTTACCGCGAGTTTAAGGTGTGGGCTGATGACAACGGTTATAAGTCCATGAGCATAGGAGCATTCCAGCGGAACATCAAGAAAACTATGTCAGAGATGAGACCGGAAGTGAAAAAGAAAGACAGAGGCGCACATACATGGCTTGTCTTTCCTGAATACACTGATAAGGAGTAAGAAAATGTATAAAGCGCAAAGATTATACCCTACCCGCAATCAGGGATTATATGAACTCTTATACCTGACAGATTATGCCGCAAATAAAATCCGTAAGTTTTTCAGGTATCTTGAAGAACACTCAATATCAATGCGTCAGGCCGCAAGGGATATGAATATGTCTAAAAATGCGCTTGCATATTACAAGGGTTATTACTCACTGCCGAGCTTATCACGCTACTTTCAGATGTTGAAATACGCAGGGATAAACAATACCCGCAGGGACATCAATTACTCGTATGCGTATGTGACATATCCTCCGGATGAGATTATGCGCAGGTTAAAGCGGTTGAGAATCAAAAATAGCTTGGGAAGAATTTTCGGTTATGGCGGCTGGACTGTTGCGCGTGAGATAGGTATTACGGAAAAAGAAGTGTGGGAAGCAATACACTACGGAACTGACAGATCAGTCCGTAGTTATGCCCTAGTTATGTTCTGGATTGCGGAGCAGGAACAGGCACGCGGCTTTTATGACGCGATGAGGTTCCATAAGTGAAAGGAGGCGTTGAAGTGTACAGGTCAGCAAGATTGTATCCCAATAATTACGACGGTTTGCGGGAGCATCTCTATGTTACACAGTCGGTGAAGGCTCGGATCAGGGGATTGCGGCAGGAGCTGAACCGGCACAGCATAAAGTTTAATGAATTTGCCGCAATGATGGATTATTCGGTGCGCGGAGTCATGAATATTATTAATGTCAGATATTACCCGTTCATAAAAACGTACCTTCGTATTGCGGAGCTTATGGAGTGGAATTTAGCCCGCGATGTGAATTACTGTTATGCGCAGGTGGTATACCTGCCCGATGAGATACGCCGCAGGGTTATGCGGCTGTTCCCCATCACTAAGACTCTGAACGGGGCTTGCTTCTTGTTGGAGCGTGAAATAGGCTGGGACATTGCTACGCTGAAGCATACGGTTCTTTACGGGAAAAGACGGTGCAGTGTGTGTTACGGAATGATGATGCTCTACATCATGAAGCAGGAACGCGTTAAGGGTTATCCTGACGCATTAGACTTGGAGGAGTAACAGCGATGATAGAAATTCCCAGTGATATAGCAAATTGTTCGGTGTATATGACTCATGCTTCGCTTCACCGGTGCATGTTCATATTAGACCACAAGTATAAGACTTCAGTTTTTCGCTTTATCCCATTAGGTGAATATCTTGAAGCCGCTGATCATTACGGCTGGGATTTGAGCCGCGATGTGAATTATATCTATGTAACCCGCAAATACCCGTCAAGGGATTTGAAGCGCAGGGTTACGCGTGTCATATCACGTTTCTTTGATGAGCATATACCCTTCCGCCTGTGCTGTGGCTTCCTACATGATGTCTTGTTTTTGAACTGGACAGGGCGGCTGAATGTTTGCGAGGCCATGAACTATAACCCTAAGAGTGATTTGTTTGTGTTTGCGAAAGTCCTTTTGTGGGTAAGGCGCAGGGAACTGGATTACGGCTTTGATGACACATTAGACTTGGAGGACTAGCGATGAATCAGTCAGTATACGGAATTCCAATAGAGCAGATACCCAATGAACAGTATTACCCGACGCTTACGGCTTTAAGGCGTGTTGACCGTATGAAGGAATGCCCCTGCTTTGCGGATATGTCAGTGCCATCACTGCGGGAGTATCTGACAGCGGCTGAAGTGCTGAATATGGATTTGTCGCGGGACATCAACTATGAGTATGTAGCGCGCAACCATTCACCGCAGGAGATTGAGAGCAGAATATCAGATGTATTCGCACGCTTTATTGGTGCCAGTATTGATTTTCCGCTCGCAGTAAAGGTGCTGGAGTCTCGGATTATGCGTTTATTCGGTGAGCATAGATGTTATGTTCAGGAAAGCATTTACGGTCTTGAAGGCTGTAATCTCTGTGATTATGCGCAGACTTTGAGGTGGCTTCAGTTTAAGGAGCAGGAATACGGGTTAGATGATCCGTTAGACTTTGAGGAGTGATGACAATGTATAAGGCAAAAAAGTTATATCCAATCTATAAGTACCGCGAGCATCTATATATGACTGACGGCGTAAAGCGCAGGTTGGAGGAATTCCGCCTTGCTGTGCGTAACTGTCATTCGATGAGTGCTGCTGCTCTGAAGTATTGCCTTCAGGTAACAGTAGTGCGTTCATTCATCAACAACTGTCAGGGTGTAACGCTTGATACGTGGTGTAGGCTTCATGACTCTATGAGATGGGATTTATCGCGGGATGTGAATTGGAGTTATGCGCAGGTGAAGCATACTCCTGAGGATATCCAGCGCAGGGTGATTAGATTGCTGGGGAAATCATCTTCACCCGCAGTGCTCTTAACGGAGGCCATGAATCTTGCGGATGAACGGAAAGTTTATGCCACCATAACGTACGGAGAGTTCCGGACATGCAAATATTACGGCCATATCATGACATGGCTGGGCAGGCAGGAAAAGTTACGCGGCTATGATGATGCGCTGGACTTTGAGGAGTGATGAATATGCTAAAAATGTCGCCGTTATGTGAAAAGTTACTGGCCCGGCTTCAGGCACTGGGAATCACGCTGAGATATTCGCCAGTTCCGAGTCCGAGAATTTCACTTGAAGGCTGTAACGAACAGGTACGTATGACAGTTCGGAACTATCTTTGCGATCACATAGAATTGATTGCTGAGATAGCGAGATTATCGGGGCATGTCTGGAAGAATGACAGAGGCGGAATTATTACGGAGCATGAGCGTGCTGTATGGTCTGCAGTGATCGCACCGGTTACAGCGTTTGAGGAGTTAGTGCGGGATTTCTGGCTTGAACGTCAGGCTATGAGACATGCTGAGGGCCTTAACTGGTTTCTTACCGTAGGGATTGAGATAACACCGAGAGCCTTTAGCGAACGGTAATGACGGCATAGGGATTGATTTAGGCGTGAAGGACTTGGCTATATGCAGTTCCGGCAACGTCTACAAAAATATCAACAAGACCGGCCGAGTGAGACGGCTGAAGAAGAAACAGCGCCGGTTACAGCGGAAAATCTCACGAAAACACGAAAATATGAAAAGGACAAGAAAGGAGAAAGTTATCAGAAGACACGTAACATTATAAAAAGTGAAAAGCAACTTTTACGAATAACCCATAAGCTAACGGACATCAGGAAGAATTACATTCATCAGGTAACGACTGAGATAATAAAGCGAGAACCAAGTTTTATTGTCTTGGAAGATTTGAATGTAATGGCAATGATGAAAAACAAACATCTGGCAAAGGCTATACAGGAGCAGAAGTTAGCAGAGTTTTACATGATAATGCGGTACAAATGCGAATGGAACGGCATAAAGTTAATCAC
>CAJOES010000005.1 GCA_905233455.1 uncultured Synergistales bacterium | reverse complement strand
TCTCTGCTGTCCAATTAACGGTTCAGGCTTTCTTTGACGCGTTACGGGTATATCTTCTGTTGTTGCGAGCTTCCATGAATCAACAGGTTTTGTTTTCCTCAGCTGATCCGGTGCAAGTCTCCATTTTGTATTTATATTTTGCTGTGTGATATTGATTTTCCTTCTCACTAAATCTTTTCTCCTTGATACTAAAAGTTTATTCTGCAAGACATTTATTAGCCGCAAGCATCTCAATCACTGCTTCATCATCGCCTTCAACAATAATACTGCTCATTCTCTCGTATTCCTCATAGCCTCCGAGAGTGTCAATAACATCAAGCATATATTCCCGTTCTTTCTCGTCGAATCTTCCGGACAACAGCCCGAAAAGTATTACGCCACGCGAGAACCAACGGAAGAAATCATCAGACACCGAGATAACATCATAGAACATCAGCGCAAAGTCAAAGGCCTCATGCGCGCTAATTTCGTCGTTTTCGTCTGGTTCAGGGAAATATCCCAGCATGTAGAACGGAACATCAGGAGAAATCATCAGCACGTCCCAGAACATATTTGCGCACACAGCCTGCCCGTTATCCGGAGCTATCATCCATGCCGCAACAAGGCGGGCATAGCCCCATGCAAGCGAATGCTCGTCATCCCTCAGAGTCTCCGCAAGAATCTTCTGCCAGTCTTTACGCTCTATCAGTATCCGGTAATACAGGCTCTTCATTGCGCCGTCATCGTCCATATCACCGAGATTCCCGTGTCCCTCCTCAAATTTCAGTGCAGTCTCGCAGAACTCAAACGCTTTTTCTATGTTGTTCACCGCAAAAAACGTATATGCCATTCTCTGATTCAGCACAAGGAAAAACATATCCCTGTCTTCTTGGCTGTAGCTGTCCGGCTTGTCCAGAGAGTCAAGAGCTTTCTGCAAAAGAGTTACCCTCGTGTCTGCATCGTCTGTGCTGTCTGCCTTTATCATAAGTGCTTCAGTGTTGTCCGGATCAAGTTCTAATATCTGGTTAGCTATTGCAAGAATCCTTGCCCGGCTTTTTGTTGCCCATGCCATTTGCAGAAGCTGGCTTATTCTTGCTTTCTTGTTTTTGTCTGCCATTAATGCCACCCCCGGATCAGTCTACGTCCCAGTTTGAGTTGTTGTTACGCGACGGTTCTTGAGGTGTACTGCCGGAACTGCCGCTTGATGACTCACGCATTGAGGTTACATTACTGCTTTCGTGGCTGTTGCTGTCCCTGTAGGTCTTCAGGCTCTCCAGAATCACTTTGCCGCCCCAGATATAGCCCATTTGCCGAGCCATGTCTGCCGCTTCTATGGGTTCGCCTCCCTGATACCATACGCCGTTTTTGCGCAGTTCATTGGCTATCCACGGGCTGACTCTCTTCAGCATCTGCCATGTATATTCGCCGGTGTTGGGTTCAAGCCTCTTCCACCTGTTGCCGAGCCACACATACACCTCCGGCCTGTGCGTGTTCCATGCTATTATCGTGCTTATTCCTTCATAGTTCAGCCAGCCCATGCGGTTAATCCTGTAATCCTTTATCTTCTGAAACTCCGGAGAACTGACAGCCTTTCCGAAAGTCCACACCGAAGCAATACGCGCAAGCCCGGGAACATTCGCGGGAACAACTGAACCTACAAGCACATTCGTGGGCTTCAGTACGCCGTCAATGCCCATCTGACCGTAAACCCACCTGTTCTCGGCTATCTGCGCAACCGGGAAACCGTCAAATGTTGCGTACCAACCTGCAGGAAGATCTGAAGGCCGCCATATCTCAAAGTTCATAGCATAAACCTGCTGATACGCATTCATAACAGCTCCCGTATATCTGACCGCGCCGTTTGACTGCGCCGCTTCTGCAGCGTGTATAATAAGATTCAATGAAAGTAACGTAATAATTAACGTTTTTGTTCTCTTTCCGGACAAAATTTTCACCTGCTCTTCATGTTCATGATGTGCCAAAATCTTTCACATTATAGCTTAACTCGTTATTTTCGCGCAAAAAAACGCCGTGCAGACAGAACATACGCAATCATGAATCCTATCCCGGTATTACAGCCTCCTCCTCCTGAACCTGAAGCATTACTGTTTCCGGCTGTGGTGTCTGTACTGTCTTCCTGCTCCTCCGTAACGGGCTGGCCTTGAGTGTCATCATTGGCCGTCTCGTTATCTTTCTGCGTCTCTTTAGGCTGTTCATTATCTTCTACCGGGCTTTCTTGCGTTCCTTTAGGCTGTTCACCATCATTTGAGGACTCTCCCTGCGTATCTTCCTCAGTAATGCGCGTACACCCTTCATCGCTGGGAATCCCGTCTTCATTCTCACCTATACCGTATGATGCTCCCGTATAGGTGTTCCCGCTAAGTGATGCAGTCTCTGCAATCTTCCCGACAATCCCACCGGATAAATATGCTCCCGACACTTCAGATCCGGCAATAATATTATTGTTCGTGATTTTTCCGCCTCTCAAGTGTCCGGTAATCCCTCCGGCATATCTTGTGCTTATGACTTTACCGCTGAAAGTGCATTCACTGATGCCCATATCCGGAGATATATTCGCCTGTCCTGCAATCCCTCCGGCAATGGCAGAATCTCCGTTTGATTCTATTTCGCCCGTAACTGAACAACTGATGATTTTTCCGCCATACATTAAGGCCGTAATACCTCCCGTGCGCGGAAAAGTTACGCCTTCTACACGTATTTTCCCCTGAACATTGCAGTTAGTGATAGCCCCGGAACGCATTACAGACACAATACCGCCCGAATCCGCATGAGTGTCTTCACCCGACTTTGTGCCCTCAATGTCCGCACTGACAGTACAGCCATCTATTGTCCCGCCGCAAAGCTCTAAGGCTATTCCTCCTACTCCTCCTGCACGTGAGATACTGCCGTCAATCCTGAGTGCCTCAATGCTGCCCCTGACAGTCCCGAAAAGCACAGAGTCTTTCACTGTGATTGTGTGATCGTTCCCGTCAAGATGCCCGCTGAATGCTGGTATAGTTTCCCAGTCTTCCGGAAGCGTTATGTTGTCCATAATGGCGTAATATGCTTCCCCGTCAATTTGAGCTAAATCATCCGGTGCTGCTATGGTGTAGGGATCTGCTTCTGTTCCGTTACCGCCGGAATATGAATGTGCGCATGAGGCCGCAAATATCATCATAAGTATTGCGGCGAAAATTTTTCTGTTCATCATTTCGCTAATGACCTCGCTTTCTCTTTCAGGTGCTGCAGTCTTCTTTCTGTCGGCGGGTGTGAATTGAATCCGCTAGGTTCTGTGATGATCTTATGATCCGCAAATGCCTTCATCGCACGGTATAACCCGTCAGAAGGATAACCGGCCTTCACGAGAAGTTCTGTCCCGTAATCGTCCGCTTCTACCTCCTGCCCGCGGCTGAATCCGGATTCGACGAGGCTTGCACCGACACTCACACCAACATTGCCGATGACCTGACCGACTGTCCCGAAGAATGAGCCGAGAATATTGCTCGCTACAGTCTTCCCCACAGCACTGCCAACAGCCACGCCGACACCCTTGCTGTAATGGCCAAGCCTTACGTGCCCTATCTCATGACCGAGTACTCCGGCTATCTCGTCCTCACTGGTCAGAATATCCATTAATCCCTGCGTTACGTGGACGCTGAATTTGCTTTCTGACTTGAATTTTACCCACGCATTTGGAGACTGGCTTTTCTCGTATGTTATAGGTATTACCTTGAAGCCGTCAGCCTTAGCTACTTTGTTCCATGCCTTTTGCACGGTCGTCTTAGAAATCTTTGCTTCCGAACACGAGCACAGCATAATCATGAATGCCACTGCACAGAAAAACTTGCGCATATAAATCTTCCCCTTTCCATAAAAAAACTGCCGCCGCTATTGTACACGACGACAGTGAAAATATTTATGCCTTCAGAGTCTACAGCGGAGTAACTCCGAGCACTATGCAGGCAACGATCGCAAGAAGGCTGACTCCCCATATCCACGCAAGAGAGTATTTGATGTGTTCGCCTACGTCAATCTCAAGCAGTCCGAGTCCGAGATACATTGCAGGGCTTAACGGGGAAATCATAACGCCGACGTTCTCCGCAACCAGAAGTACGCAAGCCACGTCCATCGGGTTCACGCCGAACTGTGATGCAATACCTACAACGACAGGAAGAAGCCCGAAGTAGAAGCTGTCCGTACCCAAGCACATAATGAGAGGCACAGCAAAGCACGCAACGATGAAGTGTGTATACCGTCCGAGATCCGGCGGAATTACCGTAACTACTGCTGAAGCCATAGCGTTAAGCATTCCAGTACCGCTCAGGACTCCCGTAAAGATACCGGCCGCAAACAGCGTAACAACCATTGACATTGCGGCAACACCGTAATTCTTCAGCTTCCCGTTCTGCTCCTTCAGAGACTTGATATTGAACGGAAGGGTCAGCGCAAGGGCAAGCATGAATGTGTATGCAGGGTTCAGCAGTCCCATCATAAGAACAACGATTACTGCAACAACTATGATGAAGTTGTACCACTGGAGAGCTGTTGATACTTTTGCTTTTGTCTCTTCGGCTTTGGCTTCCTCTACAGTATCATCTATAGTAAGCCCCAGCTTCTTGATCCTTCTCTTCTGGATTCCGCTCATGATGAATGCAATTACGAACGTGAATACCAGCATTGCGCCCTGAACCGGAAGCAGCCTGTGCCATAACGCATTGGGGTCCGTCTCAAGAACTGTAGCCGCTCTTATCGTCGGGCCGCCCCAAGGACATACGTTCATGACTCCGATACCTACGCAGATAATCATCATTAAGGCTCTGTTGTCCATCTTGAGTTTCTTGAACAGCGGAAGCATTGCTGTGATCGTTATGATGAATGTTGTAGCTCCTGAACCGTCAAGGTGTCCGATGATTGCTACAGCCGCTGTTGCGAGCAGTACGAGGGTTACGTTTGTCCCGGCCTTCTTGATGAGGAAATTCACTATAGGATCAAAGACCCCCTGATCGCTCATCAGTGAGAAGAATGAAATCGAGAACACGAACAATGACACCGTAGAAACCATCTTGCTTATTCCTGATGCCGCAAACTTGTTGATAGCGAGCGGGTCAAATCCTGCCGCTAATGCCGCAATCGTAGGAAGAAGTATGAATGCGATAGGCGGTATTACTATTTTCTTGATGAGGCACACAATCAGAACTAACACCATCACGAAACCTATTACAGCAAGTTTTGTTGACGGGGCAGCTGCTTTCTTGGCCGGGGCTTTTGCGGGCTTCAGCATGTCGGTGAATGTCTTGAACTCATCATCTACAGCATTCTTGTATTCCGCACTGTTCGCGAAACCGGGGCGTTCATCATATCCGCCCTTCTCAAGGAATGCCTGCCATGAATCAGACTTTACTGCCTGCTCTACTGCACCTGCAAGAGCATCTATAGCACCCTGCGGAGTACCTTTCTTCGCGAAAATTCCCCTTTCAGGCCCAAGCACTGAATTGATGCCGAGTTCCTTTGAGCTTTCGACATTGGGATAACGGTTCATCCTGTTCTCTGCAAGCACCAACAGCGGCGTAATGTCTCCTGCGGCTATGAGGTCTGCAATCTCGTCCGTTCCCGTAATCATGAGGTCGATCTGTCCCTCGTTCAGTGCAAGCGTGAGACCTGCACCATTAGGGTAGCTGACTTCAAGAATGTCGAGACCTTCAAGAGCCTGGCGCAGTGCAAGACCATCAACGCCCGTGCTGGTGAGCATTCCTACGCTGATTCCTGCAGGGTGTGCCTTGATGTAATCGCGGAGCTGTGAGAAGTTGCTGTAGCCTCTCTCCTCCATTGCCTTGCGTGAGGCCGCTATGACGTTGATTGCGTTCACGAGACGTGCAACAGGTACGAACTCCTCATGAAACTTGAATGGCATTACCCCCTGTACCTCCTGAATCAGGAAGCTCTGTGTCCCAAGCATGAACGTGTAGCCGTCTGCAGGCTGTTCATTCACGAACCTTGCGCCGTTGATGCCGTTTGCTCCTGTTACGTTCTGGACGTTCACTTCAACGCCGAGAATATCCTTCAGGAGCGGGACTATTGCGCGGAGTGTCGAGTCTGCACCGCCGCCTTCACCCCAAGGGCATACGATAGTTACGGGCTTGTCGAACTTCCAGACTGTAACTGCAGGTGCTACCGGGACTTCTGCCTCTTGGGCAATGGCGGGAATGCACACAAATAGTGCAAGAAGGGCAGTGAGAAGAATACATGTAAATCTTTTCACTTTGAGTTTACCTCCATTCTTATACCTGAAAAAATTTTATTGATTGGGTGCAAGTATTATAGCGAAAATAATTTTACCTGCCATTGAGTAAAGCACTGCATTTTTGCAAAAAGAAAAGGGGCATCACGTAATGACACCCCTGAAACCTGCGGAAATGTTTACTTGCTGACCTTCAGTATTGCGTCTCCTGTAGTAATCTTCCCGGCTTTAGCAACAGCCTCAACGCCAGCGAAATCATCGGAATTCGATACTGCTACAATGACTGTAGAGTCATATCCTGAATTCCTGACCTTCCACAAGTCCATCTGCAGAATCAAATCTCCCTTCTTCACGGCATGATCCAGCTTTACGGCAGTCTTGAAGCCTTCGCCCTGCATGTTTACGGTATGGATTCCCGCATGAATCAGTATATCCATTCCTCCGGCAGTAATCACCAGAGCGTGTGATGTGTCCGTAACTTCCGAAACTACGCCGTCAGCAGGAGCGTAAATGTTTCCGTCTGAAGGAATGATGCCGCAGCAGACTCCGAGCTTACCGCTGGCAAAAGCTGCGTCCTTGAGTTCTGCCATAGGGACATATTCACCGGTTGCAGGTGAAACCAATGTTGCAGGAAATGTTACGGGGGCAGGTGCTTTCTTTCCGAATAGTGCCATTGTTATTATTCTCCTCTCTATGATTGCGAGGTTTATTGCTGTGTGAATAGTATAGCCTAAATTGCCTTTATTGAGGTGATATACTATGCAGAAAATTTTTTGACAATTTGAGAAGGAGTGAAATACTTTGCAGAAAAAATTAAATGTAGGAGTTCTCGGTGCTACGGGAATGGTAGGACAGCGATTCATTCAGATACTCGGCAATCATCCGTGGTTTGACGTGAAAGTTATTGCGGCCTCACCAAACAGCAAGGGCAAAACTTACGGTGAGGCTGTCGCTGATCGTTGGCTTCTTGATGAGCCTGTACCGGAGAACATCAAAGGCTTAGTGCTTCGTGATGTCAATGAAGTTGAGGGTATAGCAAAGGACGTAGATTTTGTGTTCAGTGCCGTAAGCCTCTCAAAGGACGAGATAAAGAAGATTGAGGAGGATTACGCAAGGACAGAAACCCCGGTAGTGTCGAACAACTCAGCGCACAGGTGGACACCTGACGTGCCGATGATAATTCCGGAGATAAATCCCCAGCATTCAGACATAATCGCATCACAGCGCAAACGTCTCGGAACTTCAAGAGGATTCATTGCGGTAAAACCGAACTGTTCGATTCAGAGCTACGCACCTGCATTGGCGGCATGGAAAGAGTATGAACCGTATGAAGTCATCGTAACTACGTATCAGGCGATTTCAGGCGCAGGAAAGAACTTCAAGACTTGGCCGGAGATGGTCGGCAATGTGATCCCGTTCATCAGCGGTGAAGAGGAAAAGAGCGAGAAAGAACCGCTGAAGATTTTCGGGCACATTCAGGGCGGGGAAATCATCGCGGCAAAAGAACCGGTAATCTCTGCACAGTGCATACGCATTCCAGTACTGTACGGACACACAGCGGCGGCATTCGTGAAGTTCCGCAAAGCACCGGAAAGCAAAGAGGCACTTATAGCGAAACTCAACGGCTTTAGGGGCTATCCTCAAGAGGCAAAATTACCGACAGCACCGGAACAGTTCATCAAATACTTTGAGGAGGACAACAGGCCGCAGGTTGCGCTTGACGTGAATTACGGCAAAGGAATGGGTGTTACGATCGGGCGTTTGCGTACGGACAATATATATGACTGGAAGTTTGTCGGACTCTCTCACAACACATTGAGGGGAGCGGCTGGCGGTGCGGTTGAATGCGCTGAACTTCTCGTGAAACAGGGATATATAGAGGCAAAGTAGAAATGATAAACATTGCTATATTAGGTCTTGGGACTGTCGGCGGCGGAGTTGCTGAAGTCGTCGAGAAAAACAGCGAAGAAATCAAACGTGCTGCAGGTGATACGGTCAGGGTGAAATACATTCTTGACATCAGGGACATTCCCGGAGCAGTCAAGGATATCAACGCAATCGTAAATGACCCTGAAGTTAAGGTCGTCTGTGAGACAATGGGCGGCAAAGAACCTGCATACACATACACGAAACTTGCGCTTGAGCACGGCATATCTGTCTGCACCTCCAACAAAGAGCTTGTTGACGCTCACGGCGTGGAACTCAGCGGAATAGCACGGAAGCATAACTGCAGTTATCTGTTTGAGGCCAGCGTAGGAGGAGGAATCCCAATACTGCGGACACTGCGGGAATCATGCGGACATGAGAACATCACGAAGATTGCAGGAATCCTGAACGGCACGTGCAACTACATACTAACCAACATGAAGAACGGGAAAGATTTTGCGGAGGCACTTGCAGAGGCACAGGCTAAGGGCTTCGCTGAACGCAACCCGGCGGCAGATGTTGAAGGGCACGATACGGCACGGAAGATAGCTATACTTGCATCATTGGTGTCGGGCAAAAAGTATTCGTATGAACAGGTTGAATGCGAGGGTATCACCAACATTACGCGTTATGATTTTGCGTATGCTGAAGAAAGAGGAATGTCGATAAAGCTGCTCGGTGTGTATGACGCAAATCAAGGATCTGTAATAGTTGCTCCTCATCTCGTGCCGAATACAAGCGTGCTTTACGGGGTAAATGATGTCTTCAACGGCATACTGATTCACGGTACGCAGGTCGATAACTTAATGTTTTACGGCAGGGGCGCGGGCAAACTTCCTACGGCAAGCGCGATTGTTGCTGACGTGATCGAGTGCATCAGGGAGCAGGGAAGGAACATACCCAACGGCTTTGACGGGCTTGAACCTGCTGAAGTTACGGTGAAGGCCAAGAAACCAACCGGCAAATTCAGGATTCTGGAGGCGTGATACGTTGAAGAAAGTCGTGAAGTTCGGCGGAAGTTCCCTTGCAGACGCTAACCAGTTCCGCAAAGTCGGCGCAATAATCCGGAGTGATGAGTCCCGCGTGTATGTTGTCCCTTCAGCACCGGGCAAGAGGCATGACGGGGACATTAAGGTTACTGATTTGCTGTATGAATGCTATGAACTTGCAGCGAACGGGAAAAACTTTTATGAGCCTTTCCTTGCAGTGAAGGACAGATACAACGAGATAATACAGGGACTCGGCCTGAATATGTCCCTTGCAGAAGCATTTGACGCAATAGAAGATAAATTACTGCATGAGCCTGAAAGGGATTACACGGCATCACGGGGCGAATATCTCAACGGGTTAATCATGTCTAACTTTCTGGGGTATCAGTTCATTGATGCGGCGGAAGTGATATTTTTCGACGAGGCCGGGAATTTTGACGCGGCAAAAACGAACTCAATACTTGCGCAGAGGCTTGAAGAATGCTCATGCGCTGTAATCCCGGGCTTCTATGGTTCGGGCACTGACGGCAGAATCCAGACATTCTCGCGCGGAGGTTCGGACATTACCGGCTCAATCGTAGCTAGTGCCTGCCGGGCCGGAGTCTATGAGAACTGGACGGACGTATCAGGCCTCCTCATGGCTGACCCGCATATCGTCAGCACCCCCGCAATGATGAGCAGCATAACGTACCGGGAACTTCGGGAGCTGTCATACATGGGTGCAAGCGTAATGCACGAGGACGCAATTTTCCCCGTCAAGAAGGCAGGAATACCCATCAATATACGCAACACCAACAGGCCAGAAGACCCGGGAACATGGATCGTCGAGAATACTGCAAGACGCTCAAAATACACCATCACGGGAATTGCAGGACGCAAAAATTTCTGCTCTATCGTTATCGCAAAGGATCTCATGCACTCACAGCCGGACTTTTACCGCAAAGTTGTTCAGTGTTTCGAGGAGAACGGCATACCGCTTGAGCATCTACCGTCAGGAATTGACACTATGACGGTTATTGTTCACGAAAGCAAATTCATTGAGCACGAACAGGAAGTGCTGAGCCGCATAGCTAAATTTGTCGAGCCGGAATCGCTTGAAGTTGAGTCGGGAATAGCTTTGATCGCTGTCGTCGGAAGAAGCATGAAGTCGCAGTCAGGTACTGCCGCAAAAATCTTCAGGGCACTGGCGGAGGCACGAATCAATGTCAGAATGATAGATCAGGGAGCAAGCGAGCTGAATATAATTGTAGGTGTCCTGAATGAGGACTTTGAACGCGCAATAAGATCTATATATCACATCTTTGTTGACGCTGAATAACGCACAAAAAATCCCCCTTACCACAAAGGCGAGGGGGAAATTTTTTATATTTTATCTTCTCTTAATACCCAGAGCTAAAATCATAACTCCTGCCATACCGAGAAAGCCAAGACTGCAGCCTCCTGAAGGGCTGTTAATGAGTGATCCTATATCTGTTGTATTCGATGAATTTCTCCTGAGCGTGCTTCCGGAAGAATCGCCGGAAATCACACTGCTTGTAGGATTGGCGGCATTTGCACCAACATAAAACTTCAAGTCCCATCTCATGTCAACAGCACCATCACCGATAAGGACATAAGGCACTCCGTCATCAGTGATCACGTCAATAAATGCTGTCCTGCCTTCCTTCGGGCTTTCTGCGTCGGCAATGATAACGATAAAGTCAAGGTATAAATAGTTGTCGTGTATGTATGCCCTGACACAGTCTCCTGCTCCGAAACCGTTTCCTTTGTTGTCTATTGCGGTGAAAAGGTTAGTGTCAAGCTCCCTTGCCGCATCTGAACGCACCCATACAGCACCGAAATTAGCGAACCTGTTGAACAGCTCCCGTGAATCTGAAGCATTTTCGAGATCCTGCCAGTGAGTCTCAAGGAATGTGCTTGCCCTCGGTATCTTCAGCCGTATCTTCACCGGCAGCAACGCAACACGGTCTGAACTATGCGTGGAATGGTCATTGTTGGGATCATACGCGGCAATGAATGCACCTCCTGCGGGAGGTTCTGCTGGCTGTGTAGCAGGTTCTTCGGCCTCTTCCGGAGTTTCGAGCAGGTAATAGACAGGAGGATTAATGAAATCTGCCTCTGTAAATGATTTATTGATGTAAAACGAGTTCAGCGCAGAAGAATTCACGTAGAATACCTGAGAGCCTGCGGTGCTTGAAGCCGGAAGAATCATCGCGGGGTCTTTGTGGTATTCATCATACTGCCCTACGATATTGCGTATCTCTGCCGCTGTATTTTCCTGATTCTCCAGAACGTCAACGAACTGCATACTGAATCCCTGAACTTCACCGATGCCTCCGTCCAAAGGTTCAGGAGCACCGGCAGATGTCATTCCTGCAATGCGCTTGTAGTTCAGCCGGAGATTTCTGGGAGTGTTCGCATCATATTCGTACAGCCTGAAAGATTCCTGAGTGTCCTTCTGCATGTCTATCGTAGTGTACCCGCTCCCGACATCATAGCTTCCTCCCATGTTGCTGGTGTACACCGTAACCAGTCCCGGAGCTATCTGGCTCTGTGCGTCCAGAAGGAACGAGTCCGGCAGAGTCCCGTAAAGGTCAGGCGTTAGGTTGTATCTCCAGTATGACGGCCATATCCTGCGGTAATTGTCCCGGTAATCCGAGTCCTGATCCGCGCGGCGTATCATGTCATACCGGTAAAGCTCGTATCTTGTGCCTGTGTTGTTGGTGATTCTCGTCTCTATCCTGTAGGGATTGACCTGCGCTGTGCCCTCCGGAAATATCATGAAGAATGTTCCGAGATTCTGTGTCTTGTCGCTCTGTACGTCCCAGTTGAATTTTACCCTGTCAACGACATCATTATTATCATCGTAAATGGTCATGTCGAAAAGCAAAGGATTCGTTGAAGCATTGCCGTTTGACACGTTCGCTATAACCGTAGGAATGCTCGTGAACTCCCGGTAATTCGTGTAGCCTGATGTGAAGCTCGCCCTCTGCCTGAAGCCTATATATCCCAGCTTGCTCCCGTAGTCCGGCATGTGCCCGTTGAGGTTTATTGATGTCTCTAAATAGTTTGTGGAGCTTATCGGCCATTCTCCTGAAGGTCTTACGGTTATTGTGTAATCGTCATCGAAATCTGAGAATGAAACTGTCTCGTATACGTCTCTGGGTTCGCAGATATACACGCAGTTTGCAGTGTCTGAACCTGTCGCATACTCAAGAGTATAGGCCAGTTCATGTGATGAGTTGTATACGCGGTTATCCTCAACTGTATACACTAGCTTGTCATCACTGTCATAATAGCTGTCTCCGGAAATCTTCAGAATTACAGTCGTCCCGTCCAGATCTGAAATATACTGATCCCCTGAAGCGTCCTCATTGAGTGTATATGCTGCTGTGTAGGTGTAATTCTCTCCGCGCTGGTATATCCTGCCCTCATTCTGAGCATATATGTACGCAATAGGCTCAACCGTCGGATAATATACAGAAGTCCTCCAGTCATAAGCATTCTTCCACCATGACCAGTCAAAATCTGCCGTAACTCCGTTGTAGTTCCACCAGAACGGGAAATGCCTTGCGTAAGGGTTGGCAAATTTAAGGTTAAACTCTCCGCGCCCTTCTGTGATGACTATGCAGAGACTCTCTAACGGGTCAGGGTAAGTGTCATATACTCTGGTATCAACAAAATTGTGCCATGCTGCATAAGGCTGGGGTTCTTCGGCAAATACAAAGTTGAACCCGTCAAGCAGATCCCCTATTGCAGATACAGGAACGTCCGGAATTTCTCCGCCCATAGTCCTGCGGTATACCTGCGCAGGATTCCCGCCAGCATTATTGTTGTTATTGTTGTTGCCGGCATTGCGCACATTCATTGTGGTGTAGTAGTTCTCGTATACTGTAGCGAACCACTGAGGCCCGGCAACCTGCGACTGTCTTGACGCTCCTGTTATGTCCCTGAGCTGATAGAAGAAATCTGAATCATAGTAGCGCGAATATACCGACTCCTGATCTGCCGAACTAAGATAGCGAGTGTTCATGCTGAACGGGTCAAAGTTGATTGTAGCAACAGCAGCAAATGCAGTTCCGCACAATAATACAATCAGGAATAATGCCGCTAATAGCCTTCTGAACATAATAAAAATCATCTCCTGCGAAAAATTTTAGCCTTTAATCCGGAATTCCTATATACGACACCGTTACATCCCCGCCGTACTGCGGTGAAACATCAAGCCCCTTCTTCATGCGGTGAAACGTTACTGTTCTTGTTGCACGGACAGCCGCACCGAGAACTTCGCCCGTATCGCAGTCAAGCCCTGAAGGAATGTCTACGCTGACGATATGATTAGCCAGATCGTTCATAGCATCAATCACCCGCCTGTATATGCCTTCAACCGGACGATTAAGCCCCGTGCCCAATAATGCGTCAATGCAAGTCTCACAGCCTCTAAGTGCGTGTTCAAAGTCCTCAAAGTTCTCATCATTTACGGTGTTCAGCACTTCAGGAGCTAATTTGCTCATTATCTTTAGGTTAATCTTGAAGTCATCACTGCCCTTCTTGGGATCTCCTGCGATATAGACTCTAACGTCCTTTCCGAGTATGCACAGATGCCGGGCTATCACCAGTCCGTCCCCTCCGTTGCTTCCGGGCGAACATACAATCGCGAACACTGCATATTCCTGAACTTCACGCACTACAGCAAGCCCGGCATTCTCCATCAGTAATATGCTTGGGATTCCGAATGTCTCTATTGCTCTCTTGTCGGCATTTCTGGCTTCTTCTCTCGATACTGACTCCGGCGAATGCACGTCGTGATATACAACTTCCCTGTAAAATTCATCGGGATCATAAAAATTTTCTAGTTCATGTTCAAGTTCTTCGATCTCTGGGGGCATGAAAAGCGTTTACCTCCTAATAACAAAATTTATTTTCGTATTATATTACCAGACAAAATTTTATGCTTTCGTTGCAAGTTCGGGAAACTCTTTCGGCAAAATTTCAATGAGTTTTTCAGGAGCAACAGAAAAACCGTTAAAGCACATATACCTTCTCTTCTCTTCACCGCGAACTTCAAGGATAATTTTTGCATTTCCCTTGTATTCTTTGCTCCCCGCTGACGTGATGAATTTTCTTGCGTCAAATCTCTCTATGTCCGATTCATTCAGCGAAATGTTGAAGTATCTCTGTGCTTTGCGCTCTATATCCTCCGGCAGTATCAGCTTCTCCAGCAGCACCTGCCCTCTGTCGTCCCTGCTTCCTTCAACGATACAGGCATCACCAACAAGCACCGTCCCTTTAAGCTCCTGCCACTGTCTTGGGAATATCACAGCGTCAATGCTTCTTTCAGCGTCCTCAACCTGCATTACGCACATCAAATCGCCTTTCTTCGTTGTCTTCTCCTGCAATGATGAGATTATCCCGCCGAAACACGGTTTCATCTCCTCATTCTGCCAGTCAGGAACGTCCGCTATTGTGCAGTTGGTGTAGGGATAAAGTTTTTCTTGATGGGATTCATACGGATGCCCGGAAATGTAGAGTCCAGTAACTTCTTTCTCGTATTCTAGTCTCTGGTGCTCCTGAAAGTCCGGGATTTCAGGCATGTCCGGCTGAGTGTTCACGGCTTCGTCTTCCGTGTCTTCAGCGAATATCCCTATCTGGCTTGAGTTCTTTGCTTTGTTGTTCTTCTGTATTGCGTCAAGGTATACGGGCAGGACATTAAGCAGAATGGCTCTGTTGTTATTGTGCAGTTCGTCAAATGCTCCGGCCTTTATGAGGTTCTCAAAAACTGCTTTGTTCATCAGGCTCATATCTACACGCTTCATGAAATCCCATAATGATTTGAAGTTCCCGTTAGCTTTGCGCTCGCGTATTATCATCTCTACCGTATTGTGCCCCACTCTTGAGACAGCACCAAGCCCGAAGCGTATAACTTCCCCGACAGCTGTAAAGTTCTCCATAGACTGATTTATATCCGGAGCAAGCACAGGTATTCCGCTCTGCCTGACTTCAAGCACGTAATGCCCTAAAACATCTTTTCTTGCTTTCATCTGGCTTGAGAGATAAGCCGCCATGAATTCTGTCTTGTAGTTCGCTTTGAGATATGCTGTGTCGTATGAGATTAACGCATAAGCCGCACTGTGTGATTTGTTGAAGCCGTACCCTGCAAACTTCTCTATGTTGTCGAATATTGCCCCGGCAGTGTCGGGGTCAATGTGATTCTTCTCCGCACCAGCAAGGAATTTCGCACGCTGTTCCTGCATAACTTCAACCTTCTTCTTGCCCATTGCCCTGCGCAGTATATCAGCTTCTCCCAGAGTGTACCCGGCAAGAACTGAAGCACACTGCATGACCTGTTCCTGATAGAGTATCACTCCGTATGTTTCCTTCAGCGTGTTCTCCAGCAGCGGGTGAGGATATACAGGCTTTGCCCTTCCGTGCTTGCAGTCTATATACTGATCCACCATTCCGGAGTCCAGAGGGCCGGGACGGTACATAGCCAGTGCCGCGACGAGATCCTCGAAACGGTCTATGCGGAGTTTGCGCAGCATTGCCCGTATACCGTCGGATTCAAGCTGAAATACCCCCATAGTGTCCGCCTCCTGCAGTATCTTGAATGCCGCAGGGTCATTCATCTCGTCATTGATCTTGTTCATGTCGGGAACAGCTTTACTGCTCTGCCTTATGTTCTCTAACGCCTCTTCTATTATGGATAACGTACTGAGGCCCAGAAAATCCATCTTCACCAGTCCTAATTTTTCTACAGGATCCATAGTGAACTGCGTAACTATCTGGCTTATTCCCGAATCATCATCTTTCTTGTCGTCGGAAATTTTCTTTACGGGCACTACGTCAGTTATAGGGACTGGGGTAATCACAACTCCTGCCGCGTGCTGTGATGTATGCCTCGCAAGCCCTTCAATATTCCGTGCCTTATCCACTATATTATGTATCGTGGGATCTGTCTCGTACTGTTCCCTGAAGTCTGGCGTATCCTCAAGTGCGGCATCAATATTCTTGGCCATAGCGGGAATGAGTTTAGCTGTCTTGTCCATGATGGAATAATCCACGCCTAAAGCCCTGCCGACATCCTTCACTGACTGCCTGCCCTTCATGCGCCCGAAAGTGATAATCTGTGCAACATGATCGCTCCCGTAATGATCAGATATGTAGCGCAGTAATTCATCACGTCCCTTGTCTGAAACGTCCGTATCAATATCAGGCATTGAGATTCTTTCGGGGTTCAGGAAACGTTCAAACAGCAGGTTATACTTCAGCGGGTCAAGCTCCGTAATCTTGAGGCTCCACGCAACAACACTTCCTGCCGCAGAGCCTCTGCCCGGCCCTATGGGTATATGCCTCTCCTTTGCGGCCTGAATTATTCCCGACACAATCAGGAAATATGCAGAGAACCCCATTTGCGTAATGACTCCTAATTCGTACTCAAGGCGTTTGGCGTATTCCTCCGTAACCTCACCGCGTCCCGTAGATTCAAACCGCATATTCAGGCCCTCGCGTGCACGCCTGCGCAATTCGTCCTCAAGCGTTACGCCCTCTTCCAGCTTCAGATCAGGCAGCAAGTATTTCTTTGGCTTCGGAACTACAGTAACATTGCATCTTTCTGCTATTTCTACGGTGTTGGTGAGTGCTTCAGGTATTTCGGTCTCAAAGTGCGCATACATTTCTTCAGGCGACATCAAATAATATTCATTGCGGTCAAAGCCGAACGCGTCATCCTTAGCATCTGCATGAGTGTTAATCTTAATGAGCAATTTGTGCCAGTCATAATCCTTTGCTTCAAGATAATGCGCATCACCTGTAGCTATTATTGGGATTCCTGTCTTGTCTGATATGCGTTTGACTGCGGTATTCACTTTCTTCTGCGCGTCCATTGAGTTGGGCATTACTTCAAGGAAAAAGTTACCGTTCCCCATGACTGCACGATACCATTCTGCCCGCTGTAATGCTTCCTCTTCATTGCCCTGAAGTATGAGCTGCGGGATCTCTCCTGCAAGACATGCCGAAGAAGCTATTATGCCTTCATGGTACTGCGCTAAAAGTTCATGATCTATTCTAGGCTTGTAGTACATTCCTTCAGTGTTGGCGATTGATATCAGCTTGATGAGGTTGTGCCAGCCTGTGTCATTCTCTGCAAGAAGTATGAGGTGATAGCGTTTGCCCCGCGAATTTATGCCTTCAGGTGCTACATACGTTTCACAGCCCATAATAGGTTTAACGCCCTGAGCATTGCAGTTCTCGTAAAACTCAACAGCCCCGTACATTACGCCGTGATCTGTCATAGCAACTGCTTTTCTGTCCCAGCCTGATACTTTTTTTGCGAGGTCTTTAGTTCTTATTGCACCGTCAAGCAGGCTGTATTCAGTGTGAACATGAAGGTGCACAAATTCTTTGCTCATGATTCATTTTCTCCTTCCGTAATTTCTGTATCGTCATTGCCGCTGTCCTCCTGAGGTTCAAGATTCTTCACGTACAGTATTTCAGGCCTTGCACCGAACTGCGTCAGTTTCCGTTTCAGCTCATCGAACGGCGAAAGCTCATGGCGTGATGATGCTTTAGGCTCTGGTTTCGGTTCGGACTCCGCAAATACCGGGAGTGTTGGTTCAGGTGTCGGTATTGGTTTAGATGCCGGTGCTGTCATTGCTGGTGAAGGTTTCGGTGAAGTCTTCAGACACATATATTTTTCGTTCCCGTGCTGAAGGAATACAGCACGGTAATTACTGAACATTGAAGTTAAAGCCTCATCCCTGCGCTTCAGGAAGTCGAAACAGTATGCGTGCTCCATATCCAGAATCAGCCGGTCTTCAATAGTTCTAGGCCTTGAGTCCAGCAATGCACAGAACAGCGCAAAATCTTTTCCGTGTGCAGTCTCAAGCAACTCTGCCTTCAGCCCGTCATCGCCCGCATCAGGAGTAGCAGCAGCAATAACGGGAGCGGGTGCAGGACGCGTTACGGCACTCCGTGAAGTTACGGGAGCAGGAGCAGCGGAATCTTTGACCTCCGGTACAGGCTCAAGGTACAGCATGAACATTCCAAGCAGAATATCGGGCCTGATTCCCTGCCTTGCGTGAGTCAGCAGCTTCATGATGACAGCAAGAAGTGTATGCAGTCTTTCAGTCTTCCAGTTCCGGACTTCCTCAAGCAAAAATTTCTTCTCGTTCCCGGACAGGCCAAGAGAGTCCGCAATATTCTTCCATTTCGACGCGAGCCAGAGGTTGCGCACAAGCGAAAACATTTCCTCAAAGACACGGACACCCGATGCCCCGCCGTCAAACATAGCCTTTAGTGCCGTGTATGCTTCCTCCGGATTCTCGCGCAGAGTCTTCACCCAACGCTCAAACGCAGGACGACTTCCCGCACCGAAGACAGCTTCAACGTTCTGCAGGGTAACCTCTCCCGACGCTATGACCTGCTCCAGCAATGACAGCGCATCACGCAATGCCCCGTCCGCCTGCCGTGCAATCTCCCATAATGCTTCCTGTTCGGCCTCGACCGCTTCCTGTGCGCAGACGTATTCGAGGCGCGAAAATATATCATCCGGCGTTATGCTGTGGAACGGGATGTGCTGACACCTTGACCGTATCGTTACCGGGACTTTGTGCGGCTCTGTCGTAGCTAGTATGAACACTACATATTCGGGCGGCTCCTCAAGAGTCTTCAGGAGCGCGTTGAATGCTCCCTGAGACAGCATATGAACTTCATCTATGATATATACCTTGTACTTTGAGCTGAACGGCGCAAGGGTTACATTTTCCTTCAGCCCCCTGATATTTTCGACCCCGTTGTTCGATGCCCCGTCTATCTCTATCACGTCAAGGCTTTCACCTGCAGTTATGGCCTCACAGTTACGGCACTTCCCGCACGGCTCGAATCCTTCAGGCTCTAAGCAGTTCAGGGCTTTGGCGAAGATACGCGCTATTGATGTCTTTCCGCAGCCGCGTGAACCCGAAAACAGGTAAGCATGACCTGCACGGCCTTTAGCGATTGAGTTCGTGATGACTTCTACGGCGGATTTCTGACCGACGACTGAAGCAAAATTCTGCGGACGGTATTTACGGTATAACGATATTCCCAACAAATGACCTCCTTTTTGATGTTTTAGTGGCTTTATCACAGGAATTTTAATCTAACCTCCCTATGATACAATACTGAAAATTCATGCCTATAATTCAACAGCTTCAAAAATAATAGTTTTATAGGAGAAATTTTGCTATGAAAAAATTTGCTTTTTGTTTCATGCTTTTGTTTCTCGTATTTAACTGCGGGAAAACCTATGCTTCAATACGTGTAGGGATTGTGAATGTGCAGTAATGCCTATTTCAAGCCTAGCCGTATCTAATCCTCGCAGCTACCACACGCTTGATTCAGATATAGAAGAACATGGTAGTTATAATAGACTTGATCCGGATATAGAAGAACATGTTGGTACACTGGGCATGATGTTTGTTGGTGCTGAACAAAAGATAGAAGCAACAAGAATGGTTGAGTTCAGTAAAATATTGGTTAATGTAGTAAGGGAAAACGGTGGATTTGATGTAGTCGATATGACTGGGAATAACATGTATGAACTATTCTTAAAACATTACGCAAGACCTGATTATAACTTACAAAACCGCTGGGAATATAACTATGCTCCTGCTAAAACTAAGGAGGGAATGCGGTTCTCATATAAACATACAATGGCTGGACGAGATGAAAATTGCAGTCATATAATCAGTGGTTTCTATGAACTGCAGGAAACTACAAAAAATATTACAGCTTTTGTCTTGCTTCGTGCAATTAATGTCGAGACTGGAGCGGCGGATGGCTTTACTGCTAAAAATACAGTTTCTATTACTGCGAAGGCTAAACATAAAGCTAAAGACAAAGCAAGGGGACAGGCAGTCAAACAGGCTTTCACCGAAGCACTTGAAGAAATGCGCGTATCACTTTCTGGTGAGATTGCGAGAGTTGCCGCAATTCAGGGAGACAGGATAATACTGAACAAAGGGTTATCATCTGGCCTGAACAAAGGGGACGTTTGCAGGATATACACAGAAGCAGCAAGTACCGGCGTAACTGCAAAGACAGTCAATATAGCATTAGCAGCTATAGTTGATGTACAGGATAATTCCAGCATTGCAGAGATAATGTCGGAGCTGGGTTATATTACCGCCGTACAGCCTGGTGATATGGCAAGACCTGTTACGGAAGCAGAATTTGATTCAATAACGCAGCAACAATTCCCCAAGAGGCATCCGGGAACACAGAAAGCCGCAAACAGTACAACTCAGCAACAAACACCTGTTAAACTTGAAGCATCAGAACTTCCGCCCGGCACAATCAAAATAGGTATCATCAATTTCGCAGATAAATCCAGTACGATCAGGAAAGAAGCATCAACAGCCGCACATCTTACAGCTAACTTTCTGGCAGCCTCAAAGAAGTTCGCCGTTATTGAACCGGATACACTTGAAGCCGCAGCGTTGGCTAACAGGGTTGATATATCAGGAGTTATTGAGCCTTTGACTGCCGCAGAGATAGGAAGGCTCACGGGCTGTCAGTATGTTGTAACAGGACAACTTGCAACATTAACCGAACGTGAGATACGTACAGGAGACTTCATTTCTCAGGACAGCGGGATGCTTTCTGATGCAACACTTAACACAAAAGTCAACAACAAATCAGAGGCTAGAGAACTGCTCTGGACTATGGCTATTGAGCTTTTCGGCAGAATGGAAAGGTTCAGCAAACTTCCTAACAATGTAGTTGCCAGGACTTCAGAGGCAAGTATTGAAGTCAATGCAAGTATTATAGATGCAAAAACGGGAAAAATTGTTGCATTGCTTCCCGCTCATGGAAACGCCTTTAAGACAATCAAGATCGTGCAGAAAAATAACGGCAGAACTAAATCGGCTGAGACGGTAGATACCGAAAGCATAAAGAGCAGTGCTTTAGCTTCACTGGCGGCAGATCTCAGCGACAGAATCAGAACATCTATTTCAGGTGAAGATATGCACGTTGTATTGTCCAGCAAGAACGGCATAGTAATAAACAGGGGACTTTATGACGGAATTGAACCGGGAAGCATGTATGTTATGTACCCTAAGAATAAAACGCCTGAGAACGCACAAGCAGTGATTATCATAAATGAAGTGCAGGATCTCTACAGCGTGGCGGAATTATCGAGATCAATGTCAGAAAAGTACAAGCCTGCACCGGGTACAAGGCTTGAGACGGTATCATTCTATGAATTAATGCAGAGCCAGATGAAGACAGTTACAACCGGGAGGGGTAAAAAATAATGAAAAGAATAAAGATTTTTTTGTGCATATTCTTTATGTTCGCACTTCAGGCACAGGCAAACGAAAAAATTTCTCTGGGGGTCTTGCCTTTCCAGAGCACTACCAACAGAATTACAACAAAACAGGCTGAACAGATAACTAAAAAAATTTTACATGCACTCAGGGTTTCACAGTCTATATCAGTGATTGAACCTAAAAAAATCGGAGCTGCTGCCATAAATCTCGGTATTGATATAAATTCCGGAATACTCAATCAGGACATGGCCGCAAGAATCGGACGCAGTACAGGAGCAAAATATATACTGCAGGGATATATAACGAATACAGAAAATAATATACAGCTCCAAAGGGATGGAACTAGTGCCGTAGATGATGCGTTGCCGCTGATCTCATTCCTGACAGGCAAGAAAGAAACCTCACAGATAATTCAGGAAGTAACGCTTGATATTGATGCAAAGCTGATTGATTCTTCTTCCGGAAGAGTTGTGTTGTCTTTCTCCAAAACTGGAAGCGGCATAAACTTCAATAACGATGACCGAGTATTATCAGCAAATGTATTGAGGGAAAGAGCTGTTAATAGTGCAGTTTCAAGGCTAAGTGATAAAATACGCGAGGTTTTAGCCAATGAGTATGCCATTGTGCTTGAAGTAAAAAGCGATGCTGTACGAATAAACCGAGGAGGTAATTCTAGTGTTGGTATTGGAGCATTATACAGGGTATACAGGGAAGGAGGAGAGCTTTTTGACCTCGATAAAACTCCATTAGGCAAAAGAATGATCAGTATAATACTTTTGCGCATATCCGAAGCAGGTGATGAAGACAGCATTGCCGTATTGCCAGCAAGCCAGCTTCAGGGAAATAAAGCCCAAAATGCTGATACCGTACAGGACTTGAGCAGGATAATACGCAACGGGTACAGGCTCGAAGCAATATCGCTTTCAGAAGCTGCCCTGATGCGCTTTACCGCAAATGAAAGGAGATAATAATTATTATGCCTATGCAAATAGGTCTTGATGAATTACTCAGCATGTTAGTCTCGCGTGTTGAGGAAATGTCTTTAGACAGCGATAACCAGAAAAGCCGCTTTAATATCATGTTCCGTATGCTCTACAAGAAGGGACTATTCGACGAGAAAGACGCGCTTGAAGCCATAAGAGAAGAGAACAGGATACTTCTTGAACTCGGAATGATAAAAGCCATGCCTGACGACAAGACACTGAAAGCCGCCGCAGATAATCTCATGCTGTGGATCAAGGGAGACGCAAAAGAGATCAAACGCTCAATCGAGGAACTGCAGAAAAGGTTACAGGCAGAAGCAGAAAAACAGGCCAAGCCCAGAATAGATGTTGCTCCTGCCGGTGTGCTGAACGAATTAGACCGTCTCGGCGGAAACAACACCAGCAAGAAGCTCATACTGTAATCATGAACGGCCTGAAGGATTCCTGGCGTAAACTCTCAACACGGGGCGCATTCATCGCGGCAGTGGATTTCTTCCTGCTCATGCTGGCAGTGTACGCAGGCTACGCGATAAGGCTCGGCATAATCATTCCGCGTTATGTCGATGACTGGCAGCACGTGGGGCTGATTCTTCCGTTTGTGTGCGTGATATTTTTCGCGATTTTCGGCCAGTACCGCACCATATGGATGCACGCCGGCCCGGAGGATTACGCAAAATTCTTATGGCTTTACGTAACGGCAGTATTCACGTTCCTCATCATAAACAGTTTCTTCAAGCTGGCAGTTTTCCCCAGAACGTCATTCGTGATCGCATTCTTCGCGGGGCTGTTCCTGTGCGGGGGCTTGCGAGTCTCATGGCTCATGGTAAGGCCGGTGCACACAAAACCCAAGACGGAACGGCTTAAATCTCTTATTGCCGGTGCAGGGGAAGCAGGTTCATTCTTGGCGCGGGATCTCATGCGCAACGAGTCAGAATTATACCCGGCAGGATTCGTCGATGATGACCCGCAGAAAATAGGCAGGTACATATCCGGGCTTAAAGTTCTGGGCAGTACGTCGGAACTGAAGCAGATAGTTGAACGCGAGAAGATTGAAGTTGTGCTGATAGCCATACCCAGCGCAAACGGACAGAAGATACGCGCAATGTATGAATCATTATCGCCGCTTGGTGTTCAGGTGCGGATACTGCCGAGCCTCCGGGAACTTGCGGACGGTCATGTTTCGGTGTCAAGACTCCGGAAGGTGAAACTCGAGGACCTGCTTGGCCGCGAGCCTGTAAGGATTGACCTTGAAGAGTCGATGAACTACATAAAGGGCAAAAGGGTTCTCGTTACGGGTGCGGGAGGATCAATCGGAAGCGAGATAGTTCGGCAGGTACTGCACAATAAGCCGTCGGAACTGCTTGTGCTGGGACACGGCGAGCAGTCTATATACCTTCTCACGGAGGAGCTGAGCAGGTTGCGCGTAAATATTCCGGTTCAGCCGGTTATTGCCGACGTTGCAGACAGTGTTGCAGTTGAAGACCTATTCAGGAAGCATCAGCCGCAGGTAATATTTCATGCCGCCGCACATAAGCACGTTCCGCTGATGGAATTTTCCGTCAGGGAGGCTATGAGGGTAAATGATCTGGGAACCAGGACACTTGCACGGGCCGCAGGGAAATATCATGCTGAACGTATGGTAATGATCTCCTCAGATAAGGCAGTGAACCCTTCAAGCGTAATGGGTGCAACAAAGAGACTCGCGGAAAAAATCTTAGAGCATGAACAGAAGAATTACACCAGCACAAAATATATGGCTGTGCGTTTCGGCAATGTTCTCGGAAGCAGGGGAAGCGTTATCCCTAAGTTTGAGGAGCAGATAGCATCAGGAGGGCCTGTTACTGTTACTGACCCGGGCATGAAACGGTACTTTATGCTTATACCTGAAGCCGTGAGTCTGGTGATTCAGGCGGGGGCTTTGGGGCATGGCGGAGAACTTTTCGTGCTGAATATGGGCGAGCCTGTCGTGATTAAGGAAATGGCGGAATTATTGATACGTCTTTGCGGGTATGAGCCTTACAGGGACATCAATATAATCTATACAGGCATAAGGCCGGGCGAAAAACTGTATGAAGAATTGTTTTACGATGAAGGAGCGGTGAACAAGACACTGCACCCGAAAATTTACGTGAGCAACATAAAGGCAGAAGAGAACAATACAAATCCCGAAATGAATGAGATGCTTGAATACGCCCTTGAACATCCTGACGATTCATTGAGACTGCTGAAGGAGTTAGTCCCGGAATACCAGCCGTTATAACAGCACAAAAAAAATCCCCCTCATATGCAGGGGGAAAATTTTTATCTTCTAGCCGGTAATGATTTTGCTTCCCTTGATGAGATAATCCATTCCTGACCACACCGTCAAAATCATTGCAGCCCACATGACAGCCATTCCGCCGGGTATGTTCAGTATCAGCATGATCAATGCCGCAATCTGACAGCACGTCTTGAGCTTGCCGCCCTTTGAGGCCGCAATCACTACGCCTTCAGCCGCAGCAACCAAACGCAGTCCCGTAACGATGAATTCCCGCGTGATTATCACCATAACGATCCATGCCGGGAGTCTTCCCAGCTCAATCAATGCCAGCATAGCCGCAATAACCAGCACCTTATCGGCCAGAGGATCTATGAATTTCCCCAGTGTCGTAACCAGCTTGTATTTGCGAGCGATATAGCCGTCAAATGCGTCCGTGATTGAGGCAATGATGAACACTGCCGCCGCAATGGCATCGCCCCAGCTCAAATCGGGAAATGATGCGACAATGGGAATATCTATCCTCAAAGACAGGAACAGAAGAACCAGAGGCGCGAGAAATACACGGATAAGGCTTAACGTATTGGGAACATTGAATACTTTTGACTGCATTTAGTTTCACCTCTCGGAAGTTTATTGAATTAACATATTATCCCAATTCAGAAAGTTTTTCCCATAGTTCTTTTTGCTTAGTGTTTATGTGCCTAGGTATTTCAATCCTTACGCGCACATACATATCACCGTTTCCCCCGCCTCTTTTGGGCATTCCCTTATCCCTGAGCCGCAGCTTCTGCCCGTCCTGGATTCCGGGAGGCATCTTCACCGTAACTTCTCCCGTGAGAGTTCCTACGCGAATATCTTTGCCGAGCACTGCATCATACACGGGCACTTTCACTTCACGCGTAAGATCATAGCCGTTTACCTCAAACATATTATGCGGTGCTATATGGATATTCACGTAAATATCTCCGCCGCCTTCAGATTTGCCCGGTAATTTTATCTGCGTTCCCTCCGTTATTCCTTTAGGCAGCCTCACGTTGATTGTACGTTTGCCCAGCCTCAAATCATACGTCCCGCCTTTCACTGCGTCCTCAAGCGAAAGAGTCAGATCCGCTTCCGTATCTCTCTTCATGGGCTGCTGATAGCGCGTGCCGCCGAATAGATCCCCGAACCTGTCGAACCTTCCGCCTGCGTTCCCGAAAAGCGTCTGGAAGAAATCGCTGAATCCCCCGCCTATATCCCCCATATTTCCGCCGAACTCTACGTGCTGCCAGCCCGGCGGGGGCGTGAAATCCTGCCCGTTCTGCCAGTTCATGCCGAGTGTGTCATACTTTTTGCGCTTGTCCGGGTCTTTCAGGACTTCATATGCTTCATTTATCTCTTTGTATTTCTCTTCTGCTCCTGCTTCTTTGTTTATGTCGGGATGATACTGTTTAGCCAGTTTTCTGTACGCTTTCTTTATATCGTCATTGCTTGCTTCTCTGGATACTCCCAGAATTTTATAGTAATCCTTGTATTGCATCGTATATAATCTCTCTCCTTCTTGTTGACTAACTTTAACCTTTTAGACTTTCGCAAGTCTAGCACACAAGAAAATATTACGCAAGAAAGCCAGCAAAAAAGCAGACCCCTCGATTTGCGTGAGAGATCTGCTGAATGATTCCCGCCTGCTATCTTCTGCGGAGTGCGAAGAATACAGCCGCACCGATAAGGCCAAGCCCTAAAGCCTCACAGCCTGCTCCGTCTTCAGAGTCTGAACCGGAATCAGATCCAGAGCCACCAGACCGGATACCGCTTTGTGCCTGAACCGTAACTGATGAACGTTTTGCCATCCACATAGTGCCGGAAATAGCTCCGTCATTGTTGCCGTCAGGGACAACAAGAAGGCTCTTGCTGTCAGATTTCACCAGCTGAGGCCCGTTATCGTCAGATGCCTCAACGTTAGCGAGATATGCTGTCAGTTCCACCATAACACCGTTTCCGCCGTCTGTCTTCGTAAGTTTCAGTGCACCGCTCGATACTGCATCCTGAGCACTGACCCCGCCGTCGCCTATTACTGTCCATGTTCCGTTTTCGCCCTCAAAGTCTATCTGCAGTGCCGGGAAAATCTCATCAGCAAGCGAGGCCGAAGAGATATCTACGTCCCTGCGCAGAATCTGATTCAGCTCTTCTCCGGAAAATGTCCATAAATATTTCAGCGGGAGAATATCACCGTTGCTTCTGCCCTTATAGTTTATTTTCACAGCTACATCTTTTGCTGACACAACACCGCTGGGACTGCCTGACGATGAAGCCGTGCCGAACTCAGGCGTTACTCCTGAAATATTCGTTATCTGTCTCACTGAACCTGCATTCCATAATTTCTTGAAATTCCTCTGGAAGCTGGAAGAACTTACAGAGGAAGAGTTAGAGTCAGCTATATCAACGGCTATATCATGCTCGGCAATATCCCTGACGTAATCAGCAAAATATGTCTGCCATTCAGGAGATATATTCATGTAGCTGTACTGCAGTATAACCCTTACAGGACTGCTTGCCGAAGCAAATGATCCGTCCGATGCCGTGCGGGTTCTCACGCTGATAGTTACGTAATCATTGTCCGGCGTGGGGGCAATAGCAGTCATAACCCCTTTGCTGTCTATGCGTACTATATTCTGGTTGCTGCTTGACCATGTTACCGGTTCTGTGTCCGCATTGCTGTATGTCGTCGTGCCATTCTCATAACGCACCATCGCAATAAGGTTCACGGTCTGGCCAAGACTCCGCATGATGTTGGGTATTCCGCTCATGAAAACGCTCTGTATGGAGAAGTTCTCTGTTGGGTGCTCAGGGTCATAGATTCCGGGCTGATCCACCTCATATGCTCCTATATCTAGCGGGCCTCCCACCGGAAGCGGCCTGGTCTCTCCGCGCTGGTCTGTGGCAGCAATATCCAGCATACCGGCAATATCTCTCGGGATCGCGTCCATTGCTCTGACCTCACGAGGGAGCAAATCATCTTCATCAAGCATTACCGTCTTTATGCGTTCATTTGCTTCTTCAGATATTCCCTCAAGCACTGCTCCTACCAACGGAGGCTGCATGTTTGATGATGTGCTGTTTCTGGTTTCATTTACGGCTAGTGCGGCATTGCTCCCGAAGAATGTTGCTGCTGTCCATTCTGGTATTTCCGGTCTGGTGTCTTTTGGTGTCTTGTCGGTACCAGTAGTCCCGTCAACTATACTCCAGTCCGTAGCAGACGAAGATGCTGTTGTGTTAGAGATTACACCGACACGGTTGTAACCGTTTGAGAATATGCCACCGCCCCCCTCAAGATAAATATCACTGCCGGTAATCTCATAGTTCTCTACAGCGATTGTTGCAGTGAGATTCAGTACGGCTTTGGATCTGTTTTCAGCACTGACATAAATTGCTCCGCCAAGTAGTGCTATGTTCTTGGTAAATGTAGAGCTTTTCACGTCAACTAAACCTACAGTATACAAAGCTCCTCCTTTGGCCGCCTTACTGCCGCTTAATGCTCTGTTCCCAAAGAAAGTACACGTATCGACCGCTATTATGTCTCCTGCATTGGAAGTCTCAATGTAAAGTGCCCCGCCTTTAGTATCTGAAGTTTGCTGGGAAGCCATGTTAGTATCAAACGTGCAGCGGCGTATATATCCATCATATGCCTGTATATATGCTGCTCCTCCGTCCCCTTCACGTGCATAATTTTCCCTGAATACGGAATCGGTAATGCGTATTTTGCCCTGCAGCTGAGAGAAATACAAAGCTCCTCCGCCATTGCTGGATCGTGCAACGTTATTGAAAAAATATGACCCGCTTACATTGAAATAGTCTCTTGTAGCAACGTAAACAGCTCCTCCTTCCCCACCGTTGGCACTGTTGTTCACGAATGAAAGCGACGCAAAATTCAGAGTCCCGTCAATGATAGCATAGACAGCCCCGCCATCCCCCGGTGCAGTGTCCCCGCTGAAAAGTGAATTAGTTATTGAGGATTCTGAGGTTAATTCATTGTTCAGTAAGATTGCTCCTCCGTTTCCTGTAGTGTTGACTTGGTTGCTCTCAAAAATACAGTCCGTAACAGTAAGCCTCCCGGTAGTATATACAGCTCCTCCTCCGTTTGAATTTCCGCCTTCAGAAGTGTGCTGATTCCCGGTAAAAAGAGTCCCGGTTGCCTCAAAATCACCGTCAGCAAAAACTGCACCGCCTCCGATATTAGCGTCGCTTCCTCTGGTTAAATTGTCTCTTAAAGTTCCGCCGGTTATAGTGATATTGCTTGCTCCGTATACTGCACCGCCCGCCGTTGCCCTGAAACCGTAAATTGTCGAGCTTCCTATAGTTATATCGCCTTCTGCATAGACACAGCCGCCGTAATTGCCTGCATTCTTTGCAGTAGATGATAATGCACTGGAATACAGTACCGAATCGCCGGTTATGGTTACCTTGCCTTCAGCATAAGCAAAGCCGCCGTTCCCTTTTTCAGCCTTTATGTTGATGCAGTCTATACTAACGTTCTCAAATGTAATATCTCCACCTGTATATACGAATCCGCCGTTCCCGTTCACAGCCTGAGATGAAGTAGACGCATCGAAATTCGTGCTGGAAAATCTGATTCCTGCAGTTGTAAGGTATATAGATCCTCCGTTATTATAGGCTTTATTATTCGCGAAACTATAACCAGAACCTATAACAAGCCCTTGATCTGATGATATAAACAATGCACCTCCGCTTCCTGCAGCGGCATCGTTTCCTTCGTCAATATCAGGGACTCCTTCTGTTGTATTACCGGAGAAATCTGCTGAAGAAAGTTCGGATGTCAGTGAAGAAGTATTTGAAGCTCCCCAGAATATTGCTCCTCCTCCGCCTTTCAAGCCGTTATCATAATTGGCTTTGTTGTCGGTGAAAGTGTATTTGTAGTCTGAGGAGAAGCTAAACCGTCTCATTCCTGCAGCCATTATTGCGCCTCCGCTGTTCCTTGCTATATTGCCGGAGAATGCAGCAGTGTTGCTGAAGGTAATTGAACTTTCTGACGCAAGATACAAAGCACCGCCGTTATATGCCTGATTACCTTCGTTATTGCCGAAATACGAAACTTCGCTGAACTGCAGATCGCCTCCTGAAGGTATATATACTGCTCCTCCGTTATTGGCCATGTTTCTGTTGAACTCAGTCTGTCCGCTGAATACCGCTGTGCCGCCGATATACAGCGCACCGCCGAATCCGTCATCTACAGAAGGTTCTTCGGGATCAGAAGGCCAGCCCTCAGCTTTGAGAGTACCGGCAGTGTTTCCCGTAAATTCAATATTACCCGTCCATCTGTTATCTCTGGCACTGGAAAAAACGTAAACAGCTCCTCCGTTGCTGTATGCGATGTTGTTCGTGAAGCTGTCCGCCGCGCTTGACGCGAAGCCCCCTCCAGCAATGTATATAGCTCCTCCGCTGCCGTATGCCGTGTTGCCCGTGAAATCTGATGCCGCATTCCCGGTAATGCTGCCTTTTTCCAGATACACAGCACCGCCGTTTTCGGATGCAGTATTGCTCGAGAACTCAACCTCTCCGCCGATTGTAGCCGTCATTCCTGCAACATACAAAGCCCCTCCTAATCTTGCCTTGTTTGCCGCAGAAAATTTCGTGCCTGCATTAAGGTTCATGGCAGAATTGCTGTAGACCGCCCCGCCTCTGTCTGCACTGTTGCCGGAAAATGTTATTTCGGAAAATGTTACGGTACTGCTTCCGTTGGGAGAATACACAGCACCGCCGTCCCCTGCTGAAATATTGCCGTCGAATGCTGCAGATGATGCCGTAAAGCTGCCTCCTGCAATGTACACAGCACCGCCGTTTCCTGATGCTTCATTGCTGCTGAATGTTACAGCCGAATTTGCGTTCAACGTACCATTTTCGATGTATACAGCTCCTCCGTCTTCTGCAGTATTCCCATCAAAATTGACCGTGCCTTCAGTTGCAGTTTCACCGCCTTCAATGTACAAAGCCCCTCCGAGTCTTGCCTTGTTTTTGCTGGTGGAAAATGCCGTGCCGTTACTCAGCTTTAACGTAGCCTTGCTGTAGATTGCCCCGCCTTTGTCCGCACTGTTGCCGGAAAATGCTGTGCCGGAAAACGTTACGCTTCCGTTGTCAGCATACACAGCCCCGCCGTTATTGGCACTGCATGACTTGAAGCTGCCTCCGGTGAATGATGCTGTCCCGCCTGCGACATTGACAGCCCCGCCGTTGTCTGAAGAACACGTATCGAAAGTGCTGTCGGCAAAATCTACTGTCCCGCCGGTTATGCTGACTGTTCCGCCGTTATCTGCATAACATGAATTGAAGCTGCTTCCCTTAAATGTTACAGTTCCGCCCGTTATGCTTACGACTCCGCCGCTTTTGCTGTTCAGTCCCCTGAAGGTTACTCCGTCGAAAGTTATGCTGCCTCCGGTAATTTCTATTCCGCCGTTTACATTAGGAGAATCTTCTTCATAGTCCTCTTCTTCATTTTTTACCAGAGTTATATTTTTCAGTGTGAAAACAGGCACGGAATCATCAATAACAAAATGACGGTCGCCGAACGGAGCAATCAGCTTAATGGAAGGTCTAGACCCTTGAATAACCAGCGAGTTTATATCATCATCAATTTCATAACCATCGCCGAAAAGATAACTGCCCTCATTATATCCAATATCATAATCATCTGGAATTACTATAGTTACATTAGCAATTCCGTAACCATAAATTCCATCTAATACTTCTGTTATGCTGTAGTAAGGGCCGAAATCATCCTCACCAATAGTAACAGGATCACCTCCCAGCGTAAATGTTTGAGAGTTACTTGAAGCCCCCTCAGCCGTAACAGAAAATCCCAGCACAAGAATGCAAACCAGAACGCAAAAAATTTTCTTCATATAACAGCCTATCTCCCTTCACGCCTCTTGAACGCAAACAGTGCCGCCAATGACAAAATCCCCACTCCGATACTGCAATTACTGTCGCTGTCTCCCGGCCCGCCGCCGTTTGAATCATCATTGCCGCCGCCACTTCTGGCACTGTTCAGATTGCTGGTGTCGTCTGTGTCTACGTAATCATCATTGTTGACTATAGGATAGTCGGAGGGAGCAATAAAGAACGTCATGCCCCACTTATTGTCGGAAACCCCGTCGCGTATGACCATATAGCTCATATCGGTATCGAGTCCGGTATCATCTTTCACTATGCTCAGTTCCGGCCTTTTCCCGTCGCGTGTACCGTCCATAAGCATAACGATGAAACTTACGGTGATAAGCCCGCTGTTGTTGTCCTGAGTCATGGTGCCCCTGTCAGCATCAAAGAATACTTTTATCTGATCCGTATATATTCCCCTGTTGTCGAGGTACTGCGACAAGTCCCAAGGGTTGTCCTTTCCGCCTGTCTGTGTCAGAAGGTATATGTGAAATTTATCCAGGAACTGTTCAGCGATACCGCTCCCGTTCTGCCATCTGTCCGCCATTTCCTTCCACCATGTACGGTCTTCAACCATAGTTACGGGAATGTTGAACGTTATATGCAGGGGCATGATTCCTTCGTTTTTGTCTGTTCTGAGGGAGCCCGGTATGCTCTGGTTTACCGTGAAATACTGCATTGCCGCACTGGGTATGGCTTCAGTGTTTGCGTTGCTGGAGACAGAATTTGCGTTGAAGTTCTGCGTGGTCAGGGGCTTCACCTCACCCTTTGAGCCTACAACGCCTGCAAGTGTCTCATAGAACGTCATGCTTGCCGGGCGCAGCTGGAATGCTGTAACCTCAAACAGATTGAATCTGCCCACGCTTGCCGGTTTCTTGTAGGTATCGCCGAGCCTCTTGCCGAATATAACGTTATGGTTCACGCGGAAATCATATATGCCCGTCCCCCTCACATCATCAACAGGATAGAGACGCAATACACGCTTGTTCTTCTCGTTGACGTTGAACGGCCTCTCATAGACTGTAACGAGTCCGGGTGCGGCATGGCTGGACGGTGCAAGCTGGAAACTGCTCTCTACATATGTGTTGCCCTGATAGCGCGGCAGGTCGAACTTCCAGTAGCTTGGCCTCTGCGTAGTGTTGTTGCTGTCATACGTTGCTGATGCGTACCTGTATGCTGTATGGTTCGCGATCTCCGTCGTGAGATAGTAATTTATCCTGCTGTTATTGATTATGACGCTGAGATCATCTACAGGCACAAAAACCCACTGATTCCCTGAAGATGAGCCGTCTTCCTCGACATTCCAGTATTCATGTGCATACGCTACGATATTTCCGGAATTTGACGCATCACGCATGGTTATACGCAGTTCAAGGGGAGCTTTAGACGCGTTATCAGGCTCAACCGTTGTAATGACGAGCGGGCGCGGTATTCCCTGTGAGGCCGTATTTGTGGGATTCTGCTGGAAGTAGAAATACTGCACGACTGTATCATATGTTCCGGTGCTCCTGTTGCGGTATATATTGAAGTGGTAATTGCTCCACAGTGCATCATAATTATTACCTTCAGGCTGTCCGTTCGCTGTCTTTGCGGCAGTGTATGGGGAACTGTCTTCCGGCATTATCGTACTGAGACCAAGATTTGACGTTATTGCTTCGAATCTCATTGTAGGGGATCTGAAGTTCATATCGAACTCGCCGTATTCATCAGTCAACACAAAGAAAAGCGTATGAAGATTCCTGTTATCAATGTCGGAAACTGATTTTCCGCTTAGTACATTAATCACGGCATCTTCCGTGTTGGTGATAAGGTCTGCGGAAACGTCTATTGCGTTCGTGTGAGTATCACCGAAAGTATCGCCCTGATTGTTGATCGCCATCCATTGCCAGCTTCGTCCGCTCGGCCCTGTCAAGTCATCAAACTGGTAATCGGCATAAGCAAAGCTGCAAATGCCTACAGCCGCAAATACAAATAATACTGCTATTGCGGTTCTCCTAAAGTCTTTCACGTTTAAGACCTCCCATAAAAATTTATTCACTGTATATATTTTCACTGCCTTCTTGCAGTCCTGTGTGATGAACGTCTGCGTTCTGATCTTTCTGCCCTGTCTGTCCTGTCCGTAGCTGCTGTGCGTGATGACCTTCTACCTGCACGTGCGGTTCTGGGTGCTTCCGGTTCAGGCTTGGGCTGTTCCTGCACAGGCTCTTCTCGGTTCAGTTCTTCATCTGTAGGTACAGGTGCAGGCGGCGGAGCAGGCTTATTCTTCACTGGCTTCCAGGATAACGCGGCGGCTATGAGTGATACATAGTTCACCGGCTCATCTGCGGCATTGCGTGAAAAGCATTCTATTATCTTCCGTGCATAATCGGTGTATTTCTTCTCCTCAAGAATATGGCCAAGTTCCGTAAGCGCGGCTAGTGCTACAGCATTGACGCTGGGCAGGGAATTCACGTCCACTGCAGATTTCATGACATTTCCGCCTTTGGGTGAGGACAGGAACAATCCGCCGTTCTTCTCGTCCCAGAATCTTTCGATCATTGCATCAGCTAATCCCTGCGCACACTTCAGCCAGTCGCTTAACTGCTTTTCCCCGGCGTTGAAATGCTTTGCGGCTCTGTAGAGTTCCAGAACTCCCCACAGGAAATATGCGTAATCCTCCGTTACGGCATCAATGACAGCATGTCCGTCAATCCAGCACCTGCGCCATGAGCCGTCCTTGTCGGGAAAATTCTTCTGCAGGAACAAAGCACTGCGCTCTGCCATCTCCCGCCATTCCCCCTGATCAAACGCCACAGAAGCACGGGACAAAGCACCGATCATGAGACCGTTCCATGACATCAATATTTTGTTGTCGCTCTTCAAGGGGTGTCTTCTGTCTCTTGCATCAAGCAGAACCCTCCTGCATTCGTACAGCCTCCTTCCGACATCAGAACCTTTTATGCCGTAACGCTTCGCAAGTTCCGTAACCGTTGAAGCCTCATACAGTATATTCCAGCTCATTTGAGACCCGGCAAGCTCATTCCCGAAATTCCCGCTTGGGAGAACTGCATATGCCGCACAGAAAAGCCCCGCATCACCTTCCGGGAGAATGCGTTTAATCTCGTTCTCATTCCACAGGTAATACCTGCCTTCGCCCTCTGAAGTGTCGCCGTCTACTGCAGACCTGAAGCCCTGAGAATATGAAACGTCATCGCTGAAATACTTTGTTGTGCAGAAAATAATATCTTCCGCCATGAGCCGGTGAAATGAATTGTCCTGCAGTTCCTGAGCCTTAGAGACAGCAAAAAGCAGCAGGGCATTATCGCACAGCAGCTTCTCGAAATGCGGCACTATCCAGTGTTCATCAACCGCATAGCGCGAGAATCCTCCGCCTAAATGGTCATGAATGCCGCCGCGCCACATACGCCTCAAAGTTACGTCCACCATATATGCCGCATCAGACATATCGTTTTTCGATGCTCCTGAAGATTCATCTGCTTCTTTCAGCAGGAATATCAGCTTGTTGGCTTCAGGAAATTTCGGTGCAGAACCGAACCCTCCCCAGCGTATATCGAAAGTCCTGCGCAGACCGCTCAATGCCTCAAATGCTCTATATTTGCCGATACGTCCTCCGTGCTTTTTTCCCGATAATTCTTCAAGCCGTGATTTAGTTTGTTCTGCCAGTTCATGCGCCGAACGTTCAACATCGTCCCTCTGCATATGCCACAGCCACTTTATGCGGGGAAGAAGAGCAGTTATGCCGGGAACTTGGCCTACTGTCCTTTTAGGCAGCCATGTTGTGCAGAAGAAAGGCCGTCCGTCGGGCATCAGAAATATATTCAGAGGCCATCCCGCGCTCCCGTTCTGGATTCTGCATATCTCCATGAAGTAATAATCCAGCACGGGGTATTCTTCACGGTCAACAAGCACGGGAATACACATTTCATTCATTACGCCGGCAACCTCGCCATCACTGAAACATTCACGCCCCATAATATGACACCAGTGATCCGACGAGAAACCTACAGACAGGAAAAGCGGCTTATCCTCCTGACGTGCCGCCGCGAATGCCTCCTGCCCCCAAGCGTACCAGCCTACCGGGTCAGAAACATGCTGCTTCAGGTACGGGCTGAGTTCTCCGGCGAGATGATTTGCTGGAGTGAATACCTGCCCGCTTGCTACAGGTGCTGCTGTCTCTTCCGTGTATTCTCCGTAAGATGTCAGCGGCAGAAGATCAGATATTGGCATCCTCTTGGGCTATTCCTGTAAGTTCGCTCAAAGAATCTATGCTCTTCCATGCTCCGAGAAGCATGAACTCTTCCGCCGTGAAGTTTCCCTTAGTGATGCCGATACCGCGTACATTTGCGCCTATTGCCGTAAGAATATCTATATCTGCATCACCGACGTAGACTGTTTCAGCCGCAGGAATATTCATGTGCTTCATGAGTTCGAGAAGCATAGCAGGGTTAGGCTTGTAGGGCAGCTTACCGTATGGTTCTTCCGCACCTACAACACCGTCAAAATACTCTATCAGCCCGGTACGCTCCAAGACTCTGCGCGGGGTCTCACGGTTTGAGGCTACCGCTGTCTTTATGCCCATTGCCCGAAGTGCCGTAAGCGTCGGTATAGTGTCATCGAACGGGCGTATCAGTTCGCGTTCGTACTGTTCGTTGCAGTCCCGGTAGAGTTTTATCCATTCAGGACGGTATTCTCCCAACAGTCCCTCACAGAACGTAGGAATAGGCGTGGCTATGTATTTCATCGTGAGTTCATGAGATACTTCGGGCAGTCCTTCATGCCGTGCTACGTAATTGAAACCTGCCATGATTGCATA
>CAJOES010000004.1 GCA_905233455.1 uncultured Synergistales bacterium | reverse complement strand
GTCAGATTCGTACATTTTTTTCATTAGCGTTGGGTAACCAAAATGAAAGAGAAGTGAATTGCGGCACTTTTCGTAGTCAATATCATCTGCCGAAAAAGTATCATTCGCTCCATGATTGTTCAGGAAGATTCTATCTATGCCGGGGACAGCAATAACAACAGTATATGATGTACTGCTTGAAGCGTCTACTATAATTCCGTCGTCCTTACCGTAATCCTGAAGGATTCTGAGAATCATTTTGCCGAAGCTGTCATCACCGACCTTCCCTATAAGCGAGACATCTGCACCGAGAATCTTCATCGCAAGCCCAGTGTTAGCTACGACACCGCCGGGGTGCAGTTCTGCCGGGCCGGTGTGTATCAGCTTCCCGGGCGCAAGAATATCATCTATCCTCATGCAAGCATTACACTCAATCGGCGGAGTGAAGTCTACGCAGATATGTCCAGCTATTACTGCATTATTCTTCTTCATTTTGTCCTCGTGAAATTTTTGATGGCATTAGAATAGCATTATAACTTTTTGCGGGCAATGTCATTTTCATGCAAAAACATTCACACCTGATATGCTATTCCTTCAATACGAATATCAAATAAAACTTTCAAAATTGGTCAGTGTCATATCTAAGTCATTCATGAAAGTAGCAGACTTTTTACGCATTTTGTTAAAATTACGCACAATAAAAATTAGTTAAAGAGGTGTTGTTATTGTACAGAAAAAGACAATATCTGTTTTATTTGGCCGTGCTTGCATTTGTCTTCATGGCAGGGGATGCACAGGCCGTAAGGGTAAATGATTCTTCAGGTTTCGTTTTGCTGTCTGAAGCAGTGCCTGATGCAATACTGGAGATACGCTATTATTCTACATATAACTTTGTGGGCGACAGGATAGACGGGTATGAAGCTCCTGTTGCGATGATCACGAAACAGGCCGCAAAAGCATTACGGGCAGCAAGCGATGAACTCGTGCAGAAAGGTTACAGGCTGAAGATATATGACGCATACCGGCCTCAAAGGGCAGTAAACCATTTCGTGAAGTGGGCGAAAGATACCAATGATACGAAAATGAAGAAATATTTTTATCCTGACGTGGCCAAGTCTGAACTGTTCAAACGGGGATATATAGCACGCAAGTCCGGGCACAGCAGAGGAAGCACGGTAGATTTGACGCTTTTCGACATGAAGACGGAGAAAGATGCAGACATGGGCGGAACGTTCGATTACTTCGGCGAAAAATCTCATTCGGGCTATAAGGGAATCACTGAAGAACAGTACGCTAATAGAATGCTTCTGCGCAATGTTATGATTAAGCACGGGTTCAAGCCTATAACTACGGAATGGTGGCACTTCACATTGAAGAATGAGCCTTATCCCAAAACATATTTTGATTTTCCTATTGAGGTGAAATGATTATGAGAACAAAAATTTTTGCGGCGTTTTTACTGTGTGTTGCTTGTTCATGCGCGGCTTATGCTGAGGATTACGCTGAAGGTGAAGCTCTTGCAGTCTTCAGGCCTTCGGAGGGCATAAGGGCTTCAGTTGAGGTTATCGGGGCTTCAGTGTCAGATACATACGAGGCGTTATCACAGGCTGGCGGAAATGTTTTCATGCGCGTGAAGTCCAGCACTAAGACGACAGAAGAACTTATTGCGGAGCTAAAGCAGATGCCCGGTGTTATTGCGGCATCTCCCAACAGGATTCACCGTATGCCTTTCACTGCAGGCAAAGTAACGCCCAATGATAAATATTACGGTAATCTGTGGGGAATGAAGCGCATCAAAGCTCCGGAAGCATGGACTGAGAGCACCGGCAGTGATTCAGTCTATGTTGCAGTGATAGATTCCGGCGTATATCCTCACCCTGACCTCAGAGCAAATATCGCGGAGGATCTCGGTATGTTCGCATGGTCTCAGGATACAGTAGGGCACGGAACGCATGTTGCAGGGACTATCGGGGCAATAGGCAATAACGGTGAGGGAATTGCGGGCATAAACTGGAAAGTCAAAATCATTCCCATCAATGTAGCTGATACACAGGGAGATGTTGATGATAACAGAGTAGTAAGCGCACTGAATTATATTGTACAGCTCATTCAAAACGGCACGAATATAGCTGCAGTAAATATGTCTTTTGGCGGGTATCACAGCACGACTCCGGAACAAGAAAAAGATGATCCATATTATATGGCATACAAGGTTTTTGACGATCTCAACAAAGCACTTCTTGTTGTAGCAGCAGGCAATGAAGGGCTTGAAGTCGGAGTCCCTGCACCTTTCACATATCCTGAAAGGCTGATGCGCTTGCAGGGCATGTCTGAACCTATGTTCAGCAGGGGGGATTACTACTATCCTGCAAGTTTTACCGGCATCAATAATATGATTGTTGTAGGAGCTACGGACTCAGACAACGACGCACCGGGATTCACCAGTTGGGGAAGCAGTGTGGATATTGCCGCGCCCGGAGCAGGGATATTAAGCACATATACACCTCTTGCAGAAGACTATGAAGGAGATATGTATACTGCTCTTGACGGGACATCAATGGCCGCACCGCATGTTACCGGGGCTGTTGCACTGCTCAAGGCAAAATTTCCGCAGGTGTCGGTATCAGATATACGAAATGCAATAATCTCCGGAGCGGACAAAAAGATTAACCCGACTGTTTACCCGTATTCAAACCAGACAAGCGGGCTTGATGAAGATGATGAATTTGACGCAATGTTAATTGAAGCATTAGAACCGTATCAAGCACTTAACGGCAAAGGCAAAGTTTCATCTTCAGGCCTGCTCAACATTAAAGAAGCAATGGACATTCTGACACTCCAAACGGGGCAAACAGGAACAGGCAACAGGGACGACGTAGGCAATTCTTCATCCGGCGGGTGCAGCCTGAGTTTATGCGGCATGGCTCTTGCTGCAGTGTTCGCGTTAATGTCCTGCAGGAAGGGCGGTTAGATTCTTTCATGCGTAATCTTTGCAGAACTGCTTTATGTGTTCTCGCTGTATGCGCAGTAATTTCATGCGGTGCAGTAACGTCTTCTGCAAGTAATGAGCTGATAGTTTTTGCCGCCGCATCAATGACCGAGACACTGACCCGGATAAAGACTCTGTACGAATCACAGCACCCTGACACTGCAATAATCTGCAATTTTGATTCTTCCGGGACTCTCAAGACGCAGATCGAGGAGGGCGCACCGTGCGATGTGTTCATATCTGCCGCACAGAAACAGATGAATCAGCTTCAGGAATCAGGAGCAATAATCCCGGAGACGAGAATAAATTTGCTGGAGAACAAAACAGTTTTAGCCGTTCCCGACGGCAACCCGAAAAATATCGCGTCATTTGATGACCTCGCCGAAAGACTCAAGGCCGGTAATATCCTTCTCGCAATGGGCAATTCTGATGTCCCGGTGGGGCAGTACACGCAGAAGATATTTGCTTTCTACGGACTCGATGAGGGAGAGCTGGCCAAGTCCGGAGTCCTGACTTACTGCTCAAATGTCAAGGAAGTTACGGTGCAGGTATCGGAGTCTGCCGCAGACTGCGGGATAATCTACGCAACCGACGCATATTCCGCAAAACTTCAGGTTACAGGCACTGCAACACAGGAAATGTGCGGACAGGTGATATATCCTGCGGCTGTCCTGAAGGATACGCACTACGAAACTTCAGCACGGGACTTCATGAAGTATCTTGCTGGCAGTGAGGCCGGTGAAGTCTTCAGGTCCGCAGGGTTCACGCCACTGCACGAATAGCTATGGATCTCTATCCGCTCTGGAACTCCGTTAGAATCGCGGGCATAAGCACAGCAATAGTATTTTTCGCCGGAATATCCTCCGCATACTGCACCGCCAAAGCACCCAGACCCGTGAAAGCCGTGCTTGATGTCGTCCTGACCCTGCCGTTAGTCCTTCCGCCGACAGTTGCAGGGTATCTGTTGCTGCGCATACTTGGCCCGAAACGCATTATAGGCAGGTGGTTTCTCGCATCGTTCGGAATCCGCCTCACCATGACGTGGTGGTCTGCAATATTCGCAACTTCCGTAGTGATATTCCCGTTAATGTACCGGACAGCAAGGGGGGCATTTGAGTCGTTCGATGAGACGCTGGCACATTGCGCAAAGACATTGGGACTAAGCGACACGTATATATTCTGGCGTATACGTATGCCCTTCTGCCGCCCCGGTATCATGGCGGGGACAGTTCTTGCGTTTGCACGGGCATTAGGCGAGTACGGAGCTACAAGCATGATTTCAGGATACACGCCCGGAAGGACAGCAACAATCTCTACAACCGTATATCAGCTATGGAGGACTAATGATGATGTTCTTGCGTTCAAATGGGTTATGGTGAATATGAGTATATCTTTTGCCGTACTGCTTGCGCTGAATATGCTTGAGACGAAAAACAAAAATGCTGTCAGTAAGCGTTGATGCCCTATTCGGCACATTCAGGCTCAACGTAAATTTTGAGGCAGGAAACGAGACACTTGCGCTTCTTGGTGCTTCCGGGTGCGGAAAAAGCATGACACTGAAGGCTGTTGCAGGGATAATCACCCCCGACACCGGAAGAATCGTGCTGAACGGCCGGGTGTTGTTCGACTCGTCCCGACGCATAAGCCTTCCGCCGCAGAAACGCAGATGCGGGCTGATGTTCCAGAATTACGCACTGTTCCCGCAGATGACAGCCGAGCAGAACATTTACGCCGGAACTTCACGCCTTCCGGAATCAGAAAGACGCAAAGAGGCAGAAAGCATGTTAGAGGCATTCGGACTCATGGACTTGCGCGGACATTATCCCCATCAGTTGTCGGGAGGGCAGCAGCAGCGTGTTGCATTGGCACGTATGCTTGTATCACGGCCTGAAGTCATAATGCTGGACGAACCGTTTTCGGCACTGGATACGCACTTGCGATTCAGGACGGAGCAGGAAGTCAGGAAGGTCATACGTGATTTTGCCGGGACAGTTATTGTTGTGAGTCATGACCGCGATGAAGTGTTCAGGTTTGCGGACAGGATCGCGGTAATGTCTGAAGGCAGGATTGAGGCTGCCGGGACTAAGCATGAAATTTTTGCTGACCCAAAGACACGAACTGCGGCAGTGCTCACGGGGTGCAAGAACATATCACGTGCTGAAAGGATTTCGGACGGCGAGATATATGCGGCAGACTGGGGAATAAGATTATCCCTTCACATGAAGGATTATGCGAGGTTCGCGGGAATACGTATGCACGACATTGAATTTGCCGGTGATTCTGACGGGGAAAATATTTTTGCCTGTAATATAGCTGAAGTTGTCGAAAATGCTTTTTCGTTCGTGGTGATGCTTACTCCTCTTGATGCTCCTGAAGGAAATATGCTGATAGGCTGGGAGATGGCAAAGGACGAGTGGCGGAAAATACATTCAGGGTCTGGTATGCTTAGAGTACAATTACCGGCACATAAAATCTTGCAGCTTTCATGATGAGGAGGAGATAACGTGAAGAAAGTACGTGTAGAAGACGCTGAAGGCTTGACGCTGTGCCATGACATTACGGAAATGCGGGACGGCTTCAAGGGGGCGGCATTCAGGCGGGGGCATGTCATAACGCATGATGATATTTCGCACATGCTGGACATAGGCAAACAGCACGTATACATATGGGAAGAAAACGCAGGAGAGATTCACGAAGAAGACGCGGCGAAAAGGCTTGCGGCATTTATGCGTACGGAAGGGACTCACACTGACGGGCCGTCTGAAGGGAAGATGCAGATCTTTGCGGACATTTCCGGAATGTTGCGCGTGAATGTTCCGTTGTTGCTGCATATAAATCACATACCCGACATAACCATATCAACGCTTCCGGATCATTACCCCGTCAAGCCCGGAATGCGTGTTGCGTCGATGAGAATTGTACCGTTAGTTACTCAGGAGCAGAACATCACAGAGGCAGAAAGACTCGCGAATGGCAAAAACATTATCACCCTCCTTCCCTACAGGCCGCTGAAGGCAGGAATAATCATAACCGGTGCAGAGATATATTCAGGGCGCATAAAGGACATGTTTGAACCTGTATGCAGGAAGAAACTTGCTGAATATCCCGGAGAAATCACCGGTGTAGCAGTGTGTGATGATGACCTCTCAATGATTGTTGCTTCGGCGCGGAAAATGCTCAATGACGGTGCGGACTTCCTGATATTTTCCGGCGGAATGTCCGTAGATCCTGATGACCTGACACCGACAGCAATACGTGAATTAGGCTGTGATGTCGTGAGTTATGGTGTTCCCTCACAGCCCGGCAACATGACTCTTATGGCGTATTCAGGCAGTATTCCCGTTATAGGCGTTCCCGGAGCGGCTATCACTATGCCCGTTACGGTGTTTGATGCCTTGCTCCCGCAGATATACACCGGCAAGAAGCTGACGCGTGAAGACCTTTTGCGGCTGGGCGACGGGGGATTGTGCCAGCAGTGCAGGCCGTGCCATTTCCCTAACTGCACATTCGGGAAGTATTGATGCTGGACTCTTACGGCAGGAACATAGATTATCTCCGTTTGTCGGTAACTGAATCCTGTAACCTGCGATGCCGTTACTGTGTGCCCGAAAACTTTTTGCCCTGCAATGACATCATGACCGAGAGCGAAATACTATGTGCAGTCCGTTCGGCTGTATCTGTGGGAATCATGAAGGTGCGCATTACCGGGGGAGAGCCTTTGATGCGTGCGGATATTCTGTCTGTATGTGAGGGTATTGCGGGAATTCCCGGAGTCCGCGAACTGTGCATCACAACCAACGGAACATTTCTTGCAGGCATGGCGGAGGCGTTAAGGCGTTCGGGAGTGCAGAATGTTAATATCAGCCTTGACACTTTAGACCCGCAAAGATATGAATACCTCACACGGGGCGGCAGTATTGCTCATGTCTTGGCCGGGATTGAGGCGGCAGTCAGTGCAGGTTTCGAGAAGGTGAAGGTTAATGCTGTGCTTATCGGCGGTTTCAATGATGATGAGATTGAACGGCTTGCAGGGCTTTCGTATGAATTTCCTGTTGACGTGAGGTTCATTGAGCTTATGCCGTCAGGATTCTGCGGACAGAATGATTTTGTGTCGTGTGATGAGGTGCTGAAGAGATTACCCGGTGCAGTGAGTTCAAATGCCGGGGGCGGGCGTGTGCATACTGCAGCATTACCCGGAGAAGGTACGGCAGAACTGTATCATTTGCCCGGAGCTTTGGGTAATATCGGACTGATACGGACTGTGAGCAGGATATTTTGCCCCAACTGCAGAAGAATCAGACTCACATATGACGGAAAGATAAAACCCTGCCTTCATTCATCTGAAGAGATAGACATAAAAGGCATGTCGGAGGAAGGGATGAAAAATGCTTTTGCCCGTGCAGTCATGATGAAACCTCCGGTGAGGCCGGGATTCTTTTTGGGGCGCAGAACTATGAATATGATCGGGGGCTGAAGGAATGAAAGATTTTACGCATTTCAACGGCGACGGAAAAGCCAGAATGGTTTATGTCAGCAACAAGGACATCACGGAACGTACAGCCTGCGCGGAAGCTCATGTGATGGTGAACAGTGAGACATTTGCGCTGATACAGTCGGGAGGCATGAAGAAGGGGGACGTTCTGGCGGTTGCGCAGGTTGCCGGGATCATGGGTGCAAAGCGCACGCCGGAGATCATTCCCATGTGCCACACTCTGAATCTTGACGGCGTTGACTTGGAGCTGACTCTTGAGCCTGAAACCTGCAGTGTTCATGTCCTCGCTGAAGCCAGGTGCACAGGAAGGACGGGAGCGGAGATGGAAGCACTTACTGCGGCGGCTGTTGCGGCATTGACGGTGTATGACATGTGCAAGGCCGTGCAGAGGGACATAGAGATTACCGGCTTGAGGCTGGTGCGCAAGACAGGAGGGGCACACGGGGACTATGAGCGGGTTTAGTGCGGCAGTAATTACTGTCAGCGATAAGGGATTCAGGGGAGAACGGGAGGATACCAGCGGCCCGGCATTGTGCGGAATGCTTGAGCGTTACGGGTGGAAGACAGCCTATACTTCAATCATTCCGGACGAATACGAAATCATACGTGCTGAACTGCTGAAATGTGCGGAAAGTGATATTGCGCTGATACTCACGACGGGCGGGACTGGATTCTCACCCAGAGACGTTACGCCCGAAGCAACGCTGTCCGTGATTGAGCGCAGGACTGGCGGAATACCGGAGGCAATGAGGGCATACAGCATGACCATAACGCCCCGTGCATGTCTCTCGCGTGAGGAGGCCGGCATCAGGGGGAGAAGCCTTATCGTCAATTTGCCCGGCAGCATGAAGGCATCAACCGAAAACCTTTCTGCTGTGATTGAGGCATTAGAGCACGGAGTCGAGATATTGCGCAGGGAAGGTGAAAGGGATTGCGCGGTGTAGTTCTGTCGGTGAATGTGTCTGCACTCAAAGGGACGCGAAAGAAGCCGGTTGACTCTGCGGAGCTGATAGAGAATTTCGGCCTTAAAGGTGATGTTCATGCGGGTAAATGGCATCGTCAGGTAAGTTTGCTGGCTGTTGAGAGCGTCAGAAAACTTCAGGAACAGGTTAATGCTGAGTTCATGCCGGGGGATTTCGCGGAGAATATTTTGACTGAAGGAATATGTCTGCATGATTTGCCGCTCGGAACAAAAATTACTGCCGGAAGTGCTGTGCTTGAAGTTACGCAGATCGGCAAGGAGTGTCATAATGACTGTGAGATAAAGCAGCGTGCAGGTGTCTGCATAATGCCGAAAGAAGGTATATTTGCGCGTGTCATCAGAGGCGGGCAGGTGAAGAAAGGAGATATGCTTACAGTAAATGAATAGAGAGTTTCAGGACATATTGAACGAACTTTCCCGGCACAGAAAATCATTACTCACACGAACAGCAGAAGGAAAAACATACATACGCCTCTTCAAGCCCAGAGAACGTTTGATACTTTTAGGCTGCGGCCATGTTGCGCAGGCACTCGCTGAATTTGCCCCGTCTCTTGACTGGAACGTTACGGCAGTAGATGACCGTCCGGAATTTGCATGTGCTGAAAGATTCCCGAAAGCCGAAAAGGTAATATGCTCCGGTTTCGTTGATGCTGTCGGTTCGCTGAATATCTCCCGTGAAGATTACGTGTGCATACTCACTCGCGGGCACGAATGGGACGCTGAATGCTTGCGTGCTGTGCTGTCCGGCTGTGAACTGCCGGGATATTTGGGCATGATAGGTTCTCGCAGGAGGGCTGCCGGGCTTATGGCTGTACTGAGGGAAGAAGGGTTTGCGCAGGAGATTCTTGACGGCATACACTCACCCATAGGCTTGAAGATAGGTGCACGGGGCCCGCATGAAATAGCCGTATCGGTTCTTGCAGAGATGATTCAGGAACGCAGAAGCCGTAAAGCTGATCCCGGAGTCATGCAGACGGCAGAAACAGATTATGCCATGCTGGAATTTCTGGCCGGTCTGGACTGCCCGTGCGCAATAATGATGGTGCTTGAGACGAGCGGGTCTGCTCCTGCCGGTGCTGGGGCATTAATGGTTATGGCGAAGGACGGTCATGTTTTCGGCACTGTCGGCGGCGGGTGCATGGAATGGGAGGCCATGAGCGCGGCAAAAAATATTCTCGGCACTGGAAAATCTGAAGTTATTTCTATTGATCTGAATCGTGAAAATGTCTGCGGAGGAGCTATGAAGATTCTTGTTGAAGATTTGAACGTGCATTAATGTCTTCTATAGTGTCAATGTCTTGCAGTTTGTTTTTGCTGACGACGTAATAATATGTTTTCTCCGGATTGTCCCGTATAAGTTTCAACGCTCCCTTGTCCCCCGTCAGGCCAAGCAACGCCGAATAGCATTCCGGCCTGAATATTGCAGGGTTTGAGGGATAAGACGAATAAGCACAGCCGTATAATTTCCCGGAACACAGAAACTCTTTCACCAGTCTTGAAATGTCATCAGCAGGGAAGAACGGCATATCACCTGCAAGGAACAGGACAGCATCAAAGCCGTAATTCATTGCAGTTTCAGCCCCGCACCGGACAGAACCGGAAATGCCTTCATGCCTCAAAGCGTTTGGTATTATGACTGTGCCGGGCCAGCGGTCTTTTACGCACCGTTCTAACTCTTCATTGCCGCCCGTAACGAACACCTGCGAATTTATGCCGTCAGTGTCCAGAAGGAATTTTGCCGAGATCAGAGCCTCAAGCCCATAGCTGAATATTTTCCTGCCGTCAAGCTGATACATGAGCTTATTGCTTCCGAATCTTTCAGACTTTCCCGAACACATGAGGACTAAAGCAATATTCATTCCGTAATAATCTTTGATTGAGGCGGTCAGGTTGTTTCTGAAGTATTTTATTTTTGTGCTGGGAAATTTTTTCTGCAGGGGGTTTATGTAGTATTCATATGCGATTGCGTCAATTATCCTGCCGGTTATAGGTGTGCCTTCACCAATTATGAGCCGTCTTGCTGCGTCATCATTGAATCTCTGGCACACTTCGCCGGTAATTCTTCCGCACGAATGATGACCCATAACTATAACGATTTCATTTGCGTTTGAGGGTATGACGGGTTCATATTCAGCGGGTATCTTGACGGGGCAGTGATGAGACCCATCCGACTCAACAAGAACAGCATCAAAATTCCTGCAGATATATTCATACCCGTAATCGCCTAGATATGACAGCTTGACTCCTTCAGGCTTTCCCGCGTAAATGACGTTTCTGCGGTTCGGAAGCCTGAATATGTGCGTTGTAGTAGTGATGCAGACATTCAGGCCGTGCACAGCGTAAATGTCCGCAACCCTGTCTATGTACCAGCTTTTGCCCCCTGCACCGGCAACAGCAATAACATACGCCATCACGCAAGACTCCGGAAATGCAACAACGCTTCAAGCACTCCCCCGGCAACAGCAAGAGCCTTATCTGATACTGTCATGCAGTCCGCCTCCAGTCCTCTTGGGTCAATATCTCCGCACTTCATGCCCTGCACAGCTCTAACGCCGTCAGCTAGAAGCCCTCTCAGCATTCCGTCAATCGTGCAGTACACAGGAAGTCCCCCGGCATATGCCGCAATATCTCCCGCACGAACTATATCGCCTATATTCTTATGCCCCGCGAACACGCCGTCACACGGAGCACGGAGCACGCGTTCAGACGTATAGCCGCAAATATTGCCGGGAATTCCCGTGTTGGGAGCAGCAGATTTCCCGCGTTCATATATTGCCCTGCCGAGATGATGACCGCGCTTAGTCTCTACCACTGCATGACAATCAATCCCGACGGTAAAGCCCGGCCCGACACCTATAACTATTGGGGCATCAGATATTTTTGTGCCTATATTCTTTTTCGCGATAACTGCATCAACGATGGCATCAGGCCGCAGGGACTCTATGAGGCTTCCGTCAGGACACACCATGACTGCGGCATTATTCCCGTCCGTTATGCGTATTGCTTCATAGACGCTTTCAGCCCTGTATGCAGTGAGATCCTCAACAGTGAATTTCCCCAGCCTTACAGCTTCCGAAAAGCTAACGGTTCTGCGCACTGCTGTTGGCTGTGCAATGTCGAGCATGATTACCTTCATTCCCGAACGCATGAGCCTTACCGCAATGCCTGTTGCTATGTCTCCTGCACCGCGTATACATATTCTCATCATTTCTTGCTCGGCCTGTACTTAGTCCCGTCCATAGGCAGTTTCGTGTGGAACTCATGATATTTCGCGTAATATGCTCCTGCAACTGCCGGTGCTGTAGGTATAGTCGCAATTTCCCCGATGCCCTTAGCCCCGTATGCAAACGGAATCTTGTCGTCCCGTTCAACGTATATCGCGTGAATGTTGGGAATGTCCGTTGCGCGCATAAGTCCTAATGTGCCGTATTTCGCCGCCGGTACGCAGTCTTTCAGCGGGAAATCTTCCGTGAGTGCATATCCCAGTCCCATAAGGACTCCGCCCTCAATCTGCCCCTGAATTGATGTTGGGTTTACGACCTTCCCGGAATCATGTGCCGCGTAAACTTCCGATACCCTGCCGTCATCACCGAGAATCACAACATGAGTCGCAAAACCGTAAGCTACATGGCTCTTAGGGTTAGGTTTGTCCGCTCCGAGCTTGTCTGTTGGGTCAAAGAACTCCGCGAAAAATTCCCGGTCTTCAAGCCCTTCAAGTGATGAATCATTCATTGCCTCTTTCAGCTTCAGCCCTGCCATGCGGACAGCCTCGCCGGTGATGAGAGTCTGCCGTGATCCTGAAGTTGTCCCGGAATCCGGTGATGTCTCCGTGCTGCCCGGCATGAGTCGTATCCTGCTGCGCGGAAGTCCCGTTGCAGACTCAAGAATCTGCGTGAATATCGTTGCACAGCCCTGCCCGATGTCGCTCGCCGCAGTATAGAGACATGCAATGCCGTCTTCTATGCGTATCTTTGCGCGTCCTTTGTCCGGAAGGCCGACACCAACGCCGGCATTCTTCATGGCACATGCAATCCCTGCCCTGCCCCGGTTGGACTCGTATACGTCCTTTACGGCTAACAGAGTCTCTTTCAGTGCTGTTGATGGGTCTGCTACCTGTCCGTTAGGCAAAACTTTTCCCGGCTCTATTGCGTTCCTGTAGCGTATCTCCCACGGGGATATTCCGGCTTTCTCGGCTAAAAGGTTGATGATCTGCTCAAGCGCAAATTCGCTCTGGCACACTCCGAAGCCCCGGAATGCTCCTGCAGGGGGATTGTTGGTGTAGTATCCGTAGCCGCGTATGTCCGTGTTCTGATAGCAGTACGGCCCTACTGAATGCGTACATGCCCGCTCAAGCACAGGCCCGCATAATGAGGCATAAGCTCCGGTGTCAAAATATATCTCGCAGTCAAGCCCGGTAAATATTCCGTTCTCATCACAGCCAAGCGTAAATGTTCCTGTCATTGCGTGCCGTTTCGGGTGGAAGTTGATTGATTCCTGCCGGGACATCTTGACCTTCACGGGACGGCTGACCTTCAATGCGGCAAGTGCGGCTAGGTGCTGAACCGAAACGTCCTCTTTGCCCCCGAAGCCCCCGCCGATTAATGCGTTCTCGACAATTACGCGTTCCTGATCCCAGCCGAGCATATGCGCAACTTCATGGCGGGTATCATATGCTCCCTGATCCGACGAGATGATTTTTACCCCGTCCTTATACGGGAAAGCTACTGCACATTCAGGCTCAAGGAATGCGTGTTCAGTGAATGGCGTAGTGAATGTTCTTGTGATGGTGTATTTTGAGTTCGCAAGCGCGGTTTTTGCGTCCCCTCTGACTACATGACGGCTCTGACACAGATTCCCCATGCTGTGAACCAGCGGTGCGCACGGAGCTTTAGCCTCGTCTATATTCCTCACAGGCTCTAACGGTTCATACTCAACATGAATCAGCTTCTTGGCCTCCTCTAATATCTCCCGTGTTTCAGCTACAACAAGGCATAAGGCATCACCTACACAGCGGGTAATATTTCCTTCAGCGATGAACACGTCCCAATCCTGCTGAATGTGCCCGACTTTGTTGACCGGCACGTCTTCAGCCTTGAGCACAGCAAGAACGCCCGGAAGTTTTTCGGCCTCTGATGAGTCGATACGGAGAATCTTAGCGCGTGGATATTTTGACCGTACAGCAGACGCATGAACCATCCCGTCAAGATATATATCATCAGGATATTTGCCCGTCCCCAACACCTTTTCGCGAACGTCATTCCTGAAAGCCCGCTCGCCCACAGCAAAATTATCCGAACGTTCAAGCGTGTAATCAATCGTTTCTTCGCCCCGCAGAATTTTAGCGGCAAGCATTATCCCTTCAAGTATCTTCTTGTAGCCCGTGCACCTGCATATATTTGCGCGTATGGCCTTCTTCACGTCATCTTCTGCAGGGTTAAGGTTAGTGCTGAGCAGTGCCTTAGAGGCCATGACCATTCCGGGAGTGCAGAACCCGCACTGAACCGCACCGACTTTCCCGAAAGCGTACACGTATGCTTCCTTCTCGGTATCCGATAAGCCTTCAGCCGTCAGAATCTCTTTGCCGTCTGCCTGTTGCGTAGTCATGATGCAGGCTCTTACGGGTCTGCCGTCCATTAGGATTGTGCATGTACCGCAGGCCCCCTCGCTGCACCCGTCCTTTACCGACGTATAATGCAGGTCATCACGCAGAAGCCGGATTAATTTTTTGTTCTCGGGTGTAGTTATGGTTTTGCCGTTTATCTTTATCGTGAAAATTTCATCGTTCCCGTTCATTAGCCGCCTCCTGTATAATTATGCGGGTAATATAGGGTAAGTATTTGAAATCTACTAAGTAATAGTAACTAAGTAATAATAAGTACTAGATTTCAAAATTACCCCCCCAAAATCCCGCAAGGAATCTTCTGCATCCATCTATAGATATAGTTCATCCGAATACCCTTTGAGTGCCGCGTTCATTAAGCCTCGTGAGAATCTCCGCAGGGTTAGGGAACTTCGCAAGCATAATCATAGCCGCGATAACGTAAGGCTTATAGCTGGCCTGTTTGTATAACGGAGTCCTGTAACGGTCAAAAACGCTCCCGTCAACCTCGCCTTCATTGCAAGACACTCCGGAAATATCAGCGGGCAGGCAGTGAAGGTATAATGCTCTTCCGTCCTTAGTGAGTTTCATTTTCTCTTCAGTGCAGGCCCAGTCCTTATGTGCTGCGTTCTGCGTCAAAAGTTCTTTCTCCAGCGCGTTAATGCCTTCAGTGTCTCCATTGCCGTAAAGCACCGTGCGTTTCTCCATTGCCTTGAAGGGTGCCCATGACTTTGGGTATACTATGTCCGCTCCAGTGAATGCTTCGTCCATGCTGTTGGTGATCGTGAATCTGCTTCCTGCGGCATCTGCATTCTTCCTCGCCACTTCAACTACTTCCGGCATGACCTCGTAACCTTCAGGATAAGCCAGAGAGACATCAACCCCTAAGCGCGTGAACAGTCCGATAACTCCCTGCGGCACGGAAAGGGGCTTTCCGTATGACGGCGAATATGCCCAGCTCATAGCTAGTTTCTTCCCTTTAAGGTTCTTGATCCCGCCGAACTCGTGAATCACATGCAGAGCATCAGCCATGCACTGTGTAGGGTGATCTATGTCGCATTGAAGGTTCACCAGTGTCGGACGCTGTTCAAGAATGCCATCACGGTAACCGGACTCTACAGCGTCAGCAACCTCGTGCATGTACGCATTACCCTTGCCGATGTACATATCATCACGAATCCCGATAACGTCAGCCATGAAGGAAATCATATTTGCCGTTTCTCTTACAGTCTCGCCGTGAGCTATCTGTGATTTTTTCTCGTCGAGATCCTGAACTTCAAGCCCCAGCATGTTACAGGCAGAAGCAAATGAAAATCTTGTGCGTGTTGAGTTGTCGCGGAAGATTGATATTCCCAGTCCAGAATCAAACACTTTCGCTGAAATGTTACGCTCCCGTAAGTCCCGGAGTGCGTCGGCTACAGTCCATACGGCTTGGATCTCGTCATAAGTTTTTTCCCACGTCAGGAAAAAATCATTGCCGTACATTCTCCCTGAACGCAGCTTGTGTAATTTGCGTATATAGTCCTTGAATTTTATTGACATGATTAATATTCCTCCTGCAATAAATTTTTACTCGCAATAATACTGGGGCAATGCAGCATAGAACGCCGCGCACGTAACTAAATCTTTCTTCCACGTAATTTCATTCGGTGCATGTGCTTGGGCTTCAGCTCCCGGCCCGAAACCTATTACGGGGATTCCGTTGCGTCCCATGATTGATACGCCGTTAGTTGAGAACGTCCACTTGTCGAGCAATGGCCTGACCTCACGCTCTTTCACTGTCTGTTCATCACCAATCCTCTTGTCGCCGAAAAGGTCATGATACGCGCTCACTGCGGCGGTGCATACCCTGTGATTCTCCGGCAGAACCCATGTCGGGAAGTAGCATTCAATCGGGTACACCAGCCCGGTATATGAAGCGCGGTCATAATGATACATGGAAACGGTAACATCATCACCGTACTTCCTGACGGCGGGAAGTTCGCGGATCTCCTGAAGGCAGGACTCCCAAGTTTCCCCGGCAGTCATTCTGCGGTCAAGAGATACTGCGCAGGAGTCAGCAACAGCACACCTTGAAGGGGACGTGAAGAATATCTCTGATGCCGTAACTGTTCCGCGTCCCAAGAATCTGGCTTCCTTCCATTCAGTATTGTATTTCGGGTTGAGCATTTTCACGAGTCCGCGAATTTCTGTGCTCTCCGTGTCTCCGTTGTTGTTGAGTGCTCTAACGTCCTGCAGTATGTCAGCCATCTTGTATATTGCGTTGTCCCCGCGTTCAGGTGCTGATCCATGACACGACACGCCTTTAACGTCAATGCGTATTTCCATTCTTCCGCGCTGTCCTCTGTATATCCCGCCGTCAGTGGGTTCGCTGGACACGACAAATTCCGGGCGTATTCCGTCCTCCTTGCAGATATATTCCCAGCATAAGCCGTCGCAGTCCTCTTCCTGAACTGTACCTGCAACCATAACGCGGTATTTGCTGTTGAGCAATCCGAGATCCTTCATGATCTTTGCGGCATATACAGCACTGACAGTCCCGCCGAGCTGGTCAGATACTCCGCGCCCGCCTATCTGGTGCTCATCCTCGAATCCTTCATACGGGTCAAAGTTCCAGTTGTCCCGGTTGCCTATGCCTACGGTGTCAATGTGCCCGTCAAATGCGATAAGTGTCGAGCCATTGCCGATGAAACCCATAACGTTGCCCTGAGGATCTATGCGGACTTCATCAAAGCCAACTTTCTGCATTTCAGCCTTTATGATCTCAGCGTGTGCTTTCTCGTCTGCACTTTCGCCGGGGTGTCTTACGATTGCGCGCAAAAATGCGGTCATGTCTGCACGGTAGCTTTCTGCCGCGTCCTTAATCTTCTTCAATTCTTCCTGCGTTAACCTGCCCATAATATTTACGTCCCCTTTTACCTTGATTTAGCTTCCCAGATTATATTTTTCCAGCGTTCCGGGTCAGTGTCTCCTTCAGTAGAGAACAACAGCACCTTAGAATCTCCATTGAGGCCAAGCTCACCCCTCAATTCAGCATACTCATCAAATCTCATGATAGTAGCCAGAGCACCGAACGTAGCAGCACCGCTCTCGCCTGAAGTAACCTGCACATCACCTTTCAGCGGAGCATTGAGCATTCTCATTCCCCGTGCAGCAACAATGTCTTCAACGGCAAGGAAACATTTTGCGTGGTTCTTGAGTATGTCCCATGAGGTGATATTAGGTTCTCCGCAGGCAAGCCCCGCCATGATCGTATTCATATCGCCGTCAACGCTTCTGGGTTTTCCGTCCCCTGCAACTGCACCCTTGTAATGACACGCCGCCGCATCTGCCTCAACCACAATCATTACGGGCGGGTTGTCCCTGTAGAGATTGGCGAAGTATCCGACGACTGCACCTGCAAGCGAGCCTACCCCTGCCTGAATGAATATATGCGTAGGTCTTTCACCGAACTGTTCAGATGCCTCACTCGCCATAGTTCCGTACCCCTGCATGATCCATGACGGTATTTCCTCGTAACCTTCCCATGCAGTGTCCTGAACAACTACGCCGTGTTCCGTCTCTGCCGCCAACTTTGCCGCCTGCCTGACGCACTCATCGTAATTCACGTCGCTGATCCATGCTTTAGCGTTCTCCGCAAGAATGTTGTTCAGCCTCGTCTGTGTTGTCCCTTTAGGCATAATGATTACTGCTTTCTGCCCTAACTGGTTAGCCGACCATGCAACACCCCTTCCGTGATTGCCGTCCGTTGCAGAAAAGAACGTAGCAGAACCGAATTTTTCCTTGAGTTCCCTGCTCTTGAGGACGCTGTACGGCAGTTCTGACACGTCATGCCCGGTCTGCCCTGCTATGTACCTTGCTATTGCGTATGAGCCTCCAAGAACCTTAAAGGCATTGAGGCCGAAACGGTATGATTCATCCTTGACCTTCACGGCACCGAGTCCGAGAAATTCTGCCATCTTCCGGAGGTCTGCAAGCGGTGTGATTGAATATTGGGGAAATGTTGCGTGAAAGTTTCTTGCTTTCTTTACTTCTTCTGCCGACATGAGAGAAAGATACTTATCTTCGGTTTCAGGCATGTGGTTAAATGCCCATTTCAATTCGTGAGACATATTGATTATTCCCTTCTTTGCAGATTTTTATTTTGTTTTTGATGAGGTGATTATATAATGCCACTGTACATAAAAACTAATAATCCATTATTACCCCTATAAGAAAAATTCTCACGGAAAATTTATTGCATGGTCAGTTATTGTTTAAGGAGGCAGATTTGTATCATGTTAGTTATAGGCAACGGAAAAGTAATAACCCGCACAACTTCAAAGCCCTTTATTGAGAATGGTGCTGTTGCTGTTGACGGAAGCAAAATCATCGAGGAGGGAGACTTCAGCACCATAAAGGCAAAATACAGCGGCGCAGAGTTCATTGACGCAAAGGGCGGAATCATCATGCCGTCATTCATCAACGCACACGAGCATATATATTCGGCACTTGCGCGGGGACTGTCCATAAAGGGCTATAACCCTAAAGGATTCTTGGACATTCTTGAAGGGCAATGGTGGAATATTGACCGGCATCTCAATAACAGACTCACAAAACTTTCTGCGCTGGCTACGTATATTGAGTGCATAAAGAACGGTGTAACTACAATCTTTGATCATCACGCAAGCTATGGAGAGATTTCCGGCTCACTGTTCAGCATTGCAGAGGCCGCAAAAGAAACAGGAATAAGAAGCTGTTTATGCTATGAGATCTCTGACAGGGACGGCGAAGAGAAGATGAAAGCTGCAGTGAAAGAGAATGTTGACTTCATCAATTATGCTTCCTCCGATAAGTCCGGAATGCTGGCAGGTATGATGGGAATGCACGCCAGCTTCACTATATCCGATAAGACTATGGAGCTGTGCAGGGAGAGCAAGCCAGAAGGAGTCGGTTATCACATTCATGTTGCAGAGGGAATATCAGACCTGCATGAATGCCTCGCAAAACACTCAAAGCGCATAGCTGACCGTCTCTATGACTGGGATATTTTGGGCAGAAAGACTCTGTTAGCCCACTGCATATACGTCAATCCCCACGAAATTGAACTAATCCATTACACAGACACAATGACAGTCCATAACCCTGAATCCAATATGGGCAATGCCTGCGGCTGTCCTCCCACAATGGAACTGGTTCACAGGGGAATAGTTACGGGACTCGGCACTGACGGCTATACGCATGACATGATAGAAAGCTGGAAGGTCGCGAACATACTGCACAAACATCACCTGTGCGATCCTAATGCGGCATGGTCTGAAGTCCCCGAAATGCTGTTTGCGCACAATGCGGAGATTGCCGGACGCTGCTTTGAGGCAAAACTAGGAGTGATTGAGGCCGGTGCAAGTGCTGATGTCGTCGTGATGGAGTACATTCCCCCGACACCGCTTGATGCCGGTAACATTAACGGGCATATTCTGTTCGGCATGAACGGGCGCAGCGTAATCACCACAATAGCAAACGGAAAAGTACTCATGAAGGACAGAGTATTGCAGGGAATAGATGAGGAAGCTGTTACCGCTCATATCAGGGAGGGTGCTGAAGAACTCTGGAAGAGCATTAACGGCTAAAAGGATACAAAGGGGGCAAAAACAATGAGCGACATAATGACACCGATACCTTTTGCCAAACTTATGCGAAGGATTCTCGATGAACACGAAAAAGGATTATGCTTCGGACTCCGTAAATGCTGGAAGGCAGGAACGGAATCTTTCAGGATTTTCGGACGCAAACTTGAGACACAGATCGGCTCGGCGGCAGGACCTAATACACAGCTTGCACAGAATATCATCGCGTCATATTACAGCGGCGCAAGATTCTTCGAGCTTAAGACTGTGCAGAAGATTGACGGGCGGGAACTTGCTGCGGCTGTGCATAAACCGTGCATACTGGCTGAAGATGAGTGCTACAACTGCGAATGGTCTACGGAACTTACGGTTCAGCAGGCATTTGATGAGTACGTAAAAGCATGGTTCGCCCTGAAAGTCATTGCAACTGAATACGGCTTAGGCTCTCCGGACGGCTTCCAGTTCAATATTTCCGTAGGTTATGACCTTGAAGGCATAAAGTCTCCTAAGGTCAACACATTCATAGACGGAATGATTAACGCTGAAGGCACAAAAATTTTCGCTGAGTGCAAAGAGTGGCTGAAGGAAAATATCAGCAGGTTCAAGCACTTCACGCTGTCAGATATTGATGCGGTATCACCGGCAATAGTGAACTCCGCAACAATCTCAACACTTCACGGATGCCCGCCGCAGGAGATTGAAGCGATTGCAAGATACCTGATCACGGAAAAACACCTGCATACATTCATCAAGTGCAACCCTACGCTTCTAGGCTATGATGAGGCCAGAAAGATTTTGGACTCTATGGGATATGATTATGTCAGGTTCACGGATATACACTTCAGGGGAGACCTGCAATATTCCGACGCTGTGCCCATGCTGAAACGCTTGAAGGAGCTGTGCACGTCTCTCGGGCTTGAGTTCGGCGTAAAAATCACAAACACATTCCCGGTTGACGTAACGAGAAATGAGCTGCCTTCAGCTGAAATGTATATGTCCGGAAAGCCGCTGTATCCATTGTCGCTGACAGTTGCACGAAACTTATCGCGGGACTTCGGCGGAACTCTGCGCATATCATTCTCCGGAGGATGCGATTACTTCAATGCGGCAAAAGTCATTCATGCAGGAATATGGCCGGTTACGATGGCTACAACACTGCTGAAGCCCGGCGGTTATTTGAGGTTCATACAGATTGCGGACGAACTCAGCAAAGACGCTCCGGAAGAATGGCACGGAATCAATGTTGCAGAACTTGACGCACTCGTCGAGGACTCAAGGACTGACCCGCACCACGTAAAGCCCGTAAAGCCTCTGCCCAAGCGCAAATCAGAACGCAAAGTGCCCCTCACCGACTGTTTCACTGCTCCGTGTTCCGACAGATGCCCGATACACCAGGATATTACGCTGTACGGCAGGCTTGTATCTGAAGGTAAATACGCTGAGGCACTGAGAGTCATTCTGCGCAGGAATCCGCTTCCGTTCATCACCGGCAATATATGTACCCACACCTGCCAGAGTGCATGTACTCGCAACCAGTATGAATCTTCCGTCCAGATACGGCGCAGCAAGCTCATAGCTGCAAGGAAGGGTTATGATGAGATTATTGCAGAACTGAAGCCCGGGAAGCCCAACGGACTCAAAGCCGCGATAATAGGAGCAGGCCCGGCAGGCATTGCATCAGCCTTCTTTCTTGGCCGTGCAGGTGCAGATGTTACGGTGTATGACGAGAACAAAAATGCAGGAGGAGTCATACGCAATATCATTCCGTCATTCAGGATTCCGGAAGACGAGATACAGAAGGACATAAAGCTGGCTGAATCTGTCGGTGCAAAATTCGTTCTAGGTCATAAGGTCAGCAGTATAGATGATCTGAAGGCTGATGTTGTGATTATCGCTGTGGGTGCGCACAAGGATACTCCGATGAAACTTGAGCACGGAAAGGCCGTTAATGCGCTGGAATTTCTTGCGGACTTCAAGAGTCATGACGGGCATATGAATATCGGTGAGAACGTTGCAGTTATAGGCGGGGGAAATACCGCAATGGACACAGCAAGAGCCGCTAAACGCACTGACGGCGTGAAAAATGTATATCTCGTCTACAGGAGGACTCGCCGCTATATGCCAGCCGATGAAGAAGAACTTGATGACGCACTCAATGACGGCGTGATATTCCGTGAGCTTCTTGCGCCCGTAAGCCATGAGGACGGAAAGCTGATTTGCCGCAAAATGATCCTGTCCGAACCTGATGCTTCCGGCAGGCGTTCGGTGAAAGAGACTGAAGAAGCCGCAGAGATTCCGTGTGATACCGTGATAGCCTCAATCGGTGAGAAGGCTGACGCATCAATATACACGGCTAACGGCATTGACACTGATGCAAACGGCTTGCCTGCAGTGAATCCAGACACCTGCGAGACCTCGCGCAGAAATGTTTACGCTGCAGGTGATGGCGCATTCGGGGCTTCCGTTGTTGTGCGGGCAATATCTGACGCGCAAAAAGCATGTTCGGCGATTCTCGGCACTGGCTCACCGGACAGGCTGAAACCGGAAGTTACGGAGGATGAAATTTACGCAAAACGCGGACTGCTTGAGGAGTTCACGAAGGATTTTGCACCGGACAGCAGATGCCTGACATGTGATTTGGTGTGTGAGAGCTGTGCTGAAGTATGTCCCAACAGGGCGAATGTCTCTATTGATGTTCCCGGCAGAATGCACCAGATAATTCACGTCGATTACATGTGCAACGAATGCGGAAACTGCACCGTGTTCTGTCCGTATGCTTCAAGCCCGTACAAGGATAAATTCACGCTCTTTGCTTCGGCTGATGACATGAGGGAATCCAACAATGACGGATTTGTTGTTGCCGGTGATGAAGTTATCGTGCGTCTTTCAGGCAAAGAGATAAAATACCGCGCAGGAGAGGAGGACAACGCCATAGATTTAAGGCTTGCAGAAATCATAGATACAGTTCGCGGCAGCTATGGCTATCTTATACCATGAAGCTAATCAGGAACGGAACAATAATAACGCCGTCAAAAAGTTTCACCGGCAGTATTCTGATAGACGGAGAGAAGATAAAAGCTGTCGGCAATATTCCTGACGGTGCAGACGCAGAGATTATTGACGCTGAAGGCAGGCTGATATTTCCCGGCTTCATTGACGCACACACGCATTTTGACCTTCATGTTGCAGGTACGGTAACTTGCGATGATTTCAGCTCCGGAACTATGGCGGCAGTGTCGGGAGGAACAACAACAATAATAGACTTTGGGACGCAGTACAAGGGCGAGACTCTGACTGAGGGTTTGCGCAACTGGCTCAAAAAGGCAGAAGGCGGAGTGTCATGCGATTTCGGCGTTCACATGTCTGTCACGGACTGGAATGAAGAAATTTCCCGTGAATGCCAGGCAATGATGGACGAGGGGGTTACGACATTCAAGCTCTACATGACCTACGATACCAAACTATGCGACAAGGACATATACGGGATATTGAGACGCTTGAAGGAAGTCGGCGGAATTACCGGAGTGCATTGCGAGAATGACGGGCTTATCGCGGCATTACAGCAGGAATATTCATGTTACGGCGGTGATGTGTCGTGCCACTATAAGACACGTCCTGCGGCGGCTGAGGCTGAAGCTATAGGAAGGCTGCTGCATTTTGCGGAAGTGGCAGAAGCTCCGGTGATTGACGTGCATCTGACGTGTGAAGAGGGGCTGAATGAGATTCGTACGGCAAGGAGGAGAGGCCAGACGGTATTTGCCGAGACGTGTCCGCAGTATCTTCTGATGTCCCGTGAAGTGTATGATCTGCCGGGCTTTGAGGGGGCAAGGTACGTGATTTCACCGCCGTTACGGGAGAAGCGCGACAATGAGGTTTTATGGCGTGCTGTGGCTGACGGCGAGATACAGACGATCGCAACGGATCACTGTGCATTCACGTTAAAGCAAAAGGAGCTTGGTCTTCATGATTTCCGGAGAATACCGGGAGGAATGCCGGGAGTTGAGACACGCGGGGAACTGATATATTCTGAGGGTGTAACAAAAGGCAGAATCACTTCCGAAAAGATGTGCGAAGTTCTTTGCGAGAATCCTGCGAAAATTTACGGCCTTTACCCGCGCAAAGGAGTCATAACGGAAGGTGCTGATGCTGATATAGTGATACTCAATCCCGGCAGAACCAAAACTATAACTTCAGCCGGACAGGTCAGCAGGTGTGATTACGCTCCGTTTGAGGGCCTGAAGGTCAAAGGCGTGATCGAACAGGTATATTTGCGGGGAAGTCTTGTTGTTGACGGCGGAAAGGTCATAGAGACTGGCAGGGGAAAATTCTTACGCCGTGCCCCCTTCCGTAATCCTGCGCAATGACAGCACAAATTCATCAATCTCTGAACGCGTATTGAAGTATCCCGGCGAAACTCTGAGAGTTCCTTCGGGAAATGTGCATAAAGTTTTGTGGGCAGACGGGGCGCAGTGCAGTCCTGGCCTCGTCTCGAACCCCGTATCAGAAAGTTCAAGCGCAAGAGTGCCGTTATCGGTGCTGTGTGCATTCAGTGAGAACACCGGGAGTCTTCCGGTCATGCCGTCAAGCCCGTAAAGCGTGATATTCTTCATGCCTTTCAAGTGTTCCAGCAGATATATTCCCGTCTCCTGCCCGCGTGATGCAATCTCCTTCATTCCCGTATCGCTGATCCACTGCAGAGCCTCATTCAGTCCCGCAATTCCAGGCAGATTCTGCGTGCCTGCCTCGAACTTGTCCGGCATGTCTTCGGGCTGATACTCCAGATGCGAGAAACTTCCCGTGCCGCCGGTGATGAGCGGCCTGACTCTTTGCGCAAATTCGGGATTCCAGACTATACCGCCGATACCCTGAGGACCCATCAAGCCTTTGTGCCCGGTGAAACACAATGCAGACAGGCCAAGCCCGGACGCATTGATGCCAATAATTCCCGCCGTCTGTGCAGTGTCCAGAACGAGAGGAACGCTGAACTTTCCGCATATCTCCGCAATGTCTTCAAGCGGCTGGATCGTTCCGCATACGTTGCTTGCATGAGACATGATCATCAGGTCATAACGTGATTGCGGTAATTCCTCACGCAGCACATGAGGATTCAGCCTGCCGTAAGAATCGCACCGCAAAACCTTCACGTTCACGCCTTCAGACTCAAGAGACCTCAAAGGACGCATTACGGCGTTATGTTCCATTGAGGTTGTGATTATGTTCATGCCGGGCTTGCAGAAGCCTTGAAGGATAATATTTATGGCGTGGGTTATGTTCAGGCAGAAAGTAACGAGCATGGGGTTAGAATCATCATAGCCGCTGAAAAGTTCAGCGAGTCTTATACGGCAGTCAAGAATCATGTTCATTGTGTTCATGTCGCGCTGTGATGATGTCCCCCGTGAAGCGTTTGCACCGCCGAATGTAAGAAATTCCGACATTGCCCGCGATACTTCCGTGGGCTTAGGCCAAGTTGTAGCCGCGTTGTTGAGATATATGCTCATAGTATAATTTCCTGCTGTAAGTGGAAGTGATGTTTGTCTGGTGATGAACCCGGGCTTCAAACCCGGTGAGAGACAGATTAACGGCTGCCTCTGATGGGTTCGATTCCCATGCACTTCCGCCTTCTGCGTGCTATTTCTCCAGAATTACCTTATAGCCGCGCTCAAGTTCTTCCGTGCTGACCTTCCATCCCTTATTTTCACCGAAACGCGATACATTGCTGCGCGAAGTTGCAGTGTCCACGAGAATCTCAACGCGCCCAGACGAAAGCCCCGAAAGAGCTTTTTTCGTCATCATTACCGGCTGAGGACATGACAGCCCAGAAGCATTTACCGTGATAATGTCGCTCATGGAACGTTTACCCCCTTTCCCTGAACATTAAGCCCACGCACACGCAGAACACCAGCCCGATAACCGTAACGTGCACGCCATAAGCCCCGATACCTGCGCCGCTTGAGGCCGCAGAGAAGTTATGCGCCATGCCTGCACCGACAAGCATACCGACGACGAATATTCCCGCGTCAGAATCCCCCTCGCCCGCCATGATGAGCTGTCTGCCCGGACAGCCTCCTGCAAGCGTGAAGGCAAGCCCGGATAATACCATTCCGAGAAAGTTCCAGAGTTCATTTGTGTGCGCTACCGGCTGACCCTCAAACCCCGGCTTAAAGTTCCCCAGAAAGTAGTTTGCGATGAATGCAACTAGCGTGAATGCCGCAATCCCCTTGAACAGGTGAGAGTCTCCCATCATCATTAGGTCTCTCAATGCTCCTACAGTGCAGAAACGGCTTCTTTGTGCAAGCCAGCCGACTATCAGACCTCCGGCAAGCGCAATGATTACGGGTGCATGTTGTGATCCCGGCCCTGTCGGCGAGAAGAATACCGGGCCGTTCTCGCTGAATTTCGGTGCAATGAACAGAAGCGCAAGAAGCGAGAGAGATATTACCGGCATAACCAGCCCTGCGGCTTTAGGGTTCTCTCCTGAAGCCCCCAAGCTGAAGCCGTTCCAGAGAAACATTATCCCGATAAGCACACCGACAGCCAGACCTCCCACACCGTATAACGCGTTCCAGTCCCCTCCGGCAACACGAAGATACGCACGCCACGGACAGCCCAGGAACACCAGCGCACCGAACATAGCGCATATTCCCAGCACAAAACGCACTGCAGGAGATGAACCGCCCCTGGGTGAATATTCGCGGAATACCAGGGACGATATGAATGAACCCAGAATGAAGCCGGGAATCTCCGGACGAAGATACTGCACTATTCCGGCACGATGAAAACCTAATGCCCCGGCTATATCGCGGGTGAAACATGCAACACAGAAGCCCATATTGCCGGGATTGCCGAGATGAGCAAGTGCTACAGCTATAAGCCCTAAGATCCCTCCCGCAATCCAAGGGCCGTTACGGGACGTTAATACTTTGTCCATAAAACTAAACCTCCTCATAATAACCGGCGACAATAATATTTTTTCCTGACACTACAGCTTCAACTTTACCTTTCTCTTCACACGGAAACCTGCAGGCCATTCCGCAGCTTGATGATAATCTTCTGGGAACTGGAATCAGTTTTGCAGGTATGCCGCAGCTTTTGCATGTCCGCTCAAATATTAATGCCGCGCTTGTTGTCCTGAATGTCGCAATACAATTCATGACGCAATTATAATATTCTTCATGAAAGAGAACATGAAGACCATTCCGGCTATGGATATGATTTTGTCTCAGGACTGGGTATGCTCATGGATTGCGAGGCTTGGCCGGGCTTATGTGAAGGATATAATCAGCAGAAACCTGCAGATATTACGCTCAAGGCTGAAGGATAATGACAGCGAAATTTTTTCGTGGGAGGAGTTCAGACGCACCTGCATAAAGTCATTCACGCATTCGGGCTTAAAACGCGTCATCAATGCAACAGGCGTAGTGATACATACGAATCTGGGACGGTCATTGCTGCCGGAAGAAGCCATCAATGCTGCTGAAACTTCGGCGAAATATTACACCGCAATAGAATACGACACGGAGAACGGGACGAGAGCCGGCAGAAATATTCACGTCGAAGGACTGATATGCTCGCTCACCGGTGCGGAGTCCGCATTAGCCGTCAACAACAATGCAGGAGCTGTAATGCTGTGCCTGTATGCTTTTGCGCATGGCCGGGAAGTAATCGTATCACGCGGTGAACTGGTAGAGATCGGCGGGGCTTTCAGGCTTCCGGACATCATGAGTCTGTCGGGAGCAAAACTGTCCGAAGTGGGGACGACAAACCGCACGTACCTGAAGGACTATGAGGCCGCAATTACCCCTGATACGTCAATGATCATGAAAGTACACCGCTCTAACTTCAGGATTACGGGCTTCACGCATGAACCTGAACGCAAAGAGCTGGCAGAACTTGCGCATTCACACAACATAATCTTCATGGACGATGCAGGGAGCGGGTATGCTGCAGGGAATTTTCCCGGAGAACCCGAAATCAGGCAGTGCATACATGACGGTGCGGACATCGTAACTTTTTCCGGCGATAAGATTTTCGGCGGGCCTCAGTCGGGAATCATTGCAGGACGCAGAGACCTCATAGACAGGCTGAAGCATCACCCGATGAACCGCGCATTAAGACCCGGCAAGATGACCATAGCGGCACTTGAAGCTACATTAAGGCTTTACCTGAACGGCGAATACGGCAGAATCCCGACAATAAGAATGCTCAGCACTGACACGGATACATTAAGGCATAATGCAGAGGAACTTGCGCGGGAAATATCGCGGCTGATACGGGCAGAAGTTCATGTGATTGAGACTGATGACGCATCGGGGGGCGGCTCATGTCCCGGCGAAATGCTCAAGGGCTGGGGAGTGTTCGTTCGCGGCAACATTCAGGCTGAATTGCGCTCAATGGATATACCGGTGATATGCACGGCAAAAGACGGCGGAGTGATATTCCATGTCCGCACGCTTCAGGAAGGCGAGGCGAAAATCATTGCGGAATCTGTCGCAAAAATCTTCAGTGAATGAGACAGCAATAATCATCGCAACATCAGGCCATATAGATCACGGCAAGACGGCACTAATAGAAGCACTTACTGGCATAAACTGCGACCGGCTTCCGGAAGAGAAGAAACGCGGAATGACTATAGAGCTTGGGTTTGCGCATATGTCCCTTGACGACGGCAGAACTGTGAGCATAGTTGACGTTCCGGGACACGAGAAATTCATACGCCACATGGCTGCAGGGGCGGCAGGTGTTGATGCGGCATTGCTGGTGATTGCGGCGGATGAAGGGATCATGCCACAGACACGCGAACATCTCGCGATAATGCAGCTTCTGGGGATTCATGACGGCATAACGGTAATCACTAAGACGGACAGAACAGAAACGACACCTGCACTTCTTGAGGACGTGAAGGAATTTACCCGCAATACGTTTCTTGAAGGAAGGCCGGTAATATCAGTGTCAGCAGTTACGGGCAAAAATCTTGATTTGCTGCGCATGGAGATTCAGAATCTTGCAGACAGGGCAAAACCCCGCGATCCTTCCGGAGATTTCTTCATGCCTTTAGACCGTGTATTCAGCATTGCAGGTTTCGGGACTGTCGCAACCGGAACGGTATATCACGGAAGCATAAGCACGAATGATACTGCTGAAATTCTGCCGTCTGGACATACCGGGAGGATACGCGGAATACAGATACATTCACGGACGGTTCATACAGCACGGGCAGGACAGAGAGCTGCACTGAATATAGCTGGCGTTCCGGCAGGGGAGATTTCTCGCGGTGAGGTCATATGCTCCGGGGAGTTCAGGCCGGTGAAACGCCTTAATGTCTCCGTGAAGATTCTTCCGGGAGTCCGGACACCGCTGAAGCACATGCAGAGGGTACATGTTCATATAGGAACGTCGGAGATTCTTGCGCGGGTATCACTTCGCGGCATGAAACAGATTGAGCCGGGCAATGAGGGTAATGCAAGGCTGATTCTTGAAGCTCCTGCGGTCTGCATGGACGGGCAGAGGTTCATACTGCGTTTCTACAGCCCGTTAATCACGATAGGAGGAGGACAGGTAATTTTCCCTGAAACGCCGAAACCTGAAGAAGAATCTGCACCGGCACAGAACAAAAATTTTTATGCAATTCCCGAAGATTCTTTCAGCGCACACAAAAATACTCTGCGCAAAATATGCCTGTCTCATAAATGGAGGCTTGTTACGCGAAATGAACTTCAGCAGGAGAGTACATTACCGGCAAAAATATTTGATTCTATATTTCGTGCAATGGAAAATTCCGGTGAACTTGCATTGCTGCCTGAAGGGTTGGTGCTGGTGAATGAGCTTGAAGAGGAGCTGATGACTATTCTGCGCGGCATTGACGGTATAATAACTCCTGCATCAATAAGAGATATTCTGAACACTTCAAGAAAATATATTGTCCCTGTGCTTGAGTATCTTGACCGCAAAGGCATAACAAGAAGGGAGGAAAACGGGCGTGTCATGCGGTGATTCACAGAACGAGAAGAAGAGATTAACCGAGCTATCACACTCCAGCGGGTGAGCGGCTAAGATAGGTCCGGCGGATCTCAATAAAGTACTTGCGAACATTCCTCAAGTTTACGGCGAAAGAATCTCGGCAACATGGAACAGCGGAGAAGATGCGGCAGTGTTTGAGTTCGACGGCGGTCGGCTGGGTATTCTCACCGTAGATTTCATCACGCCCGTATCAGATGACCCGTTCACGTGGGGGCAGATTGCGGCGGCAAATTCTATCAGCGACGTATTCGCTATGGGAGGAAGGCCGGTTGTTGCGCTTAATGTCGTATGTTTCCCTGCGGACACTCTGGGGCTTGACGTATTGAGCCGTGTGCTTGAGGGAGGATTTGAGCGCGTAAGGAGTGCCGGGGCGTTTCTTGCCGGGGGGCACAGCGTACAGGACTCCGAACCTAAATACGGCCTCGTTGTGTACGGAGAGACGGAGAAGGGCAGATTGTGGCGGACTACCGGGGCATTGCCGGGGGATAAATTGATACTGACCAAACCGCTTGGTACAGGAATAGCTGTTACAGCAATCAAGGCTGACATGACAGAGGACGAGTCAACGATAACTGAAGCAATGCACAGCATGACAGCACTGAACATGTTATCCCTTCCGGACGGTCTTCACGCTAAGGTTCATGCGGCTACGGACGTTACCGGCTTCGGGCTTGCCGGTCATCTGCTGGACATGCTTGGGGACAATCTGGACTGCAGGATATTCGCGCAGAGTCTTCCGGTTATCGCGGGAGTTCAGGAGCTTGCAGACATGGGGCTGATACCTGAAGGGAGCTACAGGAATCGTGATGCCTATGAGGGATTCATCGACGGCACATGCGAACGCACAATCATGGACGTGATATTTGATCCGCAGACTTCGGGAGGATTACTGCTTGCCGTGAGTCCTGACAGCGCGGAAGAGATACTGAATCATGCGAGGCTTAAAGGTTTTGAGAGAGCTGAAATTGTCGGTGAGTTTGTTCCGGGTTCCGGGAGGATAAAAATATAGCCCCCGCATTATTTACGGGAGCCTGCATTCAATTCTACTTCAGTTTGTTTTCCGTTCCGTGCATCAGCCGTACTATGTTGGTTCTGTGCCTGAAGACGCATAATACTGCCAGTATTGCAGAGATCAGGATAAACACGCCCGGAGCACCCAGCATAGCAAAGAATATAGGCATGGCTATAAGTGATAGCATTGACGCAAGGGAAGCATAGTGCGTGATATGCCTTACCGCGAACATTACAGCCGCGCACATAAGTACAACAGCAAAAGATTCATACGGCCATATGAAGAACAGCGTACCGTAAGTAGTAGCAACTCCCTTTCCGCCGTGAAACCCAAGCCACACCGGGTAATTGTGCCCGATAACGACCATGAATGCAGACAGAGCCATTACTGCCTCCTGAGATTCTGCAGGGACGAGATGAGCCGCAAGAAGCAGCGCAAACGCACCCTTCAGCATATCAACTACTGCCGTGAACCATGACCATGCAGAACCCATAGCGCGCCGGACGTTTGTTGCGCCGGTTGCATGAGAGCCTATAGTCCTTATGTCGAGACGGTCGAGCTTTCCGGATTCATCGCGGTGAAAGAGTTTCGTTACTACATAGCCTGTAGGGAACGAGCCTATAATGTATGAGACTATCCCCCATAAAATCATACTGCGCATCATTTTTCTTTTCCTCCTGTTAATCTATGCCGCTGATTCTGTCTGAACCTTTCTTTATGTTCAGTTTCACTAAATCCTTATACCGTAATTCTTCCCACCTGAAATTCAGTACAAGAAGGAACAATGCGGAGAAAGGATCCATACGCCAGTTTGCATTTTGCCTGAAAGTATCATGAATGGTCTTGAGCTGCTGAAGTCCTTTGCTGTCATTCTCCATGTCGGCAAGAAATTTCTTGACATCCGAAAGCGTATCAATTCCCGAAACCCTGAGAATATTGCACAGGTGCGAAAAACTCTCGCGAAGATAATCGGCACTCGGCGTGAATTCCGGGAATCCCGCCTCAATCGTTACGGCATTCCAGCGGCCAAGAAGTGAAGGATCATCACGGAAAAGGTTATACAGCTCTTCATCGGTAAATAGTTTTTCGGCATTAACAGCTTCCTGTTTTTTGTTGCCGAGCTGGTTTGACGGCGGGACTAAAAGTGCCTCGTCCTTGATCTCGTTGCGCAAAGTCAAGAACCCCTGATCTGCTTTCTCAAGCAGTGCTGCAAGAAGCACAAGCTCACGGGTTAATTTCTTCTCTGACAGCGTGCCTACCGTCTGATTGACTTTCGGGAATATCGTAGCCCATGCCTCCTGAAGCATTGTACGCAACTCAAGCCTGAAGCTCAAATCCTTATACTTTGCCCATTCCCGCAGAGATGACCGGGATTCCGACAGCGCAAGGATATACACTACAGCGGGATAACCGAAACGGTAAGGATCTTCCAGTCCGCTTGAGGGAACTGAACGAGTATCATCAATCTGGAATTCTGATTTCACAAGCTCCTCAATTCTGAGGACATCTTCAGGGAAACGCAATAATACCCTTATAGTAACAAGATCAACACCGGACAGATCTTTTTCTTCAAGCGATGAGAGTATGCGCAAAAGTTCTGCGGGAGGTTCTGCCCAGCCTTCAATAGCGTAAAATTCAACTCCCTCAATTTCAACCAAATCCTGAATGAGATTGCGTATTCTTGAGGCGTATTCCTCGTAAAGTTTCAGGCTCTCTACATACCTTAATCCTATTTCGTTAATCCTGCGCTTGTCCATGTGCAAATTTTATCATAGCGAAATGATTTCACGGCAAATCCCTTCAGCATTGCAGTCATCTTCAGGGATTTCACGTGGCATTACAGGTTCAAGCCATTCACCGTCAATGCAGGGGACTCCGGACTGTCCCGCGAATTCTCTGACCTTAACGTCATAGGGCATGAGTGCCAGAGGAGTCCGGAATATCCGGGACAATACGCCGAAATGCAGACGCATACCGACAGCCGAACACGCATCAGCCCATAATTCTTGAGCTTCGCCGAGAGTCTTAATGCGTACCACACGTGAGAGCTTCAATGACGCAAGAGCCTTCATGTCCTCATCTGACAGTGCCGCGCCGATTGTGTCTGCGCCGATATGGGGTGCAATAATATCCGTGTAATGTTGCAGTTCTGCGCACGGCCTTAGATTGAGGAGCATTATTCCCTTTTTGATTCTGCATGTGTCGTTACCCCCTATCGTCCCCCCTAAGTTAGGGGGGAAATGAAGAGGGGTATCACCTGTGCGGGGTTTCAGCGTCATCACCAAGTCCCCGCCGGGAATCACATCACGGCACTTCAGAGACTCCGCAATCCTTAATGAGGCATCATCACGCACATGAACTTTCCTGCAGACCCTCAGCGCATCACCTGCAAGCATTCGGGAGAGTCCGGACTTCAGCGGCCCGATCGACTGACCCAGCGCAAAAACCTTACAGCCGAGAAATTTCGCCAGACGCACAATGCCCCAATACCATACGCAAGACATCACGCTTGTAGTGTCCTGAAAGAGTCCTCCGCCTCCAAGCACAAGAGAATCACTTTGACGCAGTACCCTCGCAACATCACGGTAACGCCACCTGCTGACCGACGCAACACCGAAAGTTCCTGATGTATCTTCCGGAGCATTCGACAGCACTATAATATTTTCGCGTTCAAGACCGTACCTGCCGAACAGCTCAAGACATGCACGAAGAAGCAGCTCATCACCTAGATTGCCGAAGCCGTAATACCCCAGCAATGCTGCACGGTAACGCCTCATGATATTACGGGACGTATCAGACGCAATAACGGGATTACGACGAACTTCACCAGACATACAGCAATAAGCCCGACGATTAAGCCCGTCCATAACCCATTAAACTCACGCAGAAGGATTAACATTAACGGCGTGTGAAAGTGGCAGAAGCTGTTTACCACCGACGAGAAACCCAGCGCAACGCCTATCCTGAAGATTTCACGGTAATGGGCAAAAAGTTTGTTCCTCACCAGATAGCACAATAACAATACTGACGGATAACCGATGAATACTTCACGGGTTCTTGGCCGGAGTATCAATACACGCTCAAGGGTATTGCGTATCACTGCCTCAAAGCCCGGTATGAATGCCACATTGCCGCTCCTGAATATGATTAACCCTACACCAACAAGAAGAGTCCCTATCAGCACAAGTTCACCCCATAACGGCGGACGCGAAAGAATCTCTGTCAGTCCTTCGGGGTGTATGCGTCTCTTGAGATCATGCAGAAGAACCAGAACCGGAGGAAGTATCAGAGTCAGTTTCACGCCTGAGAACGTCGCAAGCCTTAGCATGTACCTTGTTGTGCTGAAATATGACGCAAGAGCCAGGCCGCACACCACCGCGAACACGAACGATACAAGAATATTTCTGCTCCTGTTGCTGTCCATTGCCAGCAGTGAGGCTTCAACCGCGATCAACGGGGCTGTAAGCGCACCGGCCAATCTCGCAGCTGACGGCACAAAGAATATCCCAAGCGCAAGAACTATATCCGCACACGCAAATATTATTCCGCATGTCCTGTTGCCGTTCATGCCCATACGCACAAGATACCGCCATAAACAGAACATAAGAACTGCCGATAATGCCCATGCCGTGAATATGCTCGCGTGAAGATCCGCACCGTAGAACACTGGTTCAGGCCACACGAGATTATAGCCGCGGGACTTCAAGCCCTCGCCGAGAAGCCTGACTTCCTCCGCGAAATCCTGAAACAGAAAGTTTGACGTGTTAGGGGGGGCGGTCCGTAACAGCAGTAACCTCACGGAACGTTCAACCGCCGCACGTATCAGCCTGTCCCGTAATGCACTGCGGGATATGCGCCTTGCAGTCATTTCCTCATTCGTTACGCTGTGCAGGGGCATCAATAACGGTGATGACTGTGCGTTGAGCTGTGCCTCGCCAACCTGCCGGGAAAACTCTATTGCGGCAACGGGGATATGAAGTTCATGTGCCGCACGGGACATTTTGCTGACATCGGGATAACCTGAAACGTATTCGCCTGAAGGAGAGAACAGACTCACGGGGTATTTCGCATTCACCTCACGGAGCATGACGGAAGCGCGTTCGGAGAGATGGCCGGGAGACGGTGCTGGCCGGTAGAATATGTGCAGTCCGGAACGTTTTGCGGCTTCAAGCCCGTCAATGTCGGGAATGATTCCGGAGTTCCTGAGCATGTTTGTCGGCATGGGAAGTATTACCGGGCCGGTGCTGTCATCTGACAGCGCAAATCTTATCCGTAACCATTTATTGAGGAGTTCGTTGTGCGGGCTTGCCTGGGAAATTGATATTGCTGTGCCTTCCGTGCCTCTTTCGGGGTCTCGTATCGTCTTGATCTCTGCCTGGCCGACTCCGTGCTCTATGTTGTCGCCGGTAAGCTCGCTGACCATCATTCCTGTTACGCCGTTCCGTATGAGTACGGCTATAGCGTCATCGACGGAAAGCCCGGAATTTTTCGCCAGCGTTGATATTTCTCGGTAATCTGCCATGATTGCGACGTTGTTATTTTCTGCTTCAAGTTTAACGCGGGGGCAAAGGCCGTAAAACGCACATGCAGTTACAGCCAGAAAGAATACACATGCAAAAATTTTTCTTGACATATAAATAACGCATCTCCTGTAAATTTTTAGGGGAATTGTAGCACTCTGTGAGTTTCTCTGTTCATGTCGGGATTGTTCATCAGCAGTTCATACACCTGCGAGGCTCTGAACTCTACACCAGCAAAATATTTTCCTGTCCTTCCTTCAGCATCAGCAAGACGCGTAATGACCTTCACTTCGGATCTGTCCGCACATTCCCGCAATAACTTTCTGCCTTTTGCATTGAACGCCAGAACCCTGGCATACGGAACGCCGGCCCTTAAAGCTCCGGAAACTTCCCAGCGGTCAAGGCCAAGAAGAATATATATCAGCCTCCTGCGAATATGCGCACGTGTATATCTTGCGCATACGCACCGCCCGATGAAGTCATCAAGCCCTTTAGCGTCTCTCCAGTGTCTGAGCATAAGCCCTTCAATCCCCTCATCAATGCCGTAAACCTTCCGCAAGTCTTCAGCACTGTTCCTGATGAATACTCCCTGCAATAACGGCCACAACCTGCCATCATCACACAGCCTTCCTTCACATTCCGCGCATAACAGCAGTTCACGCGAATATTGCGGAATCATTCCGAGATTGGCGCGCATATCTTCACGTATAATTCTGCTGGATACTGCCCCATCACGCTTTACCGGCATAACTTCAAGCCCGTAATGATTCTTCCGTATTTCCCGCATGTACGACACTGCAAGCATGTTGTTGGGCTTCGAGATGAACTCACTGCTGCCCGGCAAAATACATTCCAGAGCCAGAGCACTAGCTTTCGGGTATGATGCCCCCCGGCCTAATTCCTGCCTTAGTGCCCGCGAATATTCCGGAGAGTCAAGAGCGTCAAGAAGAGTGCTGAAGGGATATTCGGGGTTCTCCATGCCGAATGTGATGCGGTCGGCTATGTGCGTGCGTGCTAGAAGTCCCACTGCTCCCCGTGCGAAGTCCTGACCTGCGGAACATGCGAACAGGAACGGAAGTTCAATCACGAGATCCGCGCCTGCATTCACGGCCATTGCTGCCCGCGTGAATTTGCCTGTGATTGCCGGGCTGCCTCTCTGCGTGAAGTTTGAGGAGAGTATCACTATACATGCTTCTGACTTTGAGACGGCTGAAGATATTAGTGCTTCATGTCCGTTGTGCAGGGGATTCAGTTCTGCGATAATTCCAGTAACGTTTTTCATTCGGATAATATACCGCATAAAAGGGCTTATGATTGCGTTTTGCTGGTTTCTGCGTGTATAATTTTCGTCATTACGGCGTACATAAACATTAAATACTGTCCTTAAACTTCAGGTCTTCCGCCCGAAAATGAAAATGAAAAATTATATTCCGACAGCACATCATAAGGACAGTTGAAGGAATATAGCAGGAGGTGAATATACAGTTCAGAAAATATTTGCGTTAATGGTCTGTCCTTATAGGGGAAGGACGGACTTTAACAGGGAAGGATAAAGGTATTTAGAATAAAGTTTAATGAAACTGTTTTTGTTTTGATAAAGGAGGAAAAGATTTTGAACAGAAAAATTTATGTAGTTTTTCTTTCTGTGCTGGCGGTGATATTTGCTGTGTCGTCCGCATTTGCCGTAGTAAATGACAATATAGATATGGATATTGATGATATGTACTACGACG
>CAJOES010000003.1 GCA_905233455.1 uncultured Synergistales bacterium | reverse complement strand
AGCATTCTCTTCTGCTTCTGCTTCAGGTTCAGCTTCAGTTTCTGCCTCTGCTTCAGTGTCGGTTTCGGGGGCGATCACGTCTTCGGGTACAGCCTCTGCTTCAGGTGCTTCTGCTGCAGCATCGCCAGGTGCGTTGACTGTAATATTTACAGGCATTACCTCACTCGCAGCAGCAGTCTTATCCTTGATAGAGCTGGTTGTAGCAATTACCTCAACCGGTATGGTTAATGGATATTCGTACTGGTCTGCTTTAACCTTCGCTACCGTTATCTGCAGTTCAGCGTTAGTAGTGTCTGTCTTGTCCGGAATATTAATTTTCGCAGTTACAGGCTTATCAACCTTGTTATTGATCTTCCATGTAATCTTTGAATCTCCGGTGCTGGTGTTGTCTGCAATCGATAATGGTATTGTATCTGTCAGTGCCTCATTCAAGCTGGCAGTCATGGTTATTCCGGAAGCCTGTGCTATTACAGGTTTCGGGTCATGTACAATGATCTTGATACTGCCGGCAACTTCAGTCCCGTAGTTGTCCGCAATGAACTTTAATGTTGTTCCGGTCGTAGCCTTAAGGTCAGAAACACCGCTAAGGAAGTTCAGCTTGCCTTTGTTATCGTCAGTCCTGCTTATGTTATAAGGGTCTATACCGATATTTTCTACAGCCGCTGTTTCCGTATCCTTCATCTTAGGATCTAACTTGTATGTTACATAGTAGCCATCACCAGCATCTGTTTCAATCAGATTCTCTTCTAACTGCTTTGCAAGATCGCTGCCTCTGGTAACTTCAACCTGCTTCGAGTTAATTTTCACCTTAGGCCCTTTGATACCAATCTTGACGTTAAGAGGCACACTCTCACCCGCATCGTTTACAGCCTTAACGTAGAAATCCTTAGATTCATAGGCAGTACCGTCCGAGTTTGCCGTAACAATCTCAGGAGTTCCTTCTATCACGCCTTTAGCAGAATCAAGCGTCAGGTTGTATTTCGATAAATCCTCAGCAGTAGTGCCGTTAGCAAAATCCCAAGTCAGAGGCTTTGAGCCTGTAGCAGAAAGTTTTATGCTTACCTTCTTGCTCAAGTCAAATTCCTTCTGGTAGTTGGCCGTCTTGACCAAGTATTTCGCATCTATACTAGCGGGAACTTGGCCTACAATCGTAACGTCGATCTTTGCACTTGCTCCGGTTGAGTTGTTCTTGGCCGTAAGGGTGATCTTGTTCTTGGTCTCTTTTGTACTGTCAGGAGTTCCGGTGATCCTGTAGATCTTGCCGTCAGTTGTCTCGTCGCTGTCTTCTGCCTCAATCTTAAGGAAGTTTTTGGCGTTTGCCTCGCCGATTGCCTGTGAAGCAGTAACGGTTACAGGGCCGTCGCCTTTCAGCACGAATGTGAGTTCGCCGTCCGTATCAACATCAGATAACGGCGTTCCGGCAATCGCATTGAACTCTTTGACTGCATTAGCTGTACTGCCTTTCGCATCAGGAACACTCACGAATCCGTCTCCGCTCTTAATTCTCCACTCAAGAGTCGGTGCGTTTTTCCCATCGTAAGTCGACAGCTTTAGTGAAGCAGTAGTAGGTTTGTTGTGATCCTTAACAGCCGCATTGTCAAACGTTACCGTTACAGGAATGCCCTTGTATGACTGTCCGGTATGATCATCCGATGCAGCCTCAGATGAACCGTACCTCATGAAGAAGATACGTCCTTTGCCGTCATACTTGTTGTACCTGAAGAACAGCCTTGTAGTGTTGGGTGTCGCACTGCCATTCGACAAACTTTTCGGAAATTCCTTGTAGTTAGGGTCGAGGCCGTTGTCATCTGCGGACATGATGCTAATATTAGGTGCAGTCTTAGCATCGCCGCCGTAGATTTTTGCAGCGTCCTTTCCGGCAATGTAAGCATTCATCGTTACCGGCTTCGTTCCCGTAGCAACAACATCCCAGCTGAAGACTGTAGTTCTTGTCGAGCTTCGGTGCCGCTGCTGTAAACGATGCCGGGAAGTCCTGGCTGCCTACCAGATTGCCTTCGCCTACTGCATAAACCTTTACGGTAATCTTTCCGTCGACTGCCCTGTCGAAGCTTCCCGTAATTATCGGTTCACCTTTAGCGTTTGTAGTTACGTACAAGAAGTTATGACGCTTTACCCATGTATCGCCGACTTTATCAAAGGCCACAGTGTAATCTTTCGAAGTGTCATCATCTTTCCCAGTGTCATCAATGATGTAAGCACCGCTGGCATTGACCTGATTGTAAAAGGCATCATCGCCCTCGTAAGTAACATTAGGATCAAATCCTTTGAATTCTATAGTCTCGCCATTCTGATTTTTGTAACTCATACGAATATCCCAGCTTCCGTTGCCGACGATATTCGTTTTATCAGCATTCTTTACGCTCGTCTCAAGTTTGGGGCTGGTGAATGCCTTTCCGTCTGCTATCTTCCACTCACTAACCTTTGTTGAGATAACAGGTACGGGGCGTATAGTGATTATGCGTTCATCAGTAGCTTTCGCCGGAGTATCCTCTGAAACGTGTGTAACGGTGAACTTAATTCTATTGCTGCCTATTGCGGTGAGGTTAGTAAACTTGTTGTCGTAAGTTCCTGTAGGTCTCGCCATTGTGAGCGTGAGCAGATGCGTCTCGCCCGTAGGATCTGCATTGGATACTTCGTCTTTGATGGTAACTATATCATCACGCTCTGTATCTTTCTTGCCTACAGTAAAAATTGTCTGAACAGACCATTTTACCGGTGCAGGACTGGCCTTTACCGTGAAGGGGCCTACAACATTGCCTAGAGAGAATATATCTCCGCTGTTAGGTAACTCTGAAACGTCAAGTATATCTACCTTTTTGGTTTTTACCGTTACTTTGGATGTTCCCGTCGTCGAACCTGCCGCGTTGGATGCTGTGAATGAAAGCTCTGTTGTACCGAGAACATAGTTAGGAGTGCCGCCGATGGTATATGTGGCTTTTCCTTCGTCATCAGTGCTGGTTACTGCAACCAAATCAAGTTTCGAGAGATCATAAGGCAAACTGCTGAACCTGATATTGCCTGCGCCTGCTGCCGTAATCTCGTACTGATCTGCGCTTTCATCATAGTAGAAGGTCATTTCAGCCGGCACTGTAAGCACAGGCTCTACCATGTTGAACGTTAATGTAAGATCTGCTTCAGCTGATTTGCCGTACTTTGTGGCTTTGATCCTGACTTTCTTCTCTGCCGTAGCACTTGAGCCGAATGAAACAAGCCCGCCGCTGTCCCCGTTGCCTTTCCATGTTCCGGAAACCGTTCCGTTTGAAGCGTTGAAGGAAAGGCCGAGTGAAGCAAGGTTTGCAGATGTGAGATAAGATGCACCGCTTACGTTGTCGTCGACTTCCCATACAATAGGATCACTGCCTTCAGCGAAGTTTGATGCTTCAAGTGCCGTTGACGTGAAAGCCGTGTTCCATGTTACTGATCCTGTGCCGTCAGCAAGTGCCGGGGCAGCAAGAACAGTTATCGGGTATGTCTTCGTAACAGGATCGCCGACATTATTGTAAGCAGTGATTGTGAATGTGCTGGGGCCTGGCGTTGTAGGTTTTCCGGTAATTGTGATGTCCCTTGTACCGTTCTTGGCATCGGGACCGTCTGCAAACCTGTTGTTGGCAACAGCAGTAGTGCTGTAGACATTCAAGCCGGCAGGAAGACCATAGTAATCGAAGCTGAGTCCCTGAATAGTGCCGCTGATGGTGAACTTGAACGCTTTCTCATAGTTTGCGTTTGCGACATCGATTTCATCACCAACATAAATACCTTTTTCATATGTATCATACAGTTTTGCAAGGTCTGAACCATCTGCAGGTGATGCAGAGAAAGTTGCAGCTTCCGCACCGGTTACAGTGAGCGTAACTGTCTGGTCTTCATGGGGCTTAGGATTCTTCTTGACCGTTGCTGTTACGGTAAATTTTGCCTGTCCTGTTGTGCCGTAATCTACGCCGTTATTGCCTGAAGTTTTATCTTTTACATTGACTGTGCCGTTTTCTGTATTAAAGGTAAGGTTCAGCGCGTTTAGTGCAGTTTCTCCCTCAGCGTTTATGCTCCAAGTTACTTCACTGTTCTTGTAGTTGCTGAGAGCCATTCCTGCAACAGCTCCCTGTTCCCCTAATTCGACGCTGACTTCTTCGGCTGAAGAGAACACAGGGTCTGCGGCATACTCATTAACCGTAAGAGTGACTGTGCCTGTGTTATTGTTGCCGCTGTAGCCTATAATACCGGTATAGCTTCCTGCACTGTCAGAATTTGCGCCGATGTAAAGCAGGAGCTTGAACTCATAATGGTCTACGCCTATTTCATCGTCATTACCGCTTTCTGAGTTGATGGCTACAAGCTTCATATTGCTTCCGTAAAGCTCGTAGCCATCCGCAGCATCCCAGTAATACGGCAATGACGCTTCTGTGTTGCCTTTCGTAAACGTTACTGAAGGTGTCTGTACATTGCCGCCGTTAGAGAACCTCAAGGTTACCTCTGCTATAAAAGTCTCATCAGCACCTTCATTTATGGAAGTTGTCTGCTGAGTGCCTACGGTTACACCAGTAAGCCCGCCGGAAGCAAACACGTCGTCAATCCAGTATTCTTCTGCGAATGCCGACGCGCCGATAGCAAAAACCAGTCCCGCCAGTACAGCAAGACCCAATAAACGCTTTTTCATGTATTTCAAACCTCCTTGTCCTTTCTTCCCATCTTCTTGAATGAGAGTAAATATGAAAATCTTTCCGCAAAATACCCTTCCGATTTAAGGTGCTTTCCCTTAATTCCCGGCCGGGTATTTCTTCCTTCTAGCGCATTACGTAAAATTATGCGCCTCACCTCCTGAAAGAATGCTGTTGAATTTACACTCACTGCCCCTGTTACTCACGGCAACTATTCCTCCTGAACTGTATATCCGCAAATCACAGGAGAGCTTGTTTCCCGTAATGGCCGTAAGTGCTGTTCTCTGGGTATTTCGTTTGAATGAATTACCCTTGAATTACTCGCTATTTGTTTCGGTATTAATCATGATAATCTTTAACCGGCTGTGTTTCTGCGCTTTCCATGATACGAACAAGCCGAAATTTTTGCGGAAGCCCCAGACAAAATATCACTCTCCCAGAAGTTCATGCAGACTCCGCTCTAAGCCGTTGCCCCCGCGCAATAACTTTCCGTCCGCAGACACGAACGCATGTTTGGTATAGCCTTCCGCCGCAAGTTTATGGCCGTCCTTCAGGAATATCCTGCACCTGAAGATTATGCTGACCTTAGAGAGTTCCTTTATGCTCGTCTCGATCTCGATCTCGTCATCATACTTCAGCGAAGATTTGTATCTGCAGTGAGCTTCAACCACCGGCAATAAGATCCCTTCAGCCTCCCACTGCGCAAAGCTCTTCCCTGTGGTGCGGCAGAACTCCGTGCGGCCCATCTCGAACCAGTCCATATATCGCCCGTAATATGCCACTCCCATTTTGTCCGTCTCGCCGTAACGCACACGCGTGGTTATTGTTTCCTTCACTGCAAGCATAATCACTAAAAGCCCCCTTTAATTTTTTGACGCGTTAATTATAATTCTGAACATAATATTTTTATCTGCCAGCTTACGAAGCAGAGAAGTTTTTTCAACTACATTTTCAACTACAAAAAAGTTAAAATTATTCAGCACTAACGATCAATGACAAAGATAATTCCCGAAATAGAATCATAATTTTTTGTTGGAGATGATTTTACTGCCATATACAATTAACCGGAGCATACCCCATAGGCACAAGCATTAGACTCTTAAGCATCATGATAATCTGTATGGACAGTTCAATATTTCATGTCATGAAAATTTTTGCGTGAGACTATCAGGGGCATTGCACAACAGCAGAAGCATTAAACTCTTCAGCACAGCGCAATTCAATAAAAGCCTCCTTAAAATTTTTGGCGTGATTAACTATAATCAATCCGAAAATAAAATCTTACGTTAGGAGCAGTCTTTTATTACACATGGAAATAACTCACACTAACGATTACGGAGCAGAAAGCATAAAAGTTCTTGAAGGCCTTGAAGCTGTACGCAAACGCCCGGGAATGTACATCGGCGACACGTCAGCACGGGGGCTTCATCACTTAGTGTATGAAGTTGTCGATAACTCGGTCGATGAAGCTATGGCCGGGTACTGCGACAAGATACAGGTAGTAATTCACCGGGATGAAAGCATAACGGTGCAGGACAACGGCAGGGGAATCCCTACAGACCCGCACCCCTATAACGGCAGGCCTACAAGCGAGGTCGTATTGACGGTGCTTCATGCTGGCGGGAAGTTCGGCGAGGGCGCGTACAAGGTATCGGGAGGACTTCACGGCGTGGGAGTCTCTGTCGTCAATGCGCTGTCTGAATGGCTCGTCGTTACGATCGCACGGGACGGGATCGAGAAGTCGCAGAGGTTTGAGCGCGGAATACCCGTAACGGAACTGTCGGAAGGCGTAACGGCTGACTGGCAGGGGACGAGAATAGATTACCTTCCCGACAAAGAAATATTCGAGGACGTGCATCACTCACTCGACACGCTCAAGAGCAGGTTCATGGAGCTTGCATTCCTGAATCCCGGCCTGAAGATTTCCGTGCTCGACGAACGCACAAATGAATCACGGGAATATTTCTTCAAGGGCGGCATCGGGGCATTCGTGAAGTATATTGACCGCGACAGGACTGCACTGTTTGAGCCTCCTGTAGTTCTCACAGGCACAAGGGACGATATAGCTATTGATGTTGCGTTTGAGTACAACGACGGTTATCAGGAGCACATATACACCTACGCTAACCTGATACACACGATAGAGGGCGGGACACACCTTGTAGGACTCCGCACAGCACTTACGAGGGCACTGAATGAAGCTGCACGTTCCGGGAAGATTCTGCGCGACAAGGAAGAGAACCTTACAGGTGATGATCTCAAGGAGGGGCTAACCTGTGTGCTGTCGGTGAAGCTGGGAGAGCCTCAGTTTGAGGGGCAGACCAAAACCAAACTCGGCAACAGTGAAGTACGCGGTGCAGTTGATTCGTTCGTGTATGAAGGCTTGCTGTCGGTATTCGAGGAACGCCCGGAGATTGTACGGCCCATTGCGGAGAAGGCTATACGTGCAAGACGCGCAAGGGAGGCCGCAAAGAAAGCCCGTGAACTTGTCCGGAAGGGGGCAATGTCGGGAATGAGCCTGCCGGGGAAACTTGCGGACTGTTCGTCGAAGAAGGCAGAGAATACGGAACTGTATATTGTTGAAGGGGACAGCGCAGGAGGTTCGGCCAAGCAGGGAAGGGACAGAAAGTTTCAGGCTATCCTGCCTTTGCGGGGGAAGATCCTCAACGTGGAGAAGGCGCACATGGACAGAATGTTAGCCAACAAGGAAATACAGACGATCATAACTGCATTGGGCTGCGGGATAGGCAATGAATTTGACGCGAGCAAACTGCGCTATCACAAGATTATCATCATGACTGATGCTGACGTTGACGGAGCGCACATCAGCACACTGCTTCTTACGTTCTTTTACCGTCATATGCCGGAGCTTCTGTCGCAGGGGTATCTGTATCTTGCACAGCCGCCGTTATACCGGGTGCAGTACGGCAAGGAGATAAACTACTGCTACACGGATAAGGAACTGCGCGAACATGTTGACCGTGCGCCGGATCCCTCAAAGGTCAGCGTGCAAAGATACAAGGGACTCGGCGAGATGAATCCCGAACAGTTATGGGAGACTACTATGGATCCTGCCAACAGGATACTGAAGCAGGTTGAACTTGATGATAACTTCCTTGCAGATGAATATTTTGATATTCTCATGGGTGATAAGGTAGAGCCGCGCAGGGAGTTCATCATAGCAAATGCCCATGAGGTGAAAAATCTTGACGTTTAGGTTTAAGTGTGCTTATGCCCTTGCCGATAAGTTATGCAGAAGCAATAAAGAACAATTCAGGGGGTTAGTTTAGATGGTAAACAGCAATGCACAGTTCACCTATCAGGCCACGAGGATTTCAACAGCAACGAAAGAACAGCTCTTGCTCATCACATACGATATAGGAATAAAGGCGTGCAACATGGCGGAAAATGCTATGCTCGGAAAGATCTCCGGAAGTCCTGATTACGACATAGCGAACAGGGAAATCATACGCGCTCAGGAAGTCATACGGGAACTCATGGTAACACTTAACCGCGAAAAGGGCGGAGAAATGGCCGATAAGCTCGTACAGCTCTACGAATACATGCACCAGCGTCTTGTTGAAGCCAACATGAAGAAAGAACCCGACAACATCAGGGAAGTGCGCGGAATGCTTGAGGAACTGAAACAGACATGGGAGGCTGCATTAGTCCAGCTCCTGAAAGAATATCAGGCAGCACACCCGGATGATAAGGATCTGCAGAATGCAGTAGCAGAAGTTGAAGGGAGAAAACCTGCGGCATCAGTACCATCTGCACCGGTTACGCCGGCAGTGAAAGCTCCAGTTGCGGCGGTGAAAAATGCAAAGGCCGGAAGTTTTACGCTTGCAGGATAAGGTATTAACCCGCGCAAAAGAATTAATCACCAGAGAAATAAAACTCTGCAAAATGTTAAGGGCAATGATCTCAGGGGAACTTGAGGCCATTGTCCTTAATGGTGATATGGACGAGTTATTTTCCATTCTTGAGCGCAAGGACGAAATCATCTCACAGCTTCAGCTGCTTGCTGACGGGTGGCGGGACATATTCACTGAAGCAGGAATTGAATGCAAAGCTAATCCTGACGGTTTCGGAAAATATCTGCTTGAGCTTTACCCAGATGATGCAGAACTGCCGGGATTGATCGAACAGACGCACGAAATTTCCGAGAGCATCATAAAGGCCGAGAATGAAGCAGTAGAAGAGATGAGCAAACTTCACGCCGGGCTTCGCGGTCAGATGGTGAACAGGGTACATGGCAGGAACGCCGCCGCAAGTTATGCACGCATGGGAGGATCATGGATACGATGAAGAAATTTGCACTGGTATTGCTGTTCCTTCTTGTGCCGCTTGAATGCTGGGGAGCTGAAGCACTCTCCGGAGATGCTGACCTTGCGAAAGAGATTGCTATAGGACGCAAGGCAGTCGAGAGGATAGAGCAGGAATGGCCGCTAACGTCTGACCCGGCGGTTACGGCAAAACTTCAGATGATCAACAAGAGGCTTGAACCGTACATGTCCCGGCGCATCCCATGGGAGATAAGATTAGTGAAGACGGAAGCATTAAACGCGTTCTGCCTTCCGGGAGGATTCATATTCTTCACGACGGGGATAATTGACGCGCTCAACACTGATTCTGAACTGGCCGCAGTTATGGCGCACGAGATGATTCACGCGGACAGGAAACACAGTTTGCGCATGGCGGCAGAAAGCAGAAAGGTTACGATAGGTGCACTGGCAGTAATGATTCTCGGCGGAGGTGCTGTTGCTCCGATCGTTCTTGCGCAGATGGCGAATGTTGCTATAACCAGCGCGTATACGATTGACCTTGAGGCTGAAGCTGACAGGTTGGGGCTTGAGGCGGTGATTCAGGCGGGGTATCCTCCTACGGGAATGATTACGCTGTTCGAAAAATTCATGGCGGAGGACTACAAGCAGCCCATAGCGGACTACGGAATATACATGAATCACCCGGAGACACCGAAAAGGCTCAGTGCAACAGTGAAGACCCTGCATGACCGCAATATACCGATTGAGCGCAAATATCCTCTCGGCCTGCTGAGGACTAATATACAGGAGACGGACTACAACATACAGCTTACGGTTGACGGGCAGGCTGTGATCACAGGCAGGAAGAATCCGGAGACTAAAGCAATGATGGAGGGGATACGCGGAACACTCGACAGATACCTTCAGCTTGAGCTTGCACCGTATGAGCTTCATGTGGAGAACGGCTCGCTGTATATCGGGAATCATTTCACGGCCGGAAGGGTTGACGGCATGACACAGCCGGACGAGATACGCAAAAATCTGCTGAAGGCAATAAACTCCGGGCGGGCGAAATACCCTACATCAAAATTCTTCAAGTAGCAGGGACAAAAAACAATCCCATTCCTATGCGGGGTGGGATTTTTTGTGAGGTGATGTACGTATTGAGGAACTTATGGCGACCTCGGGGCGACTCGAACGCCCGGCCTACTGCTTAGGAGGCAGTCGCTCTATCCACTGAGCTACGAGGCCTGAAAAAGTCAACTGTGAGAATATAGCAACAAACCTAAATTTTGTCAAACTTCTAACTGTAATATCCCAAATCAACACATATAAATATTCCCATTCTTGGGACATACACATTAATGCTGTAGTACCGCAGGTCATAGTAGTAATAAGACCCGCGCATTCCATGAGCAGAAGTTTTGAGACTACATATTCAAATCCCATAAGATATTTATCATGTTCTCTGTTGGTTGAATAATGGGTTATCCATTTGTCAGAGTTGTAATCAAAATCCACATACTTTTCATCGTGAAGCAGCAGCTTTTCACCAAACACTTCCTGAAATCTTGCAACAATGTTTTTATCCTCAGTCGATAGATATAAAGCATCAAAATTATTTTCACGCATTGCCTCTACTGCTTTAGTGATTACGGTCTCAGATTCCGGCTGTACAGGGTGATCATGAAGTTTGAGCACTACATAATCTGTTCCGCGCAATGATACTCCCAGAACCCTTTTGCCCGTAAATTTTTTCTTAAACTTATCAATTTCATTTTGTACAGCAAGAGAAGGTACTATATATTTTCTGCATATATATCTCCAGTAATCTAATTGTCCGTCTATGTTATAAAATAATATTCCCAAGTGTTTACTTTACCTAGCTCTCCTTCCTCAAGATAAGCGTTATAGTGATTCTTCATATCAACTACAGGTATCATTGCATGTCTGTCAGCATATGCTATTCCTGACAAGATTCTTAAAAAACATGCAAAGAAGCCTGCTTTTGTTTCGCCTATGTAAATAACGCACAGTTTTTTGCTTCTGCGTATACTGCTGAAGAGTGCATACTCGACTTTCCAGAGGAACAGGCGGTAATTTGTCCTTATTCTGAGCAGAAAATCAAGCAATTTAGAATTTCTGATAAATTTTCTCATCAGTTTGAATATATATCTAATTGGATGGAAATTACCTGATGGTTTCATAAGCTATATAACTCCATAACAGCAAATTTTTGCAATTATAGCATGTAGATATTTACGTGTTTTAATGCTCCAAAAATTTTCCAGGTAGCAGATGAAAATAAAATTATCATATCAATACTTCAGTCATAATATCCCAAGTCAAAGACATAGAGATAATCGAAACCTTCGGAAAACAGGAAAGCTCCTGTAGAACCGCCGCATTGCGAGCAAATTATTCCATCGCACTGACTCAGGAACAATATAGAAACTAGATACTCCATGCCGCGCAGGTATTTATCGTTATCCCTGTCGATAGTATACGAATCAATATATCCGTGATTGCTTCCTGTATAATCAAATTCTACATATTCGCTTTCGGGATATATCAGCTTTTCTCCGAATGCTTTTTGAAATTTCGACATAATTCGCTTGTCTTCAGTAGAAAGATATAAAATATCAAAATTTTTTTCCTGCATAGCTTCTTTTGCCTTGTCTATCGCCTGTTCAGGTGTAGGCTGTACAGGATGTCCGGCTGGTTTCAGTACTGTGTAATCAGTTCCGCGTATATGTACTCCAAGTATTTTTTTGCCTTTGTACTTTATCTTCATATTCTCAAATCTGTTTATAACTGCAGGAGCTAAACGAATGTATTTTTTGCGTATCTTTTGCCAGTAACTCAGCATACCGCCTCTTCCAGAATAAAAATTAGGATTCTGAAGCGGTCCCGGCAGGTAATGTGTCTGGTCGAATATAAAACACCTTTCATGCGAAAGAACTTCATCTGCAGATATTTTTGCCGGCTGTTCAAAATAATATTCCCACGCATTTACCCTTCCTACTTTATCATCAGTAAGGTATGTGTTTCTGATGTATTTCATGTCAATTATGGGAATCATATTTTTTCTGTCTGCATAAGCAATACCGCCCAGAAGCGTATTGAAATAACAAAAAAAACCTGCTCCATTTCCTAAATAACGAAGGATACAGTATTCTTTCTTTCTCTTGAATATCTTAAACAAGATGTGTTCCATATACCATATGAACCGCACAAAAGGCCATAAAATGAAACCAAAATTATGCTTCATTCTTTGTATATATTTCAATAAACTAAGCCTTGAAAGGAATTTTTTTACAACTTGTTTAATATGGTTTATAAGTACATAAAATTGGTCTGGTCTGGTCTGGTCTGGTCAATTATGACGGCCATTTTGATTTTGTCAAGCTCCTTTTCATGTATTTTTTGAAATTATAGCATAATACTGTATGAGTGCTATAATCATGCAAAAAATTTTCTGACGGGAAAGAGTTTTTATTCACGCTCTGACCCTAAAGAAGGAGGGTAAAACTAAAAATGACTGCACCAACATACAATCCCGCATCACTAAAAGCTGATGAGTTCATCAATCATAATGAGATTCTTGACACGCTGATTTACGCTCAGGCACACAAGGATGATTCTGCGCTAATCGATTCACTTCTGGAGAAAGCACGGCCTAAATACAACGAAAAGGGCTGCACGTGTTCGGGGCTGACTCACCGTGAAGCATCGGTCTTGCTGGCATGTGAAGACCCCGAAAAGATCAAGCGCATCTATGAGGTTGCTGAAGAGATAAAGTTAGCGTTCTACGGCAACAGGATAGTGCTTTTTGCTCCGCTGTACCTGTCGAATTACTGCATCAACGGCTGTCTGTACTGTCCCTACCACACGAAGAACAAGACCATTCCGCGCAAGAAACTCACGCAGGAAGAGATTCGCGCAGAAGTCATAGCCCTGCAGGACATGGGGCACAAACGCCTTGCGATAGAGGCCGGAGAGGATCCCGTCAACAACCCGATAGAGTACATACTCGACAGCATAAAGACTATATACAGCGTCCATCACAAGAACGGTGATATTCGCCGCGTCAATGTCAACATAGCCGCAACAACCATAGAGAATTACCGCAAACTGAAAGAGGCAGGGATAGGGACATACATACTCTTTCAGGAGACCTACAACAGGAAGCGTTACGAGGAACTTCACCCGACCGGGCCTAAGCATGATTACGCGTATCATACGGAAGCTATGGACCGCGCAATGGAAGGCGGCATTGATGATGTCGGCTTGGGCGTGCTGTTCGGGCTTGAAGGCTACAAGTATGAATTTGCGGGACTGCTCATGCACGCGGAGCATTTAGAGGCAGTTCACGGCGTAGGGCCTCATACGATCAGCGTACCGAGAGTGAAACCGGCAGACGACATTGACCCGGACGAGTTCAACAACGCGATTCCTGATGACGTGTTCACGAAGATTGCCGCATGTATCAGGGTAGCAGTTCCGTATACAGGAATGATTATATCCACCAGAGAAAGCGAAGAAGTCCGGGCAAAAATGCTTCAGGTAGGTATCTCGCAGATTTCTGGAGGCTCGCGCACTTCAGTGGGAGGCTATACGGAAGCGGAAAGGCCTCACGACACAGAACAGTTTGACGTTTCCGACCAGAGAACGCTCGATGAAGTAGTGTACTGGCTCATGAAGCAGGATCATATACCGTCGTTCTGCACGGCATGTTACAGGGCTGGCAGGACAGGCGACAGGTTCATGGCGTTGTGCAAGTCCGGGCAGATACTCAATTGCTGCCACCCCAACGCACTGATGACGCTCACGGAGTACCTTGAAGATTACGCCTCGCCTGAGACAAAGAAGCTGGGCTATGAGATGATTGAACGGGAGCTTATGCGCATACCGCGTGAGAATGTCAGGGAGATTGCGCGGGAAAATATTGAGGCCATGAAGAATGACAACAAACGGGACTTCAGGTTCTAGCCTCAATGATACGCCTTCAGGAGAACGCATACACATAGCATTCTTCGGCCTGCGCAATGCGGGAAAATCCTCCCTCGTCAACGCCGTAACAGGTCAGGATTTGGCGGTCGTGTCTGACATTAAGGGCACGACTACCGACCCTGTTCGGAAAGCTATGGAGCTGTTACCGATCGGCCCGGTAGTGATAGTGGATACTCCGGGACTCGACGATGAAGGGACACTGGGAGAACTCCGGGTGAAACGCACGCATCAGGTTCTTGCAGGGTGTGATGTTGCTGTATTGGTGCATGATTCGGGGCAGGACTTCACGCAGTCGGAACGGGATCTGCTGAATGTGTTTGCGGAACGTAATCTGCCGTATATCGTTGCGCACAACAAGGCAGATATGCTCGTGTCAAGGCCGGACAATAATGCGCTGTATGTCAGTGCCCTGACCGGCGAGAACGTGAACGAACTCAAGGAGAGGATAGCCTCAATCGCAAAACGCAGGGAGAACAGCAAAAGGCTTGTTGCGGATCTGCTTACGGCAGGGGATATTGTGATTCTGGTTATTCCTGTCGACAAGGCAGCACCTAAAGGAAGGCTGATACTTCCCCAGCAGCAGACCATACGCGATATACTCGACGCGCAGTGTTCGGCGTTCATGTGTCAGGTGAATGAACTGCCGCATGTACTCTCTGCACTCACGGCCAAGCCCCGAATAGTCATCACGGACTCTCAGGTGTTCGGGAAGGCTGACGCAATAGTCCCGAAAGACATAATGCTAACGTCATTCTCGATTCTGTTCGCACGGTACAAAGGAGACCTGAAGGCATTAGTGCAGGGGGCGGATAAGCTGTCATGCCTAAAGGACGGCGACAAGGTATTAATATCGGAAGGGTGTACGCATCACAGGCAGTGCGGGGACATAGGGACGGAGAAAATGCCCGCATGGATAAAAGCATTCTCGCATTCAGAGCCGGAATTTGCGTTCACGTCAGGCGGTGAGTTCCCTGACCCTGAAGACCTGAAGCAATACAGCCTTATTGTGCACTGCGGAGGATGTATGCTCAATGAACAGGCTATGCGTTCACGGCTTGAAGGTGCTAAACTTGCAGGAGTGCCGATCGTGAATTATGGCATTGCCATCGCCGAAATGCACGGAATATTACGAAGGAGCTTAGAGCCGTTTGATCCATGAAGAACCTTGTGAGACTGATACGCGAAATTTTTTCTTTCTATCCCGTAAAACTTCCCGCTGAAATCTTCCTTATACTCTTTTGCGCCGCCATTAACACCGTGCCTTCGATATTCATACAGAAGATTATTGCCCTGATAGAGTTATCCGGGGCTTCTTCTTCATGGGCCGATATAAGCTCTCAGGTAGTGAGGCTGTTGGCTGTTCTGCTGGGATTCTATTTTCTGTCGTTGTCAGGAGCATTCCTCAACGGACAGTTAGGGGCAGAGATAACGCAGGGAGTGTTAGTGAGACTACGCAGGAAGATGTTTGACCGTATGCAGAACCTGCCCGTAAAATTTTTCGACACCAACGCACACGGAGACATCATGAGCCATTACACCAACGACGTAGATTCACTGCGTCAGATGATCTCTCAGGCAGTGCCCATGATGCTTACGGCTTCAATCACGCTGGTTGCAATTCTCTCTATCATGCTGTATTTCTCCCTGTGGCTTACTCTGGTAACTATAGCGGGAATAGTTGTTATGTCGGTAGTAACGAAGAGAGTCGGCGGCCGGTCAGCACGGAATTTCCGCAGGCAGCAGAAGAACACAGGAATACTTGAAGGCTTTGCGGAGGAGATGATGAACGGTCAGAAGGTGGTAAAAGTATTTTGCCGTGAGAAAGAGAGCATTGAAGAGTTCAGCAGGATAAATGAAGAACTTTTTGCGGAAGCCAGCAAGGCAAACAAGAGAGCCAACACTCTTGGCCCTATCCTGAACAACATAGGGAACATTCTTTATGTAGTAACTGCGTTGTCGGGAGGAATACTGATACTTTCAGGAGTTCCGAACGTGAGCATTTCTGGTCTGCCCATGAGTATTAGTGTTGCTATCCCGTTCCTGAACATGACGAAACAGTTTGCCATGAGCATAAATATGCTGTCCATGCAGTTAAACGCTATAGTGTCAGGACTTGCAGGTGTCGGAAGGATATTCGAGCTTACAGACTCACAGCCCGAAGATGATTCGGGAACTGCCGCCATAGACAGCACACAAGCAGAAGGGAGCATAGAGTTCAGGCACGTAGATTTCGGCTACACTCCAGATAGGCTTGTGCTGAAAGACATAACCCTGACGGCCAAGCCCGGGCAGAAGACCGCGCTTGTAGGATCAACGGGAGCAGGCAAGACGACGATAGCGAATCTGATACCGAGATTCTATGACGTTCAGGCGGGCGAGATACTCTATGACGGCGTGAATATACTTGACGCGAAGAAATCATCACTGCGCAGGAATCTGGGGATCGTGCTTCAGGATACCAACCTGTTCACGGGGACGGTGCTGGAGAACATACGGTACGGGAAACTTGATGCGACTGATGATGAGTGCATTGCGGCGGCAAGGCTTGTCGGTGCTGATGAGTTCATACGGAGACTCCCTGAAGGTTACAGCACACACCTTACGGGCAACGGCGCGAATCTCTCACAGGGGCAAAAGCAGCTCATAGCTATTGCGCGTGCGGCGGCGGCGAATCCTGTAGTGATGATTCTCGACGAGGCTACAAGCTCAATAGATACACGTACAGAGGCATTAGTTCAGCGGGGAATGGACGCACTGATGAAGGGAAGGACGGTTTTTGTGATTGCGCACAGGCTTTCGACCGTGAGAAATTCGGATCTGATTCTTGTGATGGAGCACGGGGAGATCATAGAGCGGGGGACTCATGAGGAATTGATACGACTTAGAGGACAGTATTACAGGCTGTACACCGGAGCGTTTGAGCTGTCATGACATCATCACTTTTCGCCAGCACAGAGAATGAGCCATTAGCTGCCCGGATGCGTCCCAAGACATTAGAGGACTTCGCCGGGCAGGAACACCTTATAGCACCCGGAAAGATTCTGCGCAGTATAATCGACAGCGACAGGATACCGTCAATGATATTCTGGGGGCCTCCGGGAGTCGGGAAGACGACATTAGCCAGCATAATCGCCGGGAAGACACACGCACACTTCATCAACTTTTCCGCAGTAACCAGCGGCATAAAGGAAATTCGGGAGGTCATGAAACAGGCTGAAGCAAACAGGAATTTCGGAGGACGTACGATAGTGTTTGTTGACGAGATTCACCGCTTCAACAAGGCACAGCAGGACGCATTCCTGCCTTTCGTCGAGAAGGGGAGCATTATACTCATCGGCGCAACTACGGAGAACCCTTCATTTGAGGTGAACAGCGCGTTATTGTCCCGGTGCAAAGTATTTGTGCTTAAGGCTTTAGGTTCAGGTGATATTGTGAAGCTCCTGAAACGTGCTTTGAGTGTCCTGAATGTATCTGCAGGTGATGATATTCTTTCGGCAGTCGCAAACTTCTCTAACGGTGATGCCCGTTCTGCACTGTCTTTGCTGGAGATGATGGCGGTAAATTCTGACGGCACGATAACGCCCGAAATTCTTGCGCAGTGCACCTCCCGGAAATCCCTGCTGTACGACAAGAACGGCGAGGAACACTATAACCTGATTTCAGCCCTGCACAAGTCCATGAGGAATTCAGACCCTGATGCGGCGGTATACTGGCTTGCACGAATGCTTGAAGCAGGAGAAGACCCGCTGTATATTGCACGTCGTGTTGTACGATTCGCGAGCGAGGATGTCGGGCTGGCTGATCCGAACGCGCTCACTATGGCCGTATCTGCGTATCATGCCTGTCATTTTCTGGGAATGCCGGAATGCTCAGTGCACCTCACACAGGCAGTAGTTCACATGTCGGTTGCACCCAAGAGCAACGCACTCTACACGGCCTATAATGCCGCACGTGATGACGCAGTGAATACCCTCGCCGAGCCTGTGCCCCTGCATATCCGGAATGCACCGACAAGGTTAATGCGCGAATTGGAGTACGGGAAAGGCTATCAGTATGCACATGATTTCGACGAAAAGATTACGGCTATGACCTGCCTTCCGGAATCGCTTGAAGGACGGGAATACTACAAGCCTACGGAACAGGGAGCAGAGGGACGCTATAAGAACAGGTTAGAGAATATCAGGAAGTGGAAAGCAGAACATCGTAGTAAAATATAGCAATGATTAACCGCAAACTCAAATTACTATTCAAAAAAATCTTTCCGGAAAAATTAAGATAAGGCAGAAGAAAAAGACAAGGATTTATGCTATAATGTTTCTCGTTGAAAAGAATATGCACAATAACAATTAGACCCCTTGTCTGTGGTTATTATATCACATGGCGTTTTAGGCGTGAATTGTTTTGTGCAGGGAAATAATTTTTTTGCGTTGTTGGTTGTAGGTATGGGACGGGATAAAACCCAATGAACAACTAAATTTACAGGAGGATGTAAATAATGAGGAAAATGCGCAAAGGATTCACGTTAGTAGAATTACTGATTGTTGTTGCAATAATAGGAGTACTCGCCACGATGATGACATTATCCGCTGGTGATTCAGCAACCAAAGCGAAAGCCTCAGCCATAATATCAGGCTTCAAGATGGTAAGGACTGCAGTAATAATGTATGAAGCAGCCAGTTCTGATGAAGGACCCACTTGGGTTTATTTTAAGGATACGGCATCTAAAGATTATGTCGGCCCTGAATCAGTGGGTCTGCTTAGGGACTATACGATGACAAGTGATGATGGTGTATGGCAGGCACAGTATACTTATGGTGCAAATGCCACTACGCTTGGTACTGCAATTTCCAGTGCAGGCAGTAAGCTCGGAATCACTATTGATACTGATTCTGGCGTAGCAACTATGCCAGTGAAATAATCTGTTGCTTATGAAAACAGCTTAAAACCTACAGCCAACCAATATAAAAAGAGTCGTCCACTTTCCGGGCGGCTCTTTCTTTATGGCTTTTGGTGCTATATTTATGACTTTGAGAACAGGAAGGAGAGAATAATTACTTGAACGATAAAATTTCAATCAGAGGAGCACGCGAGCATAACCTAAAGAACGTCAGCTTAGATATACCACGCGGAAAATTAATTGTCATAACCGGCCCTTCAGGATCAGGGAAATCATCACTTGCATTCGACACGCTTTACGCAGAAGGCCAGCGCAGATACGTAGAGAGCCTTTCAGCGTATGCACGTCAGTTTCTCGGTGTCCAGAAGAAGCCGGACGTTGATGAGATCTCCGGACTATCTCCGGCAATATCGATTGAACAGAAGGGAACAGGCCATAATCCACGCTCAACCGTCGGAACTGTTACGGAGATATACGACTACTTCAGGCTGTTATACGGGCGCATAGGCATTCCACACTGCCCGAAATGCGGAAAACCTGTGCACCGTCATTCAATCGACGAGATACTGAATTATATTCTGGAGCAGGAAAATGATCTGCGCATAGAGATACTTTCACCTATGGCACGCAGCAAAAAGGGAGAGTTCAAAAACTTATTCAGCCAGACACGCGAGAAAGGATACACACGGGCAAGGGTTGACGGGACTGTTTATTACCTTGAGGAAGAAATTAGCTTAGACAAGAAGAAAAAACACAACATAGAAATAGTTATAGACAGGCTTAAAGTTTCAGCAGACAGAAGAAGCAGACTCGCCGAGAGCATAGAAGCCGCGCTAAAGCTGTCAGGGGGATATGTAGTGATTGCTCCGGAAGGGAAAGCAGAATACACCATGACAGAGAATTATTCATGCCCGGACTGTGAGATCAGTATGCCGAAGATTGAGCCGAGATTGTTCTCGTTCAACAACCCTCTCGGTGCATGTCCTGACTGCGGAGGACTCGGAAGCCATGAGCATTTTTCCCGTGAATTAGCGATTGATCCGGAACGCTCGGTGCTTGACGGTGCAGTTATACCCTGGAAGACCAAGCCGCACACTATCGAGAAGCTGAATATGTTTGCGCAAAAACACGGCTGGGATTTGTCAGTGCCGTATAAGGAGCTTTCACCGGAAGTTCAGGACTTCATATGGAACGGTTCAGGGGATGAACGTATGCCCATGATATTTGATGAGAAAGGCATTGCACGGCCTTATATGGGACGGTATGAGGGGGTTGCAGGATGGCTTGAAGCAAAGCTGAAGTATTTTGCGGAGAATGAAAATGTTGTTGATGAGGTTGCATTATATAAGGAGGAAGATATATGCAAGACGTGTAAAGGCTTAAGGTTAAGGCAGGAGGCATTGAACGTAAAGGTTTCAGGTTACGGTATAGGTGAATTGCTTGTTATGCCGGTGGAAAAACTTTTGCAGGTCATGAAGGGTTTTACGCTGTCGAAAAGTGAGTCCGCAATAGTTGAGCAGGTCATGACGGAAATAATGAAGCGTCTTGAATTTCTCGCTGATGTCGGAGTCGGTTATCTGTCATTGCTCCGGAGGGCTGATACGCTTTCGGGCGGAGAGAGCCAGAGAATCAGACTCGCAACACAGATCGGCTCAAACCTAAGCGGCGTGCTGTATGTATTGGACGAGCCTACGATCGGGCTTCATTCACGCGACACGGAGAAGCTGATACGTTCCCTGAAATCCATTCGCGAGCTCGGCAACACCGTAGTAGTAGTTGAGCATGACCGTGAGACCATGCAGGCGGCAGATGAACTCATAGAGCTTGGCCCGGATGCCGGTGAGAATGGCGGGGAGATACTTTATGCCGGGAGCTATGATGACGTGCTCAAGACTGACGGCAGGACGGGAAGATATTTGCGCGGTGAGGCAACCGGAATCGTAATGCGCGGCTCACGCAGGACTCCGGCAGGCTGGCTTACGGTGAAGGGTGCATCACACAACAACCTCAAGAATATTGACGTGAATATACCTGTCGGCGTGTTCTCGTGCATATCTGGCGTATCAGGTTCGGGCAAAAGCAGCTTCCTGTATGATGTGCTGTACCGGGGACTGCGCAGAATGCTGGACCGTGATTACAGGGAGCGTCCCGGAAAGTTCCGCAGTATTGAGGGTGCTGAAGCGTTCGATAATATCGTTCTGGTAGATCAGAGTCCTATAGGCAGGACTCCGCGCTCAAACCCTGCAACATATACCGGAGTCTTCTCGCTGATACGTGAATTTTTCGCGGGGCTTCCGGAGGCCAGGATACGAGGCTACACACCGGGGCGTTTCAGCTTCAACATGAAGGGCGGACGCTGTGAGGCTTGCGGCGGGGCGGGCAGTGTGCGGACATCTATGCTGTTCCTGCCGGACATATATTCTGACTGTGAGGTCTGCGGAGGAACCCGCTACAATCATGAGACGTTAGAAGTTCGCTTCAAGGGGAAGAATATTGCGGACGTTCTGGCTATGACCGTCGATGAGGCTGCAGAGTTCTTCGGGAGCATCACGAGAATTGCCTTAAAGCTGAAAGTGATTCAGGACGCAGGATTAGGCTATATACATCTTGGGCAGTCTGCGCTGACTCTGTCGGGAGGAGAGGCTCAGAGGGTCAAGCTGTCTAAAGAGCTGTCGAAGAAGTTCGGCGGAAGGACTCTGTATCTGCTCGATGAACCTACAACAGGATTATATTATACGGACGTGAAGAAGCTGTTAGAGATAGTTCACAGGATGATTGACAGGAACGGAAGCACGGTGATATTCATTGAGCATAATCTGGACGTGCTTTTGTCGGCGGACTACATAATAGACTTAGGGCCGGAAGGAGGAGAAGCAGGAGGAAATATTGTAGCTTTCGGGACTCCTGAAGAGGTCATGAAGGGCGGCAATGGATATACGTCAAGATTTTTGCGGGAATATGAAGACGCGGTAATATGATGACAACATAACAGTAAGATTTTAATCACTCTTAATATAACCCTCTCGATAATTATTAGGGAGGGTTTTTGCTATACTATGGACATTGCATAACATATACACTTTACAGGAGGCTGAAAACTTTATGGCAGATTATGAAGTGAAAGATATTAACCTGGCAGATCACGGGCAGAAAAAAATAGACTGGGCATGGCAGTATATGCCTTCAATGCAGTATCTGTACAACAAGTACCGCAATGAACAGCCCTTCAAGGGAGCAGTAATAGCAGCATGTCTTCACCTTGAGGCCAAGACAGCAAACCTGCTCATTACCCTGAAGAAGCTCGGTGCACGTGTAGCCGCCTGCGGGAGCAATCCTCTCTCGACGCAGGACGATATATGCGCCGCACTCGCGAAGAACGGCGTGCATGTCTACAGCAAACGGGGAATGACTAGCGATGAATATTTCGCCAACGTCCGCAAAGTCCTCAACTACAAGCCCAGCGTAGTAATAGATGACGGTGCTGACCTTGTAGCAACCCTTCACACCGAAATGACTGACCTTATACCCGGCATCATGGGAGCATCTGAAGAGACAACTTCAGGAGTAAAACGCTTGAAGGCCATGAACGCGCAAGGAGTCCTGAAATTCCCGGTGCTTGATGTCAATGACGCTCTCAGCAAATACCTATTCGACAACCGTTACGGCACGGGCCAATCCGTATGGGACGGATTCATACGCACAACAAATATGATAGTTGCCGGAAAAACCGTTGTAGTTGTCGGTTACGGCTGGTGCGGAAGAGGTGTTGCAATGAGGGCGGCAGGACTCGGAGCACACGTAATCGTTACGGAGATTGACCCGCATAAAGCATGTGAGGCACTGATGGACGGCTTCCGCGTAATGAGCATGGAGAAGGCCGCACCGCTGGGGGATATTTTCCTGACGCTCACGGGAAACATTCACGTTATACGGCGCGAACACTTTATGCGAATGAAGAACGGCGTAGTTCTGGGCAATGCAGGACACTTTGACGTTGAGATCAGCAAACCCGACCTTTCTGCGCTTTCGGATCACATGGAACATTTGCGCGACAACATAGACACTTACGTGATGAAGGACGGAAGGCGCATTAACCTTCTCGGCGAGGGCAGGCTCACTAACCTTGCATGTGCGGACGGACACCCCATAGAGATTATGGACTTGAGCTTTTCCCTTCAGCTTGCTTCAGCATTGCACGTCTACACGCACAAACTTGAACCTGGACTTTATCCCGTACCTGTAGAGGCTGACCGGGCAGTTATGGAGTCCAAACTTGCGGCATTAGGCATTGAGATTGACACCATGACCGATGAGCAGACAGAATACATGAAGAGCTGGCAGGAGTAACGAAATGGCTACACTGTTTAAGGACGTACTGATTATTGACGGTTCGCGGGAGAAGGCAGAGCGCGTTCACCTTCTCGTGTCGAAAGGCAGAATAGAATCAATCATTGACGTATCACAGACTCCACCGACGGCCGACAAGATAGTTTACGGGCACGGAAGAATGGCAGTAATTCCCGGCTTCGTGAATGCCCACACACATGCGGCAATGACATTACTGCGCGGACTCGGTGAGGAGACTGCATTAATGGAGTGGCTGCAGACTCAGATATGGCCTGTTGAGGACAAATTAACGCCGGAATATATTTACTGGGGTACACTGTCGGCAATGCTTGAGATGCTCGAAACCGGAACGACATGCTTTGCTGATATGTATTTCGAGATGGACAGGGTTGCGGAGGCCGTGCTCGGTGCAGGAATGAGGGCAGGATTATGCCGGGGCATCACTGCAGGAGAGCCGGGAAAGATTGAGCGTTCAATCGCCAACAACCTTGAGCTTGCAGAGAAGTATCACGGGCGCGAGGGACTGATCACCGTACAGATGGGGCCTCATGCTCCGTACACAGTGCCGATTGAGTACATGAAGCAAATATCTGAAGCCGCAAAATCTCACGGACTCGGTGTGCATTTTCACTTTCTGGAGACAAAGGGCGAACGGGACAATCTCGGCATGACAGCAGAAGAATACCTGAATGAATCCGGGCTGTTATCCGTGCCGTACCTGACTCTTGCCCATGCAGTATGGCTTGATCCCGCAATATCACTTCCCGATAACGTTACGCTTGTGCACAATCCCTGCAGCAACCTGAAGCTCGGAAGCGGTGTTATGCCGTTAGTGTCATGGCTTGAGCGTGATGTTTCCGTTGCGTTAGGGACTGACGGCGCATCGAGCAATAACAGGCTGGACATTTGGGGCGAGATGAGATATGCGGCACTGCTCCATAAGGGCGTAAATATGAATCCTGTATGCGTTTCGGCTCTGGACGTGCTGAGAATGGCTACGTATGAGGGAGCAAAGGCTTTCGGGTTCGCACAGAAGGGAATGATTCATGAAGGCTGGGTTGCGGATCTGGTGCTTGTGGATCTCGACAAGCCTCACTATATCGGCGTGAATGATGAGAATCTTGCTGTGTATATCGTGTATGCTGGGAGTTCTGCTGATGTTGCAGGCACTATGATTAACGGCAGATGGGTATACAAGAACGGAGAATATCCCACGCTTGACCGTGAAGAGATTATTGCTAAAGCACGTGAAGTAAGAGAAGCTATTACCCGCTAAAATTTTATCCCTCTCCGTTTTGATGGGGAGGGAATTTTTTGCACAAAATTACTGTGAATTGTCCCCGATAAAATCTGAAAGAGCAGACATCAGCGGCCTGTAATACAGCAGAATTATCACCGCATTTATACCGCCCTTTAGGAGATTGAACGGAAGAAACACCGTAAATAGCATTGGCTTTATTGCCTCACGCGGGATTCCCATAAAGAGAGGGGTAACAATATAATTCCACAGCACCATCACAGCCGACATCACTAATGCTCCTGAAACCACACCGAGAACAAGCCCTTTCCTGTCCTGCCTGAAGCGGTATACTGCGGAAGCCGTACAGACAAATGATGCCGTAGACAGCAGATTCATGAAGAAGCCGATAATGCCGCTCTGGGAAGTCATGAGGAACTGAAGCAGGGCTGCGAGCACTGACACTCCCAAAGCAGATACAGGGCCGTACAAGAGTCCGCCTATTGCAATAATAGAATCTTTAATGTCAAATTCAAGGAACGGGGCAGAGGGGATCAGAGGAAATTTTATTATTGCTGCCGACACGAAAGCAAGAGCAGACAGCATAGCCAAAAACACAATATCTTTCAGTCTGTCATGTTTTTTCATTAAATTTTTTTCACGCTTTCCTAAAATTTGTATCATCAAAATTGTATATTGTATTTCTCTTAATTCAAGCAATGATAGAAATACTCTGTACCAATCCTGCACATGACAGCTAAAATATTCTCACCCAAAAAATTTATCTTTAACGTTTCAGGAGGTTTTGCATTCATGAAGAAACTTGCATTATCTTTTCTCTGCGTAATTCTTTTTGCTTCATGTGCTTTCAGTGCTGAGGTCGTCAAGGCATATACGACTATGGAAGAGCCTTTAGCCAAAGCACTGTTTGATGCTTTCGAGGAAGAGACCGGAATCCGTGTTGAATGGGTACGTCTCTCCGGCGGCGAGGCCATTGCACGTCTTGAGGCAGAACGCGCCAATCCGCAGGCATCCATCTGGGTCGGCGGAGTCGGGACACAGCACATAGAGGCGAAACTTCGCGGACTCTCCACACCTTACCGTTCAAGGGTAGCAAGCAGTATCCCTGCAAGGTACAGAGACCCCGAAAATTACTGGACGGGACTCTATGTCGGGCCGATAGCTTTCTGCATGAACACGGAGCGCGCAAAGGAACTCGGACTCGAAATGCCAAAGAGCTGGGCGGACATGATCAAGCCGGAATATGCAAAGAAAGTACGCGTTGCACACCCCAGCACATCAGGGACTGCGTACAACATGATTACGACGGTTATACGCATTAACGGCGGGGACGAGGACAAAGCATTTGCCTACTTCAAGGAGCTGGCAAAGTCTGTCGAGCAGTTTACGCGTTCGGGTTCTGCTCCCGGAAAGTCATGCGCACTCGGTGAGATTCCCATAGCGATAGGATACCTGCACGACCAGATAAAGCTGCAGCGTGAGGGCGCAAAGATTCAGATAGTTATCCCGGAGGACGGCACAGGCTTTGAGACTGCATCAATGTCAATCCTCAAGGGCGGCCCTGATCCCCTCAATGCGAAGAAGCTCTATGACTGGGTACTCGGGCAGAAGGCCATGGACATTATCGCAAGATGGTACGTTATCCCGCTTTCACGCCTTGCAACACCGACAAATACGGGCTTCTCTCTTGACCATATGAATCTTGTGAATCAGGATGACCAGTGGGACGCATCCAACAAGGAGAGATTATTAGCGCGCTGGAACGAGGAAATTTCAACAGCACCGGAAAAATAATCATTTAATTTTGCGGCCTCTCGTCATGAAATATTGCGGGAGGCTGTTTTATGTACAAATTTTGTAGTTGAAAATGTAGCTGAAAAGAGGTATCAAGATTTGAAGAAACGAATAATAAATTTTCTGCTTATGATGATTTTCATTATTATAGTCGGAGGCTGGATATATACAAGCGTTCGTGATGAATTTCTCAAGCAGTCAAGGGCAGCACAAAGACGGACTGTAGAGACAGTTGCGGCAGGTTATCCTTCAGGTGATGACGAAATCGGCGAATGGCTAAAGCGTCTTGCAGAAGATGCCAATGATTACCGCGTCGCATTAGTCCCTGAAATCCCCATGCCCGGCGAAAAGCTGGAAGTTCCCCCGCGTGGTGATGCGGAACTCTCGAAACTCACGGAAGATTCAGCGTCAGATCCGGAGTTCTCGAAGGGATTCGACAATGCCGCATACGAGGAGATTTACCGGAGCGCAAAAACATGGACTGTCGGCACACAGGAGGAACAGGCTTTGTTCTTTGCACCGGCAGTTGACCTCAGAACGCATGATATTGAGGGGGCATTAGTATTCTCTTTCAGCACTGAAGGCGAACAGGGATTCATGCGTATGATGAATACGCTGTTTGCGGCGGCATTCATCCTGTTTGCCGTAGTGATATGGCAGATGATGCTGAGCAGAGATCCTATAGTAGGTTTTGCTCTGGCGGGACTGTTCCTGATGACGATAACGTTTGTTGCGTACCCGCTGTTTGAGGCATTGAGGCTGTCATTCATGGAGAACGGGAAATTTTCGCTTGCAGTATGGCGGACTATCCTGAACTCTGAAGGCTATATGTCGGCATTATGGGGAAGCCTGAAGCTGGGGTGCTGGACTGCAACATTTTCCACGCTCGTCGGGTTTCTGTTCGCGTTCGTGGTGTCCAGGACTAACGCGCCGTGCAAGAAGCTCATATCAACAATGGGAGTCCTGCCTGTAATATCCCCGCCGTTCTCGTTGACGCTATCAATAATATTACTGTTCGGCAACAACGGACTGATTACGCGCTGGCTTCGTGTTATAGGTCTGGATTTCTCGATATACGGACTGCCCGGGCTGGTTATAGTTCAGACTATGGGAATGTTCCCGATTGCGTTTCTGACGCTGGGAGGAGTCCTGCAGGCGATCGACTCTACATACGAGGAAGCCTCACTGAATCTTTCAGCGGGGAGGTTCAAGACGTTTTCATCAATCACACTGCCTTTAGCCGTTCCGGGACTCCTAAGCGCATGGCTGTTAGTGTTCACGACATCGCTTGCAGACTTCGCGAACCCGTTACTGCTGGCCGGAGACCTGAAGGTGTTATCGCTTGAGAGCTACATAGAGGTTACCGGCATGAACAGACTCGGACATGGTGCGGCACTGTCTATCCTGCTCCTGCTGCCGACATTGACGGCATTTCTGGCGCAAAGGTTCTGGGTGGCGAAAAGGTCATACGTTACTGTTACGGGCAAGCCTTCAGGACGAATTACCGAACTCACTACACCGACAGTAAGAAGGATTCTGACGGGAATAATTTTCGTGATTGTGTTCTTCCTCATCATGTTATACGGAACTATTTTTGCGGGCTGTTTCGTAAAGAACTGGGGCATAGATTACACCTTCAGCCTGGAGAATATAACGGAAGCCATAACCCGTTCGCGTGATGCGCTGTTCGACACCGTAACCCTTGCGGCAATAGCTACACCGATTGCGGGAATTATCGCGATGATTGCGGCACTGCTGATCGTGCGCAGGAAGTTTCACGGCAAAAAGCTGCTGGAGATGCTCCTGATGACACCGTTTGCACTGCCCGGGACTCTCTTGGGCATAAGCTACATTCTTGCGTTCAACCATGCACCGATAATCCTTGTCGGGACTGCGGCAATAATCGTCATCAATTACGTTATACGTGAGCTTCCTGTCGGGATTGAGGGCGGCATAGCGTCATTGAGGCAGATAGATCCTTCAATAGAGGAAGCAGCTACAGATCTCGGCGCGGATCAGGCTATGGTGTTCAGGTCAATAGTGCTGCCGCTTGTGCGTCCTGCATTCCTGTCTAGCCTGTCATATACTTTCGTGCGGTCAATGACGGCGGTTAGTGCGGTAATATTCCTGATCTCTGCAAGGTGGTATCACATAACGGTGCTGATCTACAACTTCTCGGAAAATTTACGCTTCGGACTGGCAAGCGTGCTTTCTACGGTGCTGATTATTATAGTGTTCGGGGCGTTCGGGATTATGCGGCTGATTGTCCGTGAAAATTCCAACCTGATGAAGAACGTAACATGATGAAAGGAGCATAAAATAAATTGGCGAGCAGTAAATCAAAGTCAGTAACATTTGACAACATAGTAAAGATATTCAGGGATCCCCAGTCAGGCCAAGACGTTACGGCAGTCGGCGGGGTATCCTTCACGATTGAGCCGGGTGAACTGGTTACGCTGTTAGGGCCTTCTGGGTGCGGAAAGTCCACGATTCTGCGTATGCTCTCAGGGTTTGAGCAGCCCACTTCCGGAAGAATACTCATCGGCGACAACGACGTTACGCAGACACCTCCCAACAAGCGCGATACTGCAATGGTGTTCCAGAGCTACGGACTGTTCCCGCATATGAACGTAGCAGAGAACGTAGCATACGGCTTGAAGCTCCGGAAGATGCCCGCGAATGAGATTGCGGAGAAGGTGCAGAGGTTTCTGGAGATGGTCGGGCTTGGCCAGATGGGGAAGCGTCCGCCGTCGAGACTCTCAGGAGGCCAGCAGCAGAGAGTAGCACTTGCACGAAGCCTTATAGTTGAGCCGTCAGTGTTATTGCTTGACGAGCCTTTGAGCAACCTTGACGCATTGCTCCGCGAACAGATGCGCGTAGAGATCAGGAGACTGCAGAAATCGCTCGGCATCACTGCAATGTACGTTACGCATGACCGTGTTGAAGCAATGAGCCTTTCCGACAGAATCATAGTGATGAAGCTCGGGAACATAATACAGATAGGAACTCCCAGCGACATATACAGGGATCCTGTTGATACGTTTGTTGCCGGTTTTGTCGGCAAAGTGGCATTCTTCCCGTGCGAAGTCAAGAGCATAGATTCCGGCTGTCATGTCGAAGTCAAGGGACAGGGTTTCACCGCTCCTAGATGGTCGGATAAGCTCAAGGCCGGTGATAAGGCGTTAGTGATGGCGCGTCCTGAATCTCTCTCTATCGGTGAAGCCGGTGCAGGAGTTGAGGACGGAGTCGTTACGGCTAACATCTATCTGGGCAACAGCGTAGAGACTTGGGTTCATACGGACTTGGGGAATGTGCTTGTGCAGATAGACAACCCTGACGTGAAAAAGATTTGGGACGAGGGGTCAACGGTTTCTCTGTCGTTTGATCCTGCATTGACGAAAGTGCTTGTTGATGATTTAGAGAAAGCATAAAGATTTTTTCTGCCGGATGGATTGATTATGTCTGTCCGGCTTTTTTGTTGGTGGATTTCATGAGCAGGTTTGATTATGCAGAGTATGTGAAGGTTTCAGAAGTAGCAAAAGTTATTCGCGGTGTTCGTGTAGTAAGAAACCAGCTATCACGGGAAGGAAAATATCCTGTCTATCAGAACAGCATGAAGCCTCTCGGGTATTACGATAAATACAACTGCCATGCTGGTACTGTATTTGTGATAAGTGCCGGGGCTGCCGGTGATATAGGTTATAGTTATGTAGACTTTTGGGCGGCTGATGACTGTCTGTATATTATGCCTGATGAAAGACTCGAAGACAGATATTTATATCATGTTCTGCTATGGCAGCAGTACGCTATATATTCACGGGTAAGACGTTCAGCCGTTCCTAGACTATCAAAGGCAGTAATAGAAGGGCTGATAATCCCCTTGCCGCCTTTGGAGATTCAGCAGGAAACAATACGCATTCTCGATAAATGGTCTGACGCTAATAATGGGCTTATAGCTGAGATAGAAAGAGAGCTTGAATTACGCAGGCAACAATACGGGTATTACCGTGATAAGCTGCTGTCATTCAACGTAAGCTAAGAACCAGATAACCAGCAAAAAATTCCCCCCGGCTTTTTACCGGAGGGATTCAATCTTCATTCTATCTGTGGCTGTGCAGCAGTTCGTGTTCCCTGCCTTTAATCAGCGTATCATACACCGACAACGCTAACGGGTTCTCGTTTGATTTCTTTATCTGCGTGTTCACGTCAGATTCATACAGCCCGTGCTTCCTTGCCTCTTTCGTCCTGAATCCAGCATGAGCCGGCTGTCCTCCTCCCATGATGCACCCGCGGCGGCAGGCCATGACTTCGACGAAGTGATATATACTCTCACCCGACTTGATCCTCCGCAGTAACGCATCAGCCTCAGCAAGCCCGCTCACCACTGCCGCACGGATCTCATTGCCCTTGTAGGTGAACGTGAACTCCCTCAAAGGTCCCGGCCCTCTTACACCGCTGTTCCGTAACTGCTCAATAGATGACCTTTCCGGCCCTTCGCACAGAGTACGCAAAGCCGCCTCCATAACGCCGCCGGAATTCCCGAAGATTACGCCGCCTCCTGAACCTATACCAAACGGCATATCAGCTGCCTCGCCTTCAATCAGGTCAAAGCGTATGCCTGCCCGGCGAATCATGCTGATGAGTTCTTCTGTCGTGAGTATGTAGTCCACGTTCTGCTTTCCGTCCCGCTTGAGGTCTTCACGGAGGATTTCTGCCTTCTTGGCCGTGCATGGCATGATACCTACTGATACTATCTTTTTGCCCTCATTCTTTGCGGGGTCAGCGTAGTATTCCCGTGCAACTGAAGCAAGCATCTGAAGCGGTGAATAGCTCGTTGATATGTTGTTCCTGAACTCCGGCCATCTCTTTTCGCAGAAACTCACCCACGCAGGACAGCATGACGTGAACAGGGGGAAAGGCCCGCCCTTCTCGAACACTTCAAGGAACTCTTTGCTCTCCTCAAGTATCGTCATATCCGCCCCGAACGTCGTATCATACACATCATCGAAGCCCAAGCGGTGAAGTGCAGCTACGATCTTGCCCATGACATTTTCGCCCTTTGCACCGCCGAAAGCCTGCCCCACTGCAACACGCACTGCCGGAGCTACCTGCGCATAAACCTTCACGTTAGGATCCGCTAATGCCTCCCATACAGGACGAATATTAGTGTTGATCGTGATTGCACCTGTAGGGCACACTACACGGCACTGTCCGCAGTTCACGCAGTCTGTGTGTGCTATGTCCTTGTTGAAGGCCGGTATCACCATAGCTTCTGTTCCCCTGTGTGCGAAATCTATTGCGTTTATGCCCTGTATACCCTCGCATACTCTCACGCAGTCCCCGCATAATATGCACTTGTCCGGGTCTCTCACGATTGATGGCGAGCTGAAATCCTTTTTGTGCGTCCTCTCCTTGTAGCCCCAGCGCACAGAACTTACGCCCAGACGGTGAGCAAGCCTCTGAAGTTCGCAGTCCCCGCTCTTCACGCATGTAGTGCAGTCCCTGTGATGCGAGGCAAGCAATAACTCAATCAGCAAGCGTCTGTACTGCACTAATCTCGGCGTACTGGTCTTGATGATCATTCCGTCTCTGGGACGCTCCGAACATGATGCGAACATTCTCCCCCTGTCGTCCTCAACGTTGCACAGGCGGCAGGCTCCGTAAATCGACAGTTCCGAGTGATAGCACAGTGTCGGCAGGTCTATTCCGGCCTTGCGTATAACCGACAAAATATTTTGCTCGTCCGTGAACTCTACAGGTATTCCGTCAATAATCATTTTTCCCATTCTTCAACACCTCCTAAGCGACATATATAGCTTTGAACGGGCAAGCTGACTGGCACGCACCGCACTTTATGCACTTGTCCTGATTGATGACGTATGGCACTTTCGGTTTGCCGTCAATAGCCTGTACAGGGCATCCTCTGGCACACTTTGAGCAGGATCTGCATTTTGCCTCGTCTATAATGTACTGCTTCAGCTTCTGGCATACATGAGCAGGGCACTTCTTGTCCTGAATGTGCGCAATGTATTCTTCAGGGAATGCGTTTAACGTGCTGACTACAGGAAGTGGCGCGCTCTTGCCCAGTCCGCATAATGCAGTATGTATGATGAGATCCGCAAGCGTCCGGAGTTCGTCAATGTCCTTCATTTCTCCCTGCCCTGCCACGATACGTTCAAGGGTCTCAAGCATCCTCAAAGTACCTTCACGGCAGGGGACGCATTTACCGCAAGACTCCCTGTGCGTGAACTCCATGAAGAACCGTGCAACCTCAACCATACATGTATCCTCGTCCATAACGACAAGCCCGCCGGATCCTACGATTACGCCGAGTTTCTTCACGCTGTCGAAGTCTAACGGTTCATCTAGCTGTGATTCCGTCAGACACCCTCCGGAAGGCCCGCCGATCTGCACCGCCTTAAACTTTTTGTCGTTCCTGATGCCGCCGCCAATGTCGAATATGATTTTGCGCGGAGTAATCCCGAAAGGCACTTCAACGAGTCCCGTATTTCTCACCGCTCCGGTTAATGCGAATGTCTTTGTGCCGGGGCTGTTCTCCGTCCCGATGCTCCTGTACCATTCCGCGCCGTCAAGAATTATCTGCGGTACGTTTGCATATGTCTCTACGTTGTTGAGCACCGTAGGTTTGCCGAACAATCCCTGCTCTACAGTGCGCGGAGGCTTGACTCTCGGCATTCCGCGTTTGCCCTCGATTGATGCCGTCAACGCGCTTCCCTCACCGCAGACAAATGCACCTGCACCCCTGTTGATGTTGAGCCTGAAGCTGAAGCCTGAACCAAGAATGTTATCGCCCAGCAAGCCGCGTTCCGTTGCCTGTTTGATTGCGAGGTTGAGACGCTTGACCGCAAGGGGGTATTCAGCACGGACGTATATATATCCCTCCTGAGCGCCTACAGCATATGCCGCAATGATCATTCCCTCAATCATCCTGTGAGGGTCTCCCTCCATGATTGAGCAGTCCATAAATGCGCCGGGGTCTCCTTCATCGCCGTTGCAGACGATATAACGTATCTTCTCGGGCTGTCCTGCAACCTGCTGCCACTTCTTGCCGGCAACAAATCCTCCGCCGCCTCTTCCTCTGAGTTTTGAGTCAAGCACGGTTTTTATGACTTCTTCTTGGCTCATCGTGAACAGTGCCTTAGCTAGTGCCTGATATTCTCCTGCCGCAATGGCCTCATCTATTGATTCCGGGTCTATCTTTCCGCAAGTCCTCAGAACTACGCGCGTTTGCCCCTTATAGAACGGTATTTCATCCTGATTGAAGCATTCTTCTCCGGTGATCTTGTTCTTGTATAGCAGGCGGTGAACTATATCTTTGTTCCTGACAGTAACGTCAAAAATCTCTTCGCAGTCTTCAGGCTTAACCTTAGTGTACAGAACTCCTAAAGGTTCAATGCGTACCAGCGGCCCCTGCTCACAGAATCCCAAGCACCCGGACTTATGGACTGCCGGAAAGTTTTTGCCGTGCGCAATCTCTGCACCGAACTCTACGGATACTTCAGTCCCTGCGGCAAGCTCGCTCATCTTCTCCCATACGGCCAATGATCCCGAAGCCTGACACCCTGTACCTGCACACACCAATATTCTTACGGGTTCATGCTCTATTGCGGCTGTATATTTGTCGCGTAATGCGTTGAGCTGTTCGCGGCTGGATATTCTCTCGGTCATGATTTCGCGTCCTCCTCCCTAAGAGTCTTAAGCATTTCCGTAGCTTTGTCCGGAGTCATTGCCGGGTGCACGTGGTCATTCACCATCAATGCCGGTGCAAGACTGCAAGCACCAAGACATGAAACGGTTTCTACGGTGAAAAGCATATCGTCGGTGGTCTTCTTCTGGGAACTCAAACCGAGTTCTTCCCTGAGACGCTCAAGAACAGGCAGAGAGTTCCTGACGTGGCAGGCTGTACCGTCGCATACACGGATAATGTATTTCCCTTTAGGCTCAAACGAGAAACGCTCATAGAAGCTCGCAACACTGTAGGCTTTCGTCTCGGTTATGCCTATGTGCTTTGCGATGTAGGGCAGAAGCTCAAGCGGTACGTAGTTATATGCTTCCTGTACTTCATGTATTATGGGAATTAATGAACGTTCCTGCGCTGGATATTTGCTTAATATCTCGTCAGTTTTCGTGTAGAAAGATTGATCAAGCATAATAATATCCCCCCTCATAAAATTTGTGTAAATAAGGGGAATATTATTTTATTGGCGGTTTTATCGGAATGATTAAAAAGTTTCAGCCCGTGTTATGAAAATTGATAACTAAAAATTATTCTGTATGGATTTGTGAACTTCAGAGATAAATTTTTTGTCCAGATCCGACAGCTCATAGTTTTTGCGGTATATCAGCACGTCCTTGTATGTTTTCGTATTGTCCGGACATTCCCGCTGTATCAGGTTATGCCGCGCTAAAATCTTCTTCGGAACAGGTGATACCCACATGAATGTTTCAGTGTTATCCGACAGCAGATAGAACTGACTCCCTCTCTCGAATACGAATATGCGCCTTCCGATATTGTCGGGCAGTTCCTCCTTCCTGACGATTGCGGACGGCAGGGTCGGCACGAAAGGATCTGCGTGTGCAATCTCTACAAGAGTCTTCAAGTCATCAAAATGTATGGTATCCTTTTCAGCAAGTGGACTATCCTTGCTCATGATGAGGACGTAATGAAATTTTGCTATGAGTTCATGCGCAAGTCCTTTTTCTTCAAGAGTGTCAATAAAATATTTGTCGTAACATTCCGCATAACGTATTATCCCCAGCCTGTAATTCACTTCCATGATATTTTTGATGGCTCTGTATGGGTTGGTTTCCTTGTAGTACAGCTCTACAGGCTCGCTGCCTATAGACTTAGAGAACCTCACGAAGGCATCAGCGATATAACTTGCTCTTGGCACTGATATAGAGAACTGTTTTTTTTCCGGAGGTGTTTCCTTGAATGCCCGTTCGACATCATCAATCTGTTCAAGAATCTTTTTCGCGTAATGTACGAATTCCTCGCCGCGTTTGGTCAGCATCATTCCTTTAGATGACCGGTCAAATATCATTATGCCTAAATCTGCTTCAAGTTCTTTGATGGATCTGCTCAGGTTCGGCGGTGCAATCAAAAGCTCTTCTGATGCCCTGTTCAATGACCCTGCATTTGCCACTTCAACAGCATATTTCATGTGTAGTATGTTCAATTCAGATAATACCCCTCTTTCACTCCTTTGCAAAATCCTAGCCAAAAAACTTTTATATGGAATAATCAAAAGCATAAATTCAGCATTATCAAATTTCATAATCAATTCTTATCGGCGTTAATTATTCCTGCTGAGGGGCATAATTCCTATAATACTACACGCTAAGGCGAACAATCTTGAGACGGGCACACAAACACTCCTTGATATTGGAGGGTACATTGATGGATGCTCCCCCCTCGTTTTTGTTTGCGGAATTTTTACCTTGAATAGAAGGGAGACGATTTACCTCGTTTCCCTTTTTATTTGCTGCAGTAAAATTCTCATTCTCCGCAAAAATTTCTGTGATATATTTTATTTCACAGCTCATGTATATAAATGAAAGGGGACAAAAATTAATGCCCAGAAAAATTCCTTTGATCATAATTTTTTCGTGGCTTTGCTTTTGCTATATACCTGCCTCATACGCAATGGATGAATCTCTTCCGGAAAGGGCTACGCTTGCGGCTAACCGTATGCGTTTTGATGCCGAGACAGGCGACTTCCTCGCTGACGGGGACGTTACCATCACTGCCGGAGAACTCAAGATAGATGCTCCGGAAGGCTCCGGGAATGTCGAGAACCGCATAATCACATTCGAGCGTGGCATAAAGGCTTCAGGCAGGTGGCAGGGCGACAAGGTAGACATCAGGGCGGGAAAACTCCTGCTGACGTTCGATGATATTCCGGTATGCAGATTCCAGAACGGCGTAAAGGGCGGCATAGGCGCAATGTACCTTGACGCTGACAGGCTCACCCTCATAGGTGCCGGGGGACTGGGAGACCCTACACCGAAGGATATGCAGACGAAATTTTCGCTGGCTAAGGTCAGAAGCATGGAGGACAGAAGCAGGGGAATGTCTTTCAGCGCGGATTCAGTTGAAGGCGTATTGCGTGCAGGCGAACTCTATGACCTCACGGCAAAACGCGGCGTAAGGCTCAAGGGCAGGCCGAAGGCTAATGAAGCTCCCGTGAGTCTCAGAGGCGATAACGCGTTATATTCGCTTGAACGGGGAAGCGTTGTAGTCAGCGGGCATGTTACGGCAGTTCAGGGAGGAAGGACTCTGAAGTCTGATTCTGTTGTGTATTTCCCTGACCTGAACAGGGTAGAAGCATTAGGAGGACTCACACGGACGGCAGACGGCACTATGAATCAGGACAGGGCAGAGATAACCATAGACCTTTCACGGGAACGCAACAGCAAACCAGCTGTAACGCCTACCCGGCAGGAAGCACAGAAGAAGGCTGAAGAAACAGCAAAGAAGGCCGCAAAGAGAACAGCAAGAAAGACAGGCAGGAAATGAACAGCGAGCTAACAGCTACGGATTTGCGCAAGAGCTACAACGGAAGGCTTGTTGTAGGAGGAGTCAGCATAAATGTCAAGGGCGGTGAGGTCGTCGGGTTGCTTGGCCCTAACGGCGCGGGGAAAACTACATCATTCTATATGATCGTTGGGCTGATACGTCCTGACTCCGGTTCTGTCGTTCTGGATTGGGAGGACATCACTGAACTTCCCGTATATGCGCGTGCAAAGGCAGGCATAGGCTATCTTCCGCAGGAGCCGTCAATATTCCGCAACCTTACTGTACGTGAAAACATTAACCTCGTATGGGAGGAAACCGGCAAGAAACGTTATGCTGATGACCTTACGGACGAATTATTGAGGCAGTTCAAGATAACCCACATTGCTGACACTAAAGGATATTCGCTTTCAGGAGGAGAACGCAGAAGGGTAGAGATTGCACGGGCTATGACTCTACGGCCGAAATTCATACTGCTTGACGAACCTTTCAGCGGAATTGACCCGATAGCAGTTGCAGACATTCAGAGCATGATAGACGAGCTTAAAGAGCAGGGATTCGGAATACTCATCACGGATCACAACGTGCGCGAGACTCTCTCGATCACCGACAGGACATACCTTATACATGACGGGACTATTTTCCTTGCAGGATCCCCGGAGGAAGTTGCAGAGAATGAGCTTGCACGCAAATTCTATCTCGGTGAAAATTTCGACTGGGAAGGACATCCCCATGAAGGCCACGTTCACACTGATACACCGCATCATGAAACCGAACATGCAATACCGGAAGAGAAGCATGAAGATACTGTCCCCGAACCTAAAGCGGAAGAGACTAAACCGCCGGAAAAAGAACCAGAGCCAGAACCGACACCTGAACCTGAAACTATTTCGCTTTATTCATACAAAGATGATGACGATGATGACGACCCGCTGAATAAATTAATGTACACATAAGCATAAAGGAGCATTCTACATGGAAGAATACAGAATTGAACATGACACAATGGGCATGGTAAGAGTACCCGCATCAAAATACTGGGGAGCACAGACAGAACGAAGCCGTCAGAATTTCCGGATTGGGGTTGGTATTGAGACTATGCCGCAGGAAATCATACAGGCCTTTGCATATCTCAAGAAAGCCTGTGCATATGCCAACAGCAGATTACTGCCGGAGAGAATGACATACGAGAAGCTGAATATCATTTCAACTGTATGCGATGAGATCATTTCGGGCGAACTTGATGATAATTTCCCGCTTGTAGTGTGGCAGACAGGAAGCGGCACACAGTCAAACATGAACGTCAATGAGGTAATAGCCAACAGGGGCAACAAGTTAGCCGGTGATGACCTGCTTCACCCTAACGATGATGTGAACATGTCGCAATCATCAAATGACACTTTCCCTTCAGCAATGTACATAGCCGGGGTATTAGCCATACAGGATAATTTGATTCCTGCAGTGAAAGAGCTTGCAGAGACTTTCAGGAAACTTGAAGCAAAGAATACCGGCATCATAAAGACCGGGCGCACACACCTTCAGGATGCCGCACCGCTGACATTCTCGCAGGAAATTTCCGGATGGCGCACAAGCCTTGAAGCTGATGCGGAAGCGTTATCGGCATCACTGGACTTCATGAACCGTCTTGCTATCGGCGGGACTGCCGTCGGGACGGGGCTTAATGCTCCGGAAGGCTTTGACGTTGCTGTTTGCGCTTCACTGTCGGAACTCACCGGAGGGGAATTCGTGCCTGCCGGGAACAAGTTCCACGCACTGACTTCAAGAAGCGAGATAGTGTTTGCTCACGGTGCGGTCAAGGCATTGGCGGCGGATATGATGAAGATCGCAAACGATATACGCTGGCTTGCATCCGGGCCGAGATGCGGACTCGGTGAGATATTCATACCGGAAAATGAGCCGGGAAGCTCCATAATGCCAGGCAAGGTCAATCCTACGCAGTGCGAACAGGTTACTATGGTTGCTGTTCAGGTTATGGCTAATGATGTTGCTGTGGGCATGGCGGCAAGTCAGGGTAACTTTGAGCTTAATGTTTTTATGCCCGTTTGTGCGTATAACTTCCTGCAATCCGTAAGGCTTCTCACTGAAAGCATAATATCATTCAACAAAAACTGTGCTTCCGGAATAAAAGCCAATAAGGATAAGATGAATGACAATCTTAACCGTTCATTGATGCTTGTTACTGCCCTGAATCCAGTAACAGGCTATGAGAATGCCGCAAAGGTAGCCAAACTTGCGCACGAAAAGAATATTTCCCTGAAGGAAGCCTGCTTAGAGCTTGGCCTCCTTACAGCAGAGAAATTCGAGGAGGTTGTCCGCCCTGAACAGATGGTCTGACAGCGAACAGCTAACGTTAGAGGTTTCCGGACTCTCCAGCGACGGGGCCGGGATTGCACGGACTGAGCACGGAATAATATTCGTTCAGGGAGCATTGCCGGGGGAGACGGTCAGGGCAGAACTTGTCTCGCGCAAAAAGGATTTCGCCATTGCAGACACGGTTGAAGTTGTGAGCTCCTCACCGGGACGCGTAAGGCCAAGATGCAAATATTACGGCAGGTGCGGAGGGTGTCAGCTCCAACATGCCAGCTATGATGCACAGCTCAAGCTCAAGGCAGGACTCGTGATTGACGCGATGAACAGAATCGGCGGCTTCAGGCTTCATGATGCGGAGTGCGAGCCGTCTCCGGATTCTTGGGGGTACCGCAACAAGGCAGCATTCCCGGTGCAGAACCTTCACGGCAAGATTGCGGCGGGGTTCTACCGTGCAGGGACTCACAGGCTTGAACTGATACGGCAGTGCCCGGTGAACGCTAAGAGGCTGAACGAGATTTACGGGAAGATTCTTGACGCTCTCGACAGGGAGAGACTGCCGTTTGACGGTTACGACGAGCGGAACAATACCGGCAAACTTCGGCACATAATCGCACGTACAGGCATAAACACAGGAGAAAGCCTGTTATCGTTCGTGGTCAACGGCAAACTTTCGGCAAAAAGCATTAAGGCTCTCGTATACGTAGGTAACATTGCGAGGCCGAACACAATCACCATGAATCACAACTCAAAGCCCGGCAACGTGATTCTGGGGACATACACGGAGAACCTGACAGGAGCGGGAATCATTTCGGAGATGCTTGGTAGGTATCGGCTTATGTTCGACACTACGTCGTTCTTTCAGGTCAACACGGGACAGGCGGAGAAACTTTTTGCGTATGCTTCAGGCTGTGTTCACGGGGCAAAAAGCATTCTGGAACTCTACAGCGGCACGGGATCCCTGACATGCTATCTTGCCGGGAATGCCCGCAATGTTACGAGCATCGAAGAATGGCGCAGTGCGGTGAAGATGGCCGGGAGAAATCTTCAGGCTAACGGTTTCGGGAATGTCAGGACTCTCTGCGGACGTTCGGAAGATATTATTGATGACCTGAAAGACTCGTATGATGCCGTAGTGCTTGATCCTCCCAGAGACGGGTGCAACCGTGCAGTACTTGAGGCCGTGAAGAATTTTGCTGTGCGCAGGATAGTGTATGTGTCGTGCAATCCTGCAACGCTGGCTAGGGACTGCAGGATTTTGGCGGGGTACGGCTACGGCTTGGAGAGCGTTAGAGCGTTCGATATGTTTCCGCAGACTGCTCATGTTGAGACGGTTGCAGTACTGCGGCATGAGTAAGGGAAATGGAAGACAGAACCATACCGTTATTCCTTCAGGAGAGTTATACGAGCCAGCAGTTATTTTCACATCTCTTTGAGGCCTGCAACATCCTTCGCGGCCCAATCAATCAAGACGAATACAAAAGCTACGTAACACCGATTCTTTTCTTCAAGCGCATATCAGATGTCTATGATGAAGAAACACAGACTGCATTAGAGGAGTCCGGCGGAGACAAGGAATATGCTGCTTTCCCCGAAAATCACAGCTTCATCATTCCGTCCGGCTGTCATTGGAATGATATTCGGGAGCAAAGCATCAATGTCGGAAAGGCTGTTGCAGATGCTATGATTGGGATAGAAAGAGCTAACCCGGACACTTTAAGCGGAGTTTTCAGCAGTTTCGATGATGCCAGCTGGACGGATAAAACCAAACTTACTGACGACCGCCTGAAAAATCTTATTGAACACATGTCAAAACTTAAAGTCGGCAATAACGATTACCCTGCAGACGTAATGGGAGACAGCTATGAATTCCTCATAAAGAAATTTGCAGACCTCTCTAAAAGAAATGCCGGAGAATTTTATACCCCTCGTTCAATCGTTAAACTGCTGATCAGGCTCTTAGCTCCCAAAGCCGGGGAAAGCGTCTATGATCCTGCCTGCGGTACAGGAGGAATGCTCATTGAGGCTATACGCTACATCAATAATGAAAAGTCCACTTACGGCAAAATGTACGGACAGGAAAATAACCTTGCAACGTCTGCCATCGCAAGAATGAATCTGTTTCTGCACGGCGCAAAAGATTTTCACGTAACGCAGGGAGATACTTTGAGAGCTCCGAATTACCTCGAAAAAGGCTCGCTGAAAACTTTTGACTGTGTTGTAGCTAATCCTCCGTTTTCATTAAAGAACTGGGGAGCACAGCAATTCAGCACTGATATTTACGGGCGTAATATCTGGGGCAGTCCGTCAGACTCTAACGGCGATTTCGCGTGGCTTCAGCATATGGTCAAGTCCATGAACCCTGAAACGGGCCGCTGTGCCGTAGTATTGCCGCAGGGAGTTCTGTTTCGCGGCGGCAAAGAGGGAGAGATACGGCGGCATCTCGTGGATTCCGGCAAACTTGAATGCGTAATATCTCTTGTTGGCGGAGTGTTTTACTCTACAGGTGTATCTGCCTGCATATTATTCCTGAACAATGCAAAAGAAGAATCACATAAAGGGCATGTATGTATGATTGACGCTTCAGGCATATATACTCCGCAAAGAGCACAAAACATAATGACCGGTGAAGACATTGACACGGTATATTCTCTTTATGCGGGCTATGAAGATTTTATTGAACGCTGCAAAATAGTTTCTGTACAGGACATAAGAGACAAAGATTACACGCTTGCAGTAAATAATTATGTCAGGAAAAAAGCGCAGGAAACTGTTGCCCCCGCTGAAGTCCGCCGCAGATATTTCGAGGCTTGCAGCAGCGTCATCACAGCAGAGGACACCATGAGGAAGCTGCTTGCTGAAGGAGGTTATATCCATGAATGAACGCATTACCCTTGAGGAACTGCAGTCGTATCTTTGGGACTCTGCCGTACTTCTCCGCACTCATATAGACGCAGGAGCATACAAGCAGTACATTTTCCCGCTGCTGTTCTTCAAGCGCATATGTGATGTTTACGACGAGGAAACCGCTGCAGCCATTCGCGATTACGGGCAGGACGCGGCAGAATTCGACGAGCATGAAATTCACGCATTCGTTGTGCCGGAAGGTTATCACTGGGACAATGTACGCACAGTATCAGAAAATGTCGGTGCTGCTATTGTCGGTGCATTCCGTGAGATTGAAAGGGCAAATTACGATAAATTACAGGGTATCTTCGGTGATGGAGCCTGGACGAACAAAAAACGACTTTCCGACAGACTCCTTAAAGATCTTTTGGAGCATTTCAGCTCGAAAACCCTGTCGCTTGCAAACTGCCCTGAAGATGAATTAGGACAGGGTTACGAGTATCTCATCAAGAAATTTGCAGACGACAGCGGCCACACTGCACAGGAGTTTTACACAAACCGCACCGTAGTTCACCTCATGACCGAAATGCTGAAGCCGGAATCAGGAGAGTCCATATATGACCCTACTTGCGGCAGTGCAGGAATGCTCATATCCTCCATAGCTTACCTGAAAGGACAAGGCAAAGAATGGCGCAACGTTTCAGTGTACGGTCAGGAGATAAATTCACTTACGGCGGCAATAGGCAGAATGAACCTGTTTCTTCACGGCATAAAGGATTTTTCCATAGTGAATGATGATACGCTTGCTTCGCCGGCATTCATAGAGGACGGACAGCTCCGCAAATTTGATCTTGTTCTGGCTAATCCTCCGTATTCTATCAGCCAGTGGAATCGTACAGCCTTTGAGAACGACAAATACGGACGCAATTTACTTGGTGTTCCTCCGCAGGGCAGGGCAGATTACGCATTCATACAGCATATTTTAGCCAGCCTGAAACCTGATACGGGACGATGCGCAATACTCCTTCCTCACGGGGTGCTGTTCAGGAACGAGGAAAGCGGAATGAGGGAGAAACTTGTACGGAGCGATAGATTGGAGTGCGTTATAGGCCTTGCTGCGAACCTGTTCTATAATTCGCCGATGGAAGCATGTATCATGATCTGCAGTATGAACAAAGCCCCGGAACGTATCGGTAGAGTATTATTCATAAACGCTCTTGATGAGGTAGAGCGCAGGAACGCACAAAGCTGTCTTGAGGAACGGCACATTCAGAGGATTGCGGCGGCATACCGGAAGTATGAGACGGAAGAAGGATTCGCACAGGCGGTAACGCTTCAGGAGATTGCGGACAATAAATTTTCGCTGAATATACCTCTGTATGTCAGGACTGCGGCCAAGAATGAGAGCACATATGTTGCAGTCAGTGAGAACTATGAAGACTGGCTGAGAGCTTCGGAGGATATGAGGGCAGAGTATGGAAGATTGAATGCGATGCT
>CAJOES010000002.1 GCA_905233455.1 uncultured Synergistales bacterium | reverse complement strand
CGGAGAATTAATCGCATGGACGAAACAATAAAATACATGATTGATTTTCTTCTTGATGAGATGCCTGAATACAGGGAGGACGCAAAGAGGATTGATGACCCGGAAATATTACTGCGCTCCCTGATGAATGTACGGCCTCCCATGAAACTGAATCCCGGCTTCCTGAAAGCACAGGATGAATATTTGTCGCATGTCCGGGACTCTAAGGGAGTTGTTGACGTTAATGCGCTGCCGGAAGTTCAGCCGCATATATCATTATGGCAGGGAGACATCACGCGCCTGAACTCTGATGCGATCGTGAACGCCGCAAACTCCAAGCTGTTAGGGTGTTTCATTCCGTGCCACAGGTGCATCGATAACGCGATTCATTCTGCCGCAGGTCTTCAGCTCCGGGATGAGTGCAGCAGGCTTATGACTGCGCAGGGGCACGACGAGCCGACTGGACGCGCAAAAATCACGGGAGCATACAGCCTTCCGTGCCGTTACGTGATTCATACTCTAGGGCCGGTAGTGATGGGGGAGCTGACGCAAAGACACAGAAAGGAATTAGAGAGCTGTTACCGTTCATGCCTTGAGCTTGCAGAAAAATACGCTCTGAATAGTATTGCGTTCTGCTGTATATCTACGGGAGAATTTCACTTCCCTAATGACGAGGCCGCAAAAATAGCTGTCCGGACAGTCCGGGACTTTCTGACTCACAGCAAAAACATCAATCACGTAATATTCAACGTCTTCAAGGATACGGACATGAACATATACGCTAAGGAGCTTGCATGATGACAGAAAGACTCAGAAAGGCAATAGATGACGCAGAAGCAATAATTGTCGGTGCAGGTGCGGGACTCTCAACCTCGGCAGGATTCACTTATGATGGCGAACGCTTCAGGAAATATTTTGCGGACTTTGAGGAAAAATACCACTTTCACGACATGTATTCCGGAGGCTTCTACCCGTATGACTCTCACGAAGAATTTTGGGCATTCTGGAGCAGAAATATTTTCGTGAACCGTTACTGCGATATACCCAAACCAGTATATTCTGACCTGCTGAAGATATTAGACGGCAGAAACTATTTCGTCATAACAACAAACGTAGACCACTGCTTCCAGAAGTCCGGCTTCGACAAGTCAAGACTATTCTACACGCAGGGGGATTACGGCCTGTTTCAGTGCCCGCTTCCGTGCCACAATAAGACTTACGATAACGAGAAGACCATAACGGCAATGCTTGAGCGGCAGAAGAATATGCGCATACCGTCAGAACTGATCCCGTATTGCCCCGTATGCGGAAGGCCAATGACGACTAACCTGCGCAGTGATGATTCTTTCGTTGAGGACGACGGCTGGCATAATGCGGCGGAACGTTACGCGAAATTCCTTGAGGATTCGCGGGATATGCGGGTGCTGTTCCTTGAGCTGGGCGTGGGCATGAATACTCCCGTTATCATCAAGTATCCTTTCTGGAGAATGACATATGAACGCCCTGACGCAGCGTATGCCTGTATCAATCTCGGCGAGGCTGTATGTCCTGAAGAGATTTCACCGCGCTCAATCTGCATAGACGGGGACATCGGAGACGCATTGAAGAAGCTGCTTTGAATCCCCTTGCAGAATTCCTTGACCTTACTTCTGATGATGACAAACAATTTTTAGGGAGCGATGAACTGTACAAACTCCCCGAAACTTTATGCGCAATGTCAAACAGTCTCGGCGGCTGGGCTGTACTCGGTGCAAGACGCAATGACGATGACACCATAACCGTAACCGGCATTGACTCCCTTCCGCTTATAGTCGGCTGTGATATTCATGATCTGGGTATGGGAGTCTTTGCTGTCCGTGTTGAGCCTCTGAACTGGTACAGAAAGCCCGTAACGCACAACGGCCAAGTGTACAGGCGCGTTGAAGGCGAAAATATCATCTCCGGGGCTTGGGCGCGGTCATTGATGGCGGACAGGGATTTTTCCCGCGATGATTATCCCGTAACATGCGCGCTGGACTCCGGGCAGGTTAATGCTTTCCGCAATGCCGTTACTGCCCGTGATGATTCGTACAGATACTTCACGCGTGATGAGTTCCTCCGCAGGACAGGCATATATTCGGGGAAATATCTCACCTTTGCGGGTGCATTGATGTTCGGGGACTGCATGAACGTCCGGACGGTTCTGCATCACAATGGACGTACTGTTCAGGCTTCGGCGCACAGTATCTGGAGCGCGTACACCTGCCTTCTGCCGAGACTCACGCGGAAACTTTCAGGTGAATGCACGGCGGTATTTCGGGAAGCTGTCATCAATGCCCTTCTTCATTCGGACTACAGCACGGACACGAACATAAACATAACGATAACTTCAGGCCCTCCAACAGCAATAATCGACAATCCCGGCTTAGTACGCAGAGACATACGCAATAACAGACTGAAGAGAATGTTTGACCTTGCAGGAATAATTCACGCTCACACCGGAGCAGTAACGCTCAAACAGGACATGCTGAATTTCCGGACAAGCACGGCAGTTGCACTTGAAGGAATGCCTGAAGCCGTAATGCTGTAAAGTTTGCGCACAGTAACAAATACCTTGACCTCAAAAATAACAACTGGTAGAATGCACAGCGGCAATAAATCACAATAAGTTTGACTGATATAATTTCATGAGCTAAGGAGATTGAAATGTTATCGAATTATAGAAAGAGCTTTGTATATTATTCATTGCTCGTTTTTATTTTGTGTGTTCTGGTTCTTGGTTCTGCAAACAACTCTGAAGCCGCAAAGAAAAAGAAACATTATGACGACTGGCGCGCTGTTGCTGCTGATATGGCACTGGAATTCAATGCCGCAATAGATGACGTGAATAACGACAAGTACAAGGACGCATACAAGCACGTAAATGATGCTTACTTTAAGTATTATGAGGTTCAGGGCGTTGAACGCACGGTAATGTATGCAATTTCAGCCGCTCGTGTGAATCATATAGAAGGACAGTTCAGGGACATAAAGTATGTTTTGCTGGGAAGCCAGCAGAAGCCCAAAGATGAACTGATACAGCAGATTGAAGACCTAAAAATCAAAGTCTACAAGGATTCAATGGTTCTTGACGGCAAAGCAGAAGTTTCCGATCCTGACAGCACAGGCGAGGCAATATACACTGATACGCAGATACCCAGACCTGCATTAGCGTCAACGCCATCACAGCCCGCTCCGGCAGTCAGCGAGACTCCTGCGGAAACACCATCCGCACCGGCCGCAGCAAATGCACCGGTGAGCAGGGACTGGCTTACGTTCGTTACGGCATTCGGGCTTCTGGTACGCGAGGGATTAGAGGCAATACTCGTTATCGTTGCAATAGTGGCGTACCTCATCAAGACCGGCAACAAGCACATGCTTAAAGGCGTATATCTCGGTTCATTCGCGGCAATAATCGCTAGCGTGATTCTTGCTTGGGCACTTGAGGCTATGCTCGGTGAACAGAGCGGTGTTGCACGTGAACTCCTTGAAGGCTGGACAATGTTTTTGGCGGTGGCAGTGCTGTTCTACGTAAGCAACTGGATGCTGTCGAAAGCAGACAATATAGCATGGGAAAATTACATCAGCGGAAAAGTTCAGCAGTCTATTGACAGTAAATCACAGTGGACATTGATATTTGCGGCATTCATCGCAGTCATGAGGGAAGGCGCGGAACTGATACTGTTCTATTCTGCGGCATTCACCGGAGGCATGAGCGACCCGGCATACATAGCTTACGGCATAGGCGCGGGAATTCTCGTCCTTGTTGCTGTATGGATCGCGTTCCGTTACTTCAGCGTTAAACTTCCGTTGCGTGCATTCTTCATGTTCACGAGCATTCTGCTGTTCCTGATGTGCATATCGTTCATGGGCAAGGGCGTTGTTGAGCTGACTGAAGCAGACGTTATCACGGGCAGGACGGTTATCCCGGCAATGAACGGATTCAGCATAGAGATACTGAGCATATATGACCGTGCGGAGACACTGATACCGCAGATAATGTTGGTGATTGCGGCAGTATGGATTATGCTTCCTCACCTTTTCAGGAAAAAGAAACAGGAAGCGGCGAAATAGTGTAAATGCCTCATGATATTCATGAGGAGTTTATAGAAGAATTGCAAAATTAATTTTCAGGAGGTTTTATCATGAAGAAGTTGTTATTAGCAGTAATGATACTCGCATTAGCGGCAGGCATGGCGTTTGCAGTCCCCGCGCCCACGTCAATGAAGCCCGGCGAGGCAGGATTTGAGGAGATCCCCATCGGCGAGGAACAGCAGGTAGGCCCGTACAATGTTGCGGCAGTATACTTCCAGGCAGTCGACATGTACCCGGCAGGCAAGAACCCCTCAAAGGAAGATTCCGACATGCACCTTGAGGCAGACATTCACCTTCAGCCCATGTACGCAATCGCATACGGCTTCGGCAACGGCGACGACATCTGGCCGGCATATCTCACAGTGAAGTACGAGATACTCAAGATGGACGGAAAGACAGTAGTAATGGACGGATCATTCATGCCCATGAATGCTGATGACGGCCCTCACTACGGAGCAAACATCGCGAAGGGGCTTCCTGTGGGAAAGTACAAACTGCGCTTCATCATTGAGCCTCCGACTGATTACCTGCTTCATATCGACGACGAGACCGGCGTGCCCGCTAAGGAAGGTGCAAAAGAGTTCTTCAAGACTCACACTGTAGAGTTCAACTGGGATTACACGGCGGAGCAGTTAAGCGATTAATACACGCCCGGATAAACGGAAAAATTTTTACGGGAGGCTTTGCTTTAATGCGAGTCTTCCGTTTTTGTATTGGAGGGATAGAAAATTCTTAAATATCTGGTTGCTGTTACTGATCATTTAGCGGCGTTCTCATTAATGCTGGGAATAATCTTCAGTTTTTCCCGCAGAAAGTTCACCATGATTTTTACGCTCATAGGGATTATTGCAGGTTTCAGCGTCTTCGGTGTCCGCATGTATGACCCGAAAGGAATGAACCTGTTATTGATGGCCTTCAACCGAAAGCTGGTCGTAACTATTGCGTGCATTGCAGCAGCTTCATTGCTGTGCATAATCCTTTCTGCCTTGATCCGGAATAACTTTGCGCGCACCGTGAATATTCTCGTTCTGTGTGCTCTTATTGTCGCCTCATTGATGTACCTCGTTCCGCCTGTCATACAGTACACGCGGGAGTTCGTATATTTCGGTGAGGCAGGGATAAGCACTAATGCACTGCTCCGGGCTTTAGGGTTCACGCTTGGCCTGATTGTGTGCTTACTGCTGGCATTGAGCGCGTATGAGGTTCACGGGGCTTTGAGGTCGGAACGCGAGAAATATATATTCCTGTTCCTGTCTGCAGGGATATTTGCGCTTGAGTACCTTGCAGGAGCTGTTGCGGCACTGCAAAGACTCCGGGTCATAGCCACGCGTGATGCACTGTTCGGGATAACCGTATTTGACGTGATGATCTGGCGCGGAGCTAACCCCAATGCTTTTACGTTCGGACAGCTGGGTCTTGGCCTGTGTATGCTGGCATTCGTCATATTCACTCACAGACACCCCGAAGGCACGTTCCCCAACAGGGCATTACTGCGCAAGGAGAAGGCAAGACTGCGGGACTGCCGACGCTGGTCATGGAGTCTTGCTGTATGGGGAGCAATGGCGGTATTCATCGTGATAGTTCTGCACTATTACGACACTAAACCCCCCGCAGAGATTCAGCCCGAACCTTACGACATGAACGACGGCATAATTTCTATTGCGCTCGATAAAGTTTCGGACGGACACCTGCATAAATTCTCGTATGTTACTCCCGGCAAATATGATGTCAGATTCCTCATCGTGAAGAAACCTGCAGGTTCAGCATACGGAGTCGGCCTTGACGCTTGCGATATATGCGGGATTGCCGGCTACTATGAACGCGGGGACGATGAAGTCGTATGCAGGCGGTGTGATGTCGTCATGAACAAAAATACTATAGGCTTCAAGGGCGGGTGCAATCCTGTGCCGTTTGCGTATGAGATTCACGGCGGAAAGATATATATAGACGTTAAAGAACTGGAACAGCACGAAAAGAGGTTCAAATAGAAAAAATGTTTTGGCGCATGATAACAAAGACTCTGATACGCCAGAAAGGCAAGATGTTTATGATTGCCTTCACCGTAATATTAGGCGTATCTCTTTCTACTGCAATGATGAACGTAATGTTAGGTGTTGGCGACAAGGTCAACCGCGAGCTGAAAGTTTACGGCGCAAATATCACCGTAAGGCACAAGGACGCGGCACTGATGGGAGATCTTTACGGCCTGACTGAAGGGCAGGGAGTGAATGACAAGTTCCTGCATGAGGAAGACATACTGAAGCTCAAGAGCATATTCTGGGGCTTCAACATTCTGGACTTTGCACCCATGCTTGACGGCACTGCAAGGCTTGAAGGTGTCGGTGATGTTTCTGTTGTCGGAACCTGGCCGGAGAAACATGCTGTGCTCTCTACGGGTGAAGACCTGCACACGGGCTTGAAGTCCCTGCGCACATGGTGGGAGATTTCCGGCGAATGGCTTACGGAGGACGACAATAACGCCGTGATGATAGGGCATTTGCTGGCATCGCAGAATAATATTCATGCCGGTGATGATATTGTGCTCAACGGAAAAACTTTCAGGGTTAAGGGCATCTACAACGACGGTGGGCAGGCAGACGGAAAAATCCTGATGACGTTACCGGCAGTCCAGGAATTGACGAATCTTCCCGGCAAAGTCTCAAGCATAGAAGTATCTGCACTCACGACACCGGATAATGACCTTGCACGGAAGGCTGCCCAAGACCCTAGAAGCCTCTCGCCGGACGAGTATGAAACATGGTACTGCACAGCATATGTCAGCGCGATATGTCATCAGATTCAGGAAGTTATACGGGACGGAGTGGCCAAGCCTGTACGGCAGGTTGCAGAATCCGAAGGTACGATACTCAACAAAACGACACTGCTAATGATTCTGATTACGATACTAAGTTCAATCGGTTCTGCCCTTGCAATCTCCAACCTGATAACTGCAAGCGTTATAGAAAGGAGTCAGGAACTTGGACTGCTCAAGGCACTTGGAGCGTATAACTGGCAGATAGCGGCTTTAGTTCTCGTTGAAGTGATGATGACGGGGCTTATCGGCGGGATACTCGGCTATTTCCTGGGTATAGGCTTCGCACAGATCATCGGGCAGACAGTATTCGGCTCATATATCGAGATTGCGCGGATGGTGATACTGATTGTTGCTGTGATTCTGTTCCTCGTTACTTTGGCGGGGAGCATTCCTGCAATACGCTACTTGATGGCACTGAAACCTACGGAGGTGCTTCATGGAAAATAGAACACGAAACGGCAGCAGACGGCGCATGTATCTGAAGATGGTATCAAGCTCGCTGATCCGGAGAGCCTCGCGCCTGATTATTGCGGTTCTGGCTATAGCGATCGGTGCAACGATACTATCAGGGCTGGTTACGATATATTATGACATTCCTGCACAGTTAGGGCGTGAATTCAGGTCTTACGGTGCAAACCTTATAGTACTGCCGAGAGGGGACGCAAAGATTACGCGTGAAGTTCTTGACGATCTGCGCGGGCTTATCGGAACAGAAAAGATTGTGGGCATGGCTCCTTACAGATACCAGACAGTTAAAATCAATGAACAGCCGTATATTATTGCCGGCACTGACTTAGCACAGGCAGAGAAGAACAGCCCGTTTTGGTACATTGAAGGAAGCTGGGGAAATGCTGAGGACACATCAAGCGTAATGGTAGGGCATGAGATAGCCCAGACTCTGAATATCAATATAGGCGACACATTCACGGTTCAGGGAGTCAGGTACGGACAGATGGCAGAAGCATCACGGCAGGACTTATCGGCAGAGGAGAACCAGAAACGCGATTTAGGCGCACAGAATTTCAGCATGAAACTTTCAGTGAAGGGAATCGTTACGACCGGGGGAGCGGAGGAAGGATTCATATTTGCTGATATAGATATGCTTGATGATCTTATCGGGGACACTTTCAGGGCAGACGTTGTTGAATGCAGTGTTGTAGCAGATGCCGCAGAACTTTCCGCGCTGTCCTCAAGGATTGAACGGGACATACCGGCCTTGCAGCCGCGTGCAGTGAGGAGGCTCACGCAGTCTCAGGATATAGTGCTGGGCAAACTTCAGGCGTTGGTCTTGCTGGTTACTGTGGTTGTGCTCATCATAACTATGATTTCGGTATACACGACAATGATGGCTATGGTTGCAGAAAGACGCAGGGAGATAGCACTCAAGAAGGCACTTGGAGCGGAGAGCAAATTAGTGATGGGAGAGCTGCTCGGCGAAGGCGTGCTGCTGGGATTCATCGGCGGGGCTTTGGGAGTGTTCTTGGGCTTTGAGTTCGCGCAAAGGGTCAGCCTTAATGTATTCGGGAGGGCGATAAACTTCCAGTGGGCATTAATCCCCGTAACCATAGCCGTATTCATCACAATAACAGTACTAGCATCAATAATACCAGTGCGCAAGGTAATGGATATACACCCTGCGATAGTCCTGAAGGGAGAGTAAAGAATGTCATCAAAAATTTTGGAGCTAAAGAACGTATCAAAGATTTACGGAAACTTGAAGGCGCTTGCTGATATAAACCTCAGCGTCAATGCTGGAGACTGGCTGTCAATCATGGGTCCGTCAGGTTCGGGCAAAACGACAATGATAAATATTATTGGCTGTATGGACACTCCGTCAACAGGAAGCGTGATTCTTGACGGTGTTGACATCAGCAGGGAGAATGCCGGGAGTCTGACACGAATCAGGCGCGACAAGATTGGGTTGATCTTTCAGCAGTTTCACCTCATCAGCTATTTGACCGCAGTCGAGAATGTTATGGTTGCGCAGTACTATCACAGTATGCCGGACGAGGAAGAAGCTATGGAGGCACTAGCTAAAGTCGGGCTTGCTGACAGGGCACGGCATCTTCCGGCGCAGCTTTCCGGCGGGGAACAGCAGAGGGTGTGTATTGCGCGCGCGCTCATCAATTCACCGCAGATACTTTTAGGCGATGAACCTACAGGTAACCTCGATGAGGAAAATGAAGGAATCGTAGTTGATATTTTCCGGAGGCTTCATGACGAGGGAGTTACGATAATCATAGTTACGCATGATCCTGAAGTCGGGGACGTTGCGCAGAGAAAGATTATCTTGGAGCACGGAAAGGTTGTAGGTGATATTGACCAGTCGGCTACTTTCGGGGAGGCACTGAAGCTGAAAGGCAAAGGAGAATGACAAAATGAAATCTGAAGTTATCCTGAAACCGCAGGATTATCTTAAACTTTACGAGGAATACCCGGAACAATAGGAACATACTATCAGAATTCAAAGAAAAGTAAGGAGGATGATAAAGGTTGATTGATATGGATCCGATTGAAGCTGAGGTAGACGCAATACGCCAGCAGATATGGCAGGAGACTAAGGACATGACCCGTGAAGAGCGCAGGGACTATCTGATACGCCGTACTGCCCCTATCATCAAGCAGTACAACATCAAGATAAGCAAACTTCAGCCCGTAAAGCCCCATAAGCGTCCGCCGGAGCAGGAGCAGTATTAGTTATGGAGGGTAAAAATTATGCTGGAAGATTTCAGGTTAAGGCTGTATTTGGAGACTACAACATTCAACTATTATTATGATGACCGCAAAGGACATGATGACGTTGTACGTCTCTTTGAGGCACTAAAGGCAGGTCAGTTCGCGGGATATACTTCAGACTACGTTACTGAAGAAATAGAAGATGCGCCAGAACCAAAACGAACTAACATGCTGAACCTCATCACTGCTAATAGCATTATCGTGCTTAACGGAAATAAGGCTGCAGAGTCTCTTGCAAGAAAATACAGAGAGATAGGAATAATTCCGCATTCTCAAGTTATGGACAGCAGACATATTGCAGTTGCTTCACTGTATAAACTTAATGCTATTGTGTCGTATAATTTTCATCATATCAACAGGGACAAGACCAAGAAACTTATACCTCTGGTAAACGATACACAGAATTTACCCGGTATAAATTTCTGGACAGCAAAGGAGGTGTTTGAGTATGACAGACTCAGAACTGGAGATGCAGGAGATGGATCCGATCGAGGCTGAGGTTCATGAAATTCGCCGTAGAATTGACGAAAAATTACAGGGCATGAGCGATGAAGAGGTTACGGAATACTTCCACAATAGCATTCGGGAACTCGCAAAACAGGGATTCCGATTCAAGTTCAGCAAGATGAAACCGGCAAAGCTCATCCCAAGAGAGCCTGACGAGGTCTACAGCGAGCTTGAATACTACGATCCATATGCTGACTAGCCGCACCGCCGCAATACTGGTATATTATTATTGAGGTGATTGATTTTATGCTTACCCCAAGAATTGAAGACTATCTTGAAGAATTATTCCTGCTTGAGAGCACCGGACGCGAAGTTACCGTTACGGACTTGGCCGACCGCCTGAAGATAACTAAAGGCACAGTTACGGCAACAATTCAGAAACTGGTAGAGCTTGAGCAGGTCAAACATGAACGCTACGGTACTCTGCATCTTACTGACGCAGGACGGCAGAAGGGTATGACCGTCTTCCGCAGGCACGAGGGATTCAGGGCATTCTTCCATGAGCTTTTAGGGCTTGACCGGGATCACTCGTCGGATATGGCGTGTTCAATGGAGCATTACGTGGACGAACTTACAGAGGAAAGGCTTTATGCACTGCTTGAATTTTTCCGGAAGGCCAGAGCCGAGCATCAGCCGTGGGTTGATGAGGCATTCCTCGCTATAGAGAAGCCCATACTGCTTGTGCCTGTGCCCCTGACACTGTGCGCTGCAGGATCTGAGGGCGTGATACTGCGCATTACTGCCGATGAGCCGCTGCGGAAGAAGATTGCCGATATGGGACTCGTTGCCGGTGCTGAAGTTGCACTGCTGGAACGTTCCGAAGAAAATATATACACATGCAGAGCCGGAAAGAATATTCACGAACTGCCATTGAACGAAGCCGCTACAATATGGATACAGCAGCCTTCAAGATCATAAAATACTAAATCCCCGTTGGTATGTTCAGCGGGGAGATTTTTTACAGCAAACCCATGCTCCTTAGCACGAACGTCCACAGAAATATAGTTATCACTGAAAGCAAAGTAGTCATGCACACAAGCTGCCCGGCCAAGTCCCCGTCAGCCCCCATAGCTACAGCCATAGGATATGACGCTACGGCAGTCGGCGCGGCAAACACTACCATCATTGCGCAGAGACTTCCGCCCCTGAAACCGGCAAGAACTGACAGCGGCATAAACACCAGCGGGATAATGCACATTCGCAGGAATATTCCCCAGAGCAGTAATTTTCTGTCCGATACCGCGCTCGCCATGTCAAGACCTACGCCCAAAGATATGAAGCTGATTGTTGTAGTTGAATTCGATATGCTCCTGATGACCTGCCATATCAGCGGAGGAATATTCACACCCAACGCCTTAAACGCAAGCCCTAACAGCGCGCCGATTATCATCGGGTTCTTCAGTACTGCAGCGAATAGCTTTCCCGCGCTTGAATGCCCGGAAGTCCCAGCCTCAATGATTACAGGCGACAGAATATTTATCGCGGGGATAACCAGAACTCCCAGCATAACTACAGCACCGGAATTCCCCTCGCCGTAAAGTGCTTCAGACACAGCCACGCCGAACAGTATATAGTTGCACCGCAGGACTGCCTGACCGATAACAGAATATTTCTTGCCGTCATTCGTGAGCATTCTCGGAATCTTCAGTGCAAAAGCAAATATCACAAGCAGGCACACGGAAGCAAAAATCATATCCCGCCATGCAATCCCCTGCGACAAATCTATTTCGTAGATATTCTTGAATAGCATTACGGGCATGAACAGCCGGAATATCACCTTGTCGTAATCCCTCATCGCCTTACGGGTTATAGTCCCGCCGACACGGACGAGATACCCGGCAGCCATAAGAATCACCATAGGCACAACAACTCTCAGAGCTGCCGAAAAACTATCGTACATGCCTCACAGCCTCGCAACGCCTGAATCCCTTGCCGCCATGGCTACAGCCTCCGCAACAGCAGGACCGACTCGCTTGTCGAATGCCGCAGGAATAATGTACTCCTCGCTGAGTTCCGAATCACTCACAAGCCCCGCAAGTGCCTTTGATGCAGCTATCTTCATCGCCTCATTGATGTCGCTGGCTCTAACGTCAAAAGCTCCCCTGAATATGCCCGGAAATGCAAGCACGTTATTTATCTGGTTCGGGTAATCACTTCTGCCTGTAGAGATGATTTTTGCTCCTGCCTCTTTCGCCTCGTCAGGGAATATTTCAGGCGTAGGATTTGCACACGCGAATATTATCGGGTCTCGTGCCATTGAGCGCACCATACCGCCATTAACCGATTTCGGCGCAGATACACCGATGAACACGTCAGCACCCCTCATAGCGTCCGCAAGTGTACCCCTTATGCCGTCAGGATTCGTTACTTCCGACATTTCACGCTTGATCCAGTTCATGCCCTTTTCGCGTCCCTTGTAGATTGCGCCGGTTCTGTCGCATAAAGTTATGTCCTTCACTCCTGCCGACAGCAACAGCTTAGTGATAGCTATAGCCGCAGCACCTGCACCGCTGACAGCAATTTTGATTTCATTCAGCTTCTTTCCTACAACCTTCAGCGCGTTGGTGAGTCCTGCAAGCGTTATTACTGCCGTCCCGTGCTGGTCATCATGGAATATGGGAATGTCGCACCGTTCCTTCAGTTTGCGTTCAATCTCAAAGCACCTGGGAGCTGAAATGTCCTCAAGATTTATCCCGCCGAATGAGCCGGAAATGTTGTAGACCGTCTCAACAAACGCATCAACATCTTTCGTCTTCACGCACAGAGGGAACGCATCAACCCCGCCGAACGATTTGAACAGCACGCATTTTCCCTCCATTACGGGCATTCCTGCTTCCGGGCCTATGTCGCCGAGTCCGAGCACCGCGCTTCCGTCCGTAACTACAAGGCACAGGTTATGACGACGTGTAAGCGTATAGCTCTTGCTGATGTCCTTCTGTATCTCCAAGCACGGCTGGGCAACTCCAGGCGTGTATGCCAGCGACAAATCATCTTTCGTTGATACGGGAACTGTTGATATGACTTCAATTTTTCCCTTCCACTGCTCATGAAGCCTTAATGATTCTTTTGCGTAGTCCATAAGTATTGCTATCCCCAATCAATAAATTTTCAGCACAGCTCAGGGTGTGTGCTCCTGATATGTATATTCATTTCACCGAAAGTATTGCACTCAAATGAACAGCTTGCAACAGGGCATTTGACCTTCAGGCGCGTCAAGTCATTTAACCCCGCGCCTACACCGCCCGAATAATTTTTCAGTATATGCTCGTTTAATAGTTCGCCGCAGTCTTGATTCTTCTTTTTACGTCCGGCCATTACGATAATCCCTCATCTGAACTAAAATTAATTTTGTGATTATATCTTATTATTGCTCATTTCCTTAATGTCCGTTTCGCACAGATGGTTTATCCTCGACGCTTTGTCCATGTTCCTGAAGCTCTCAGACTCCGACCATGCTTCCAGAGCATCAGCACACCGGCAGGCAGTCTCCGCAACAACCTCCCTCACGCCTTCAGACAGCCCGGCAGTGTACACCGACAATCTGCCCCCGCGAGTCCCGTCAATCCCCATGAAGTGCCGGAACAATCCCGCCTCATAGCGTCCGAATGCCTCATACATTCCGCAGAAGTCCGCAATAAGTTCATCATGCAGGCTGTTCGATGCAGAGCCGTAAAACCTCTTGGTGTAGTAGTGCGTGCATTCATGCTCACGCCGTAAGATCATGGACTTTTCCCGCCATTCCTCAGAGGACAGCCCGACAAAATCAGGTTCGGTGTTGCTGTAATACTTCTTCGACAGCACAAGGAAACGCTGAGTCTTCCCGTATATGAATGATGCTCCGGTCTGCGAAATATTGTCCGGCCTTTCTCCCTTATGGATCAGGTTCACGATGAAATTCTCGAAGTCTGCAGAACTGCCGAAGACGATAACCGGGACTTTTCCAGCAACAGAATTGTAGATTTCTATAGTAATGCTTTCTGGACTCTTGAACTGAACCGGACGTTTCCTGCAGATATTTTCATTCAGGATCTCTCCTGCACTCCGAAGAGGAATAATGTTTATCCATTCCTGCCACTGCGCAAGAAAGTCATCATTAGAATCTTCAAGGTTATGCTGTTTAATGAAACGGTTAGCAAAGTAATTTTCCAGTTCAGATTTTTCAATGTCATTTAACATAATAAAGCCTCCTGTATAGTATTTCCGTACATTTGAAGTGCATTATCATTATACGATTATCGTTTTTTCATATAACACAAAAGACCTGCGCAATACAGTTTCAGGAACGGCAGCAGAAAACAGGATTGAAATTTATTGCTGATTTCACATTTTCTTTGTGTGTTGTAAAATTACAGCATGTCAGTAATGAAAGGAAGGTGTCGAATGAGCTTTTTAATTGTGGATAATCACCGGCTTGATCTTGATTCCCTTACCGAAATACTGCACAAGGCAAAACCTGAAGTCCGCGTTTTCAGCATACCGTCAGCAGAAGAAGCGTTAAACATGTCATCATTGAGCTTTGATGCCGCTTTCATTGAGATCGAGCTTGAACCGGGAAAAATGAACGGCCTTGAGCTTGCTTCACGTCTTAAAGCCATTCACAAGGATACACACATAATCTTCACAACAAAATCAAAGAAATATTTTCAGCAGGCTTTTGCAGTCCATGCTGATGCTTACCTCCTTAAGAAAGTATCTGAGGAAGACATAATCAGGGAACTGAATTACCTTTCGTACTATTACCCTGCACCGCTGAGGACAAGCGGAAAAGTTTACGTTCAGACTTTCGGGGGATTCAGCGTGTTCATTGACGGAAAGATACTGAACTTCCCAAGAAGCAGGGCAAAAGAGCTTCTTGCGCTTCTTGTTGACCGCAGGGGAGCACCCGTTACTGCCCGTGAAGCATGTGCGTCTTTGTTCGGGGACAAACCATACAACGAGACGGTGAACGGCTACTATCATGTTCTCGTGAACTCCCTGACACGCACGCTTGAAGACGCAGGAATGAGAAATATTCTCGTGCGAACCAAAAATCATATCGCCGTCAATCCTGACAGTTTCGACTGTGATGCTTACCGTTACCTTAAGGGTGATCCTTCAGCGGCAAGGCAGTATCGGGGGGATTACCTGAGCTGTTACAGCTGGTCGGAATTCTCAGCAGGAGAGTTTGAAGCAAGAGAAGCAAGCTAGCTATAATATTCACCATCTTTCATGAAAGGAGCAGTATAAATGCCCTCACCAAGAATCAATTCACCGTAGCAGCTGAATGAATACATACATATAACAGCTCCGGGGGCATGGATCATCTTATCGTCCATCATTGTATTTCTGGCAGGATTCCTATTCTGGATACTTGCCGGAAGCCTTGAAGTGTCATTCTCGTCCTATATATACACCGAAGGCAGGACATCATTAGCCTTCATTCCTCCCGACAATGCTTCCAGACTCAAAGAAGGAATGACTGTGCGCATACCTGACTCCGAACTTCACGGAACTGTTGCGCAGGTAGCAGGCACAACGACACCCTACAGCAGGATCATTGAGCTTATCGGGGAGACAAACGCGCTGAATATGGGAATACATGACGGGGACAAACTGATTCAGGTGGCTGTGAACATTCAGAACGCGCCCGAAAAAGTTTCTCATGCAGTTTATGTTGTTGACACAGTAAAACCCGTCTCATTTCTTCTGAAGTAAAGGAACAATCTTCATGGCAAAAAAAATCACACAGCCCATTACAAAAGGTACGGCTAAAGTTCCCGTAATAATGCAAATGGAAGCCCTTGAATGCGGTGCGGCATCTCTCGCTATGGTGCTTGCGTATTACGGGCTTTGGATTCCCCTTGAGGAACTGCGCAAGGAGTGCGGAGTCTCAAGGGACGGCTCAAACATGAAAAGCATGTACAATGTTGCGAAGAAGTACAAACTCAAACCCCGTGCATTTAGGTGCAACGCAAAGACACTCAGCGAGAACGGAACATTCCCGGCTATAGCTTTCTGGGAGGGGGGGGGGGTGGGTGGTTTCTCTGAATGACCCTGCAAGAGGAAGAGTCAAAGTTTCCCTTCAGGAATTCGAGGAATCATATTCAGGAATATGTATGCTGTTTGAACCAGAAGAAGATTTTACCCCGTCAGGCAAACCGGCCTCAATCCTAAAATTTGCATCAGAGAGACTCAAAGGGACGTTTCAAATGTTCCTTCTTATCATATTAACCACACTAATAGCATCTCTTGCAGGAGTCTTAATGCCGGCCTTCTCGCGTTTCTTTGTTGACCGCCTTCTGACGCGCAATGCTGTGCAGTGGTCTTCAGGATTCTTTGTGCTTCTTGGCCTGACCGCTGCCTCACAGATTGCATCATTATGGATCAAGACTGTGTACCTGCTCAGGCTTCAGGGGAAAATGTCTGCTGTTGCGAACACGTCATTTTTGTGGCATATCCTGCGGCTTCCCGTTGAATTTTTCGAGCAGAGGATGGCAGGGGACATAGTACAGCGTCAGCAGTCAAACAAGGACATCACCAACACATTAATCAATACGTTCACGCCGTTGATTCTGGATTTCGGGGCAATGGTGCTTAACCTCGTAATCATGATAAATTACAGCCCCATTCTTGCACTGATAGGAATCGCTACAGTTCTGGTGAATATTTTTCTGGCTAACGTAATCTCCGCAAAGCGAGTTGATATTACCCGTGTTCAGATGCGGGATATGGCTAACCTTCAGGGCACTACGCTTCTTGGAATCAACATGATAGAGACGATAAAGTCAGCCGGTGCGGAGAACGGATTTTTTGCGAGGTGGGCAGGGTTTCAGGCTAACGCGTTCGCACAGACGGCCAAATATGCGAAACTGGATCAGACATTGGGACAGCTTCCGGCATTGTTGTCGCTCATAACGTCAAACATAATTCTGTTCCTGGGAGTCAGGCTCATCATGAACGGTGAATGGACTATAGGTTTGATTTCTGCATTCAACGGCTACCTGACCGCATTTTCTGCCCCGGCGGCATCACTGATACAGGCAGGACAGAAGATACAGGAAATGCGCACGAGAATGGAACGAGTACAGGACGTGTTCAAATATCCTGTTGACGTGGATTATTCGGACACCGGAGAACTTCCGGAAGAGATCAACAAGCTGAAGGGACGCGTTGAAGTCAAAAACGTAACGTTCGGCTACAACAAGCTGGAGAAGCCCATACTTGAAGATTTCTCCATGACGGTTGAGGCAGGAAACAGCGTAGCTATAGTCGGTGCTTCCGGGTGCGGAAAATCTACGGTCGCGAAACTGATTACGGGACTGTATCCGGTGTGGAGCGGGGAAATACTGTTTGACGGCAAACGCAGGGACGAGATCAACCGCAATATATTCACGAGTTCCGTTGCCAGCGTGAATCAGGATATTACGCTGTTTGAGGACACCGTCGCGAACAATATACGCATGTGGGACAAGTCCATAGAGAATTTTGAGGTTATCCTTGCGGCACGTGATGCGGCAGTTCATGATGACATTGTGCAGAGAGAAGGCGACTATTCCGCAGATGTCCAGGAAGGCGGGCGGAATTTCTCCGGAGGCCAGCGTCAGAGGATAGAGATTGCCGGAGTCTTGGCGCAGGAACCTACGATAATCATTATGGACGAGGCTACAAGCGCGCTTGACGCAAAGACTGAATATGACCTCATGGAGCATATAAAACTCAGAAGGATAACACGCATAATCATATCTCACAGGCTGTCGATTATTCGTGATTGCGATGAAATTATCGTAATGAAGGAAGGTCATATCCTCGACAGGGGAACGCACAAAGAATTAATGGGACGCTGTGAATATTACGCGGAACTGATAACGAATGAATAAGGCAGGAAAAAATATAAAATGGCAGCTTGGTTTGAAGAACAGTTAAGAGCAAGGATACATGCCGATGAAGAAGCGTTTTCAAATGCCTTCAGCGACATTACTGAAGCAGTTTCAGGCGAAAGAATCAACGAGGAATTAAAGGAGAATGAAATAGCCAATGCCGCAAATGCCATTGAGGAAATTGCACGGTTCTATGACATTCCTGAAGATTTCCTGAGAAAAATTGAAGTGAGGGAAGATGATACCCTTTCGGACAGGCTGGAAAATATTTTCGGGCCTCATGGGGTAATGCGCAGGTATGTCGAGCTTAAAGGGGACTGGTACAAAGATGCTTCCGGCGTATATCTCGGTACGGCTAAGGACGGCCGTTATGTGGCACTAATGCCTTCAGGACGGGGCTATTACTACAAGGATCATTCAACGGGAAAACGTGTGCGCATAAATTCATCTACGAAGGATACCCTGAACACCGGAAGCAATATGCTTCTATAACCCCATGCCAGCACGCAGGCTGAGTATTATGGATCTCATGAAATTTGCCGCAAAGAGCCTTTCATTTTCGGACATTGCATACATAGCAATGATAACTTTGTTTATCGCGCTGTTCTCTATGGCAGCTCCATTCATGACACGCATTATATATTCTCAGGTCATATACTCTCATGATATGTCGTCCCTGACAGCAATATTTGTCTTTATCGTGCTTTCCGGAATTTCTGCTGCATTGCTGCAGATAGCAAGGGCACTCGTGATTTCACGTATCGAGATAAAAGCAAACGTATCTGTCAGCGCAGGGGTAATGATGAGAATGCTCACGCTTCCGGCATTATTCTTCAAGAGTTTTTCATCAGGCGAGCTTTCCCAGAGGGCTGCCAGCGTAACAATGCTTTGCACTTCAATAGTGAACGTAGTTTTTTCCGTAGGGCTTACGGCGTTTATCAGCTTGATATACCTGCGTCAGATATTCTCATTTGCTCCCGTGTTAGTCATGCCGGCACTATGGATAATGGCGGCATTGTTCGTATCATCACTGCTCCTCATACACGGCCATTCATGGATACTGAAGCAAAGAATGAAACTCAGTGCGGAGGAATACGGGCTGATTTATGCTTTCATCACCGGCATTCAGAAGATCAAACTTGCAGGAGCAGAACGCAGGGCATTCGCTAAATGGGCCTCACACTACAAGCATGAAGCAAAGCTCGAATATGATCCGCCGTTGTTCCTGAAGCTGACTCCGGTAATACAGCCGGCAATAACGCTTGTCGGGACGTTCGTGCTGTACCTTGAAGCCTACAATGCCGGCACCGCGCCTGAAGACTATATGGCGTTCATGGCATCATACAGCCTGTTATCGGGGGCATTCATCGCTTTCTGTGAGGTAACCCTGACCGCGGCAATGATCGGCCCGATGATGAGCATGATACGTCCCGTGCTTGAAGCAGTTCCGGAAATATCGCACGGAAGAATCCTATCTGCTGTCAGGGGAGGCGTTGAACTGAACAGAGTCAGTTTCAGGTACAGCAGCAAGACACCGTTCATTCTCGACAATCTTTCGCTGAAGATTCGTCCCGGCGAATATGTCGCAATCGTGGGGAAGAGCGGTTGCGGAAAAAGCACGCTGATGAGGCTTCTGCTTGGGTTCGAGACTCCTTCAAGCGGCGTGGTCTATTATGACGGGATCGACATAAAGACTCTTGACCTGCGTTACCTCCGAAGCCGTGTAGGGTGTGTCATGCAGAACAGCGGATTGTTCCCCGGCAGTATCTACTCCAACATCACAATATCAGCTCCCCAGATAACAGAGGAAGAAGTGTGGGAGGCGGCAGAGATGGCCGGGATTGCGGACGACATACGCAAAATGCCTATGGGTATGAACACGATGATTAGCGAGGGGGCCGGGACTATTTCAGGCGGGCAGAGACAGCGCATAATTATTGCCCGTGCAGTTGCGCCCAAACCGAAAATACTGCTGTTCGATGAGGCAACGAGCGCACTCGACAACATAACGCAGAAGATAGTATCTGATTCTCTGGACCGGCTGAAATGCACGAGGATAGTAATTGCACACAGGCTTTCTACTGTCAGGCACTGCGGAAGGATTCTGGTTCTTGACGGCGGGCACATAGCGGAAGAAGGCACATATGATGAACTTATCGCAAGGAAAGGGCTTTTTGCCGCACTTGTCGAGCGTCAGAAGTTAGGCGAGGTGCTGTGATGGAAATCTTCAGGACAGCATTGCGTTCGCTTCTCAGCAACAGGACGCGTTCAATTCTCACCATGCTTGGAATAATTATCGGCGTAGGTGCAGTAATCACGATGGTATCAATCGGAAACGGAGCATCGGAATCAATGCAGAGCCTTATAGAGAGTTTCGGGTCAAACCTGATTATCGTTATGCCCGCACCGCCCAACACAACAGGAGCAAGAGGTGCGGCAGGAAGCGGGGCAAACCTCACGCTTGCAGATGCAGAAGCTATAGCGTCAGAAGGGTTTGCTGTTCTCCGTTCAGTCCCGGAAGTCAGCGGAACAGCTCAGGCAGTGTACCGTAACAGCAACTGGAGCACGAGTATAACCGGCGGGACTCCCGATATGCTCCCCGTAAGGACATGGGAACTCGACAAGGGCGTTTGCTTCACCGACTCTGATGTCAGGAGCGGGGCTAAAGTCTGCGTTATCGGCCATACGGTAGCAAAAGAGCTTTTCGGCTACACTAACCCTGTAGACAGCACTATTAGAATCCGCAATATTCCCTTCAGGGTTACGGGCGTGATGAAGTCCAAAGGCGCAAATTCATTCGGGATGGATATGGATGACTTCATACTTGTCCCGGTAACTACGGCGCAAAGGCGTTTGTTCCGTTTCGGGACTCGCGTTGACACGGTGAACCGCATTAACGTGCAGGCCAAGAACAGAGAGCTTCTTGAGACTGCCACGAATGAGACGAAAGCAATACTCCGCCAGCGTCATCATCTGCCTAAAGATGCAAATGATGATTTTGATATCCGCGATATTACGCAGAGCATGGAGAGCGCGGCAAGCATGGCTACTATCATGAGCCTTCTGTTAGGTGCAATAGCCTCAATATCTCTCGTTGTCGGCGGTATAGGAATCATGAACATTATGCTTGTGTCCGTAAGTGAGAGAACACGCGAGATCGGTATACGAATGGCTATAGGTGCTCGTCCGTCGAATGTCCGTATGCAGTTCCTGACTGAAGCAATAGTGCTGTCCTTATTGGGCGGGGCAATAGGGATAATGCTCGGTGCGGGTATATCAGCAGCTGCCTCAATAGTGCTCCCCTTTAAGGCGTTAATCTCTGTGAACTCCGTGCTTATAGCTGTAGGTTTTTCTGCGGGCGTTGGAGTCTTCTTCGGTTTCTGGCCGGCATGGAAGGCTTCAAATCTTGATCCTATCGTAGCATTGAGGTCGGAATAACTATGAAGAAAATTATTGTATTTCTGCTGGGATTATGTTTTTGTTCTCCGTCTTTTGCTCTGGACAGTGATTCAGTGTCCGGGCTTACGCTTGAATCATGCCTGAGAATTGCGTTGGAGAATCACCCGTCATTGAGGAAGTCAAAAGGTGCTTCAAGGGTTTCATCTGCACAGCTTGAGCAGACTAAAGCATCAAACAGGTGGAAAGTGAGTCTTACAGGAAGGACGAACTACAACGGCGATTATGATTACTGGGATGACGGCTACAGCGAGGGAAGTTTAGGACTCAGCGCAGCAAAGACTCTCTATGATACCGGCGTGAACAGGCTCAACCGTGAGATCAATGCAGAGGACATCAGCTCATCACTTGAGGCTGAAAGGGAGACGCAGGTTAGTGTGGCTTCCGGCGCAAAGAAGGCATATTATGATTTGGTGCTGAAGATATTGAACCGTGAAGTTGAACGCGAGAAAACAGCCAACCTTGAAGAACACCTGAAGACTGCAAGAGGCATATACGAAGTCGGTAACAGTCCTTTTGTCGAAGTAACGAAAGCAGAAGCAGACCTTGCCGCCGCACGTGTATCGCTCCTGAAGGCCGAGAATGATATTTTAGTCTCTCAGGAAGCCCTCAAAGTAGCAATGGGAGTTCCTGATTACGACTCATTCAGCCTCATGGTATCTGCGGAACTGTTACTGCCTCAGCCTGCCGGAGACGCTGAACATCTGTTGAGCATGGCAATGGAGGATCGTGCGGACTACAGCAGGGCAATTCATTCGGTGCGGAAGCGCGAACTTGAAGTTAAGGCAGCTGCAAGGGATAATTCCCCGACAATTACGGGTTCTGTAGGTACGGACTTATCGAAACGTGAAGCATCACACTCAGCTAACAGCTACAATGCCGGGATAAACGTTAATATTCCTGTCATTGACGGCGGGCAGGTAAAGGCAAAAGTTGAATCAGCCCGTGCCATGCTTGAGCAGGATAACGCGGAGGAAGAGAGTCTGCGCCAGACTATTGCGCGTGATGTCAGGAGTGCGGCATTGTCCCTTTCGAGTGCCATAGACCGTGCAAAGTCATCTGAAGTCAGCGTGAAGTATGCAGAGGAGAATCTTGAGCTTGCACGGGGACGCTATGAGGTTGGCGTGGGGAATCCGCTTGAAGTCAGTGATGCGGTATCTACCCTTGCAGGTTCGCGGTATGCACTGTATCAGGCTCTCTATGATGCCCAGATCGCACGGACGGAACTTGATGAAGCTATGGGTCATTTGCCGCCGGAAATTAATATTGAAGGGAACATGTAATTATGATTGCTGGAATAAAGAAACTTTTTTTGCTGCTGCTTATTGTTGGTGCAGGTTTCGGCGTATGGAAGTTCGCAACCCGGGACAGGTCAGTAAAGTACTCATTCACTACGGCAGAAATTACACGCGGTGATATTACGTCAACAGTAACTGCAACAGGCGAACTCAGCGCGGTTGATGTCGTTGAAGTCGGAACGCAGGTATCAGGCAGGATTGAGGATATATACGCTGATTTCAATTCCGTTGTACAGGCCGGACAGCTGATAGCACTGATTGATCCTTCCGTAGCAAAACTTGAGCTGAAAGAGGCAGAATCGAGTCTTGCTGTGGCTCTTGCTTCGGTGAAAAGCGCGCGTGCCGCCCTGAAGGATGCCCAGAGAAAATACACGCGGGGGAAAGAACTTCTGAGCAAAAAGCTGATAGCACAGAGTGAGGTTGACACTGCTGAAGCTGACGTTGAGATGAAACAGGCCGCATTGGAGGAAGCATTATCGCGGGTTGAGCAGTACAGGACGCAGGTTGAGCGCAAACGCACTGACCTGAACTATACGCGCATAACCTCGCCTATAACGGGCGTTGTGATTGACCGGCAGGTGGATTCGGGGCAGACTGTGGCGGCAGGATTCCAGACTCCGACGCTGTTCAAGATCGCGAAAGATCTCACGCAGATGCAGATCAAGACGAAAGTAGACGAGGCGGACATAGGGCACATTGAGGCCGGGCAAAACGTAACGTTCAGGATTGACGCATTCCCGGAGGAGAACTTTAACGGAAAAGTCGTTCAGGTACGCATAGCTCCGGAGACTTCAGACAGCGTTGTAACATACACTGTCATAATCAACGTGGACAACAAAGACCTGAAGCTGAAGCCGGGCATGACCGCAAATGTTTCGATTGAGACGGAAACATGCAGGAACGTACTGCGCCTGCCTATAGCGTCATTGAGATTCACGCCGCCGGAAGAACTGCTGAAGTCAATATCGTATGATACCGGGCTGCTTGAGGAGCAGAAAGCCCTCAATGAAGCTACTGTATGGACAGAAGAAAACGGAAAGCTGAAACATGCAATAGATATAGTTACGGGAATTTCCGACAACAGATGGACTCAGCTGGTTAAGGGCAGTCTTGCTGAAGGTGAAAAGCTCGTCATAAATGCTCAGGCAGTGAAATAGAAGGTGCAGGAAATGGCAATAATTCAGGTAGAAAACCTCGTGAAGATCTACAAGACCGGAGATATAGAGCTTAAAGCCCTAAATGACGTAACGTGCTCAATCAACAAGGGAGAATTTGTGTGCATTATGGGGCCTTCAGGGTCAGGAAAATCAACGATGATGAACATTCTCGGCTGTCTTGACGTGCTGACTTCCGGCAAATACATTCTGGACGGAATAAGCGTGAAGGGTCAGAGCCGTGCGGCACTTGCAGACATACGCAACCATAAGATAGGCTTTGTGTTTCAGGGCTACAACCTGCTGCAGAAAGCTGATGCGCTTGAGAATGTAGAGATGCCGTTAATGTATCGCGGAGTCCCGTCATCAGTACGGCGCAAGATGGCTAAGGAGGCACTGGAGAGCGTCGGACTTGGAGATCAGATACACAAGAGACCGCTTCAGATGAGCGGAGGCCAGCAGCAGAGAGTTGCTATAGCCCGTGCAATAGTGGGGAAAGCTCCAATACTGATGGCAGATGAACCTACAGGAGCACTTGACACTAAAACTACTGTTGAGATCATGCAGATATTCACGGCACTGCATGAGGAGGGCACAACAATAATTCTCGTTACTCATGAGCCGGATATAGCGACATGGAGTCAGAGGGTATTGCGCTTCAGGGACGGAAAGCTGGTTGCGGACGAAGAAGCACCGAAGGATGTATCGGGAGAGAATGAGGTAAAGCCGGGAAACCTTTGATTTATGTGCACAAGGCAGACAGCATTTTTACAGCATAATACTTATGAAAATATTTTTATATTGTTTGTGATTTGTAATATGTCTCTTGATACAATATTCAGCGTCATAAAAATTTAAGCCTTAACGAAACATCGTAAGGTTAATACACAAGGAAGACATTAAACAATGTCAGACAGCAAAAAGTTTTTCGAGTTAGCATCAAAGGACGCGGCAGTAAAGGCAGAGCTTGAGAAGGCATCATTTGAGGCATTGAAGGCACTGTTAGCGGCAAAAGGGCTTCAGGCAGAGGCACAGAAGGCACTTGAGGAGGCTGCAGGAAAGGTAGCAAAGGCTCACGGCTTCGACCTCAGCATGGACGAAGTAAGCGAGGATGAACTCCAGGCAGTTGCTGGCGGTTATAGCTGCACCGGAGTTATCATGAAGTGGACTTGCGACAACGTAACTTGGTAAACCTCTTTTAGGTTAAAATATTTTCGGGCTGTTGCTCTTTCGGGGGCAGCGGCTTTTTTTACGAAAGGAAGATAATAAATCATGTCAGACAGCAAAAATTTTTCGAGTTGGCATCAAAGGACGCGGCAGTAAAGGCAGAGCTTGAGAAGGCATCATTTGAGGCATTGAAGGCACTGTTAGCGGCAAAAGGGCTTTAGGCAGAGGCACAGAAGGCACTTGAGGAGGCTGCAGGAAAGGTAGCAAAGGCTCACGGCTTCAACATCAGCATGGACGAAGTAAACGAGGATGAACTCAAGGCAGTTGCTGGCGGTGTGTTTAAGGATAAATGCGGAATGATCATGGAATGCGTATGCGAGGCAGCCGTGGCGTTCTAGCAGATTACCGGTAAATTATTTCAGGCTGTTGCTCTTTCGGGGGCAATGGCTTTTTGAGGCGAGTAAATGTATTACAGGCTTAAAGATAAATATTTTCTTCGCGGGTGGGAAAAGCTCCCTTACGCAATCGTTGACAGCACCACCGGCAATGCTGAATTCCTCATGCCGCGTCAGATGCAGGCCGTTGAATTATGCGATGGTTCTGTTGACGTTTCGGAATCCTTCATTGCGGACGACCTGAAGCAGATAATAGCCGATAAAGAGAAAAGCGGGATAATCGAGAAGTGTCGGCCCGGTGAAGGACTCAAGGCAGAACAGCTCTACAAAAAATATCCTTCGCGCTATATCGGTCATGTTCAGTGGTCAGTAACAGGGAAGTGTAATTACAGGTGCAAGCACTGCTATATGTCCGCACCTGAAGTTACAGCAAGTGAACTTCCGCATAAATCCGCAATGGACATAGTGAACCAGCTGGCAGAAAACGGGGTAATGTCCGTATCTCTTACCGGAGGAGAACCGCTGATCCGTGATGACTTTCTCGAAATCGTTGATGCCCTGACCGAACGCAATATCGTAATAACCCAGATATATTCAAACGGTGCACTGGTGAACAAAAAATTTCTGTCGGAACTGGACAAGCGCAATGTTCACCCTTCATTCCTGATGAGCTATGACGGGACTGAAGGCTGGCATGACTGGCTTCGGGGCGTGCCCGGTGCGGAGAAGCTGATTGACCGGGCATTCGAACTGTGCCGTGATATGGGCTTCCGTACAGGTGCAAACATGACGATTCATAAGGGCAACATGCACACGTTAAGGGACAGCATAAATCATCTTGCTTCGCTGGGAGTAAGACTCATTAAGACGGCATATGCGGGCAATATCGGCGAATGGAAGACTCACAGCGAGAATAAGAATATAGCCTTGAAGGAGCTGTTTCAAGCGTATCTTGATTACATTCCGCATTACTATGAGGACGGTATGCCTGCGGAAATAATGTTTACGTCATTCTTCGCGGCCTCGCCACAAAGGCCGGATGAATATAGGATAGTGGGCTATAACGAATCATACGATCCTGATGAAACGCTGTTATGCGGTCATGCTAGGTCAAGTTCGTACATATCTCCGGACGGGCGCGCATTGATGTGCGGGCTTCTTGCAGGTATGAAGATGCAGGAGGATTACCCGAAACTGTCGGAGATGAATTTTGCGGACTGCATATCGACTCCGGAATACATGAAGCTGATAGACATGAGAGCCAGCGACTTCCTGAAGGTCAATGACAGGTGCAGGAATTGCAGGTTCACGAAGCACTGTTACGGCGGGTGCAGGGGTGTTGCATTGATGGATGATGAAAATAACATTATGGGTACGGCTTCGATAGTGTGTGAGATATTCTACGGCGGGTGGATCAAGAAAATTGTAGATATGATGAAGGTAGTACGGCCTTCTGCTGTATGTCCCGTGAAAGATTCTTCTCTGCTTTAGGGCTTCAGGTGCTATTTGCGCAAAGTATGTTAAACTTTTTGAAATTCCCTGCATGGCTGAACAAAAGCGGGGATTCAAACTTAACGCAACGGAGGCATATAAACAATGTTAATCAGCAAAGAACTGAAAGCAACAGAACTCGTAATATCACTTGACGGCCGTCTCGACACGTCAACAGCACCCCAGCTTGAAGCGGAACTGAAGAACGCTCTTGAAGGCGTGAAGACTCTGATCATCGACATGGCAAACCTTGTGTATATTTCGTCGGCGGGCTTGAGGGTACTGCTCAAGGCACAGAAGGTGATGAACAAGCAAGGCGGAATGACGGTGAAGAATGTCAGTCAGGAGATCATGGACATATTCGAGGTAACTGGCTTCAGCGAGATTCTGAACATAGAGCAATAATGAACACCAGCCGCAAAGCAGATATAGATACGGCTAAAGGTCTCGGAATAATTTTAGTGAGTATCTATCATCTTGTGTACAGGCCCGAAAACGGCACGGCAGACATAATTTTGTGCGAATTGATATGGCTGTTTGTTCCGTTTTTCTTTGTGCTGTCCGGCTGGAATTTCCGTGATGAGCGCACATTAAGGGAGAATGTGATGCACAGGCTTAAGGTTCTGTTTCTCCCCGCGCTGAAATATACGATGCTGTTGTTGCTGTTCGGCGGAATATACTGCATGGCGTTTCACGGCTGCACTGCGCAGGACTGGTTGCGTGATGCAATACATACGTACTTGAGGCCGGAATTTGCTTCTGCCCTGCTTCCTGAATGGGGAGTCGGCGGAATACTGTTTGAGTGCATTTCTCCAGTGTGGTTCGTCTGGACTATGGTGCTTTCGTATATGGTGTTCTATCCTGTTTCAGGTTATGCCCTGAAGGATACTGCGTGTTTGTGCGTGTCATGCGTTGTGCTGTTATCGGCGGGAATATTGCTGTACGGTCTCGGCAGTCATGTATCATGGAGTCTCACTGCAACGCCCGTATATGCGGCGATAATGCTGTGCGGTGCATGGCTCTCCCGGCATTCCGGCAGTATCAGGCCAAGCGTGCCGGTTGCGGCTGCGGCTGTGGTGCTTCATGCAGTGATGTACCATTTCTGCGGCAATGATTACGCGTTTGCGAGCCAGCTCGGAACTGTCGGAAGATGGAGCGTGATACCGTTTTTCGTGCAGACATTCACGGGAGGATATGCGGTGTATGTGTTCTGCAAGTTATGTCCGGAACATATCACGAAGATTTTAGCTTTTGTCGGCAGAAATTCATTCAGATTCCTGCTGCTGCACGGCATATTCGCTATGATTGCTTCTGACCTTCTGCACACGTATATCAAGCTGAGTCCGGATCGCTGGTATGTTGAGAGCGTAACGCCTGAAGTTTTCGCCAAATCCGTTATGGTTTGGGTATTCTCGGTGATCTGCTGTACTGTCTTCTGCATGGTGCAGGAACGCCGGGAAATCCTTAAAGGAGGTAAATATTAAGATGAGAAAATTTTTGCTTGCAGTTATTATTTTTTTGATGGCAGGTTCTGCGTTCGGTGCAGATCCCTATGATAATTCGGATTTCGTTCTGCTGTCTGAAGCAGTGCCTGATGCAATACTGGAGATACGCTACTATTCAACGTATAACTTTGTGGGCGACAGGATCAACGGCTATGAAACCCCTGTAGCAATGCTGACCAAAGAGGCGGCCAAAGCACTAAAGGATGTCAGCGACGAACTCATCACGAAGGGTTACAGGCTGAAGATATATGACGCATACAGACCGCAGAGGGCAGTAACTCATTTTGCGCAATGGGCGGAGAACGTTGAAGATACCCGCATGAAGCAGTATTTTTATCCCAACCTCGATAAGTCAGTTTTGTTCGATCAGGGATATATTGACTACAAGTCCGGACACAGCAGGGGAAGCACTGTTGATCTGACGCTGTTTGATATGAACACGGAGAAAGAAGCGGACATGGGCGGGACGTTCGACTATTTCGGCGAGGAATCTCACCCGGACTACAAGAATATCACCGAAGAACAGTACAGCAACAGAATGATTCTGCGTGAGGCAATGACCAAGCACGGATTCAGGCCGTTAGCTACGGAATGGTGGCACTTCACGCTGAATGATGAGCCATACCCGGACACATATTTTGATTTCCCCGTAAAGTAACAGGGCTGATGACATGAACAGGACAGCAGTAAGCAGAAAAAATCTGTTTCTATTGTGCTCTGCTGTTACCGCGCTTTCAGTATTATTATTCTTCCCTGTTTACGTCGGGCATGATGAACCGGACGCAAACATTTATTCCTCAGCGGAGAACTGGGTATATTTTCAGGAGGGCGGCAGAGAAAAACCTGCTGACCTCTTTTTGTTATGCCCTACAGTTGACATGAAGGACGAACATAATATGTCTCTGTCTGATGACAAGACGAAGAAAAATTTTGCTGGTGCGCTTAACATGGAGCGCGGGATTTACGAGGCATATACAAGGATGTATGCACCGTATTACAGGCAGGCGGCAATGAAGGTGTATGAACTCCCTGAATCGGAACGTGAAAAATTCTTTGCTGTTGCGTATGAGGATGTTTCAGCGGCATTCTCGTATTACCTTGAGCACGAGAATAACGGACGGCCCATAATTCTTGCAGGATTCTCACAGGGAGCAGATATGTGTTACCGTCTGATGCAGGAGTATTTTGGGGATAAGGCACTGCATGAACGGCTCGTGGCTGTGTACGCTATAGGCTGGGCTTTCACTCCGGATACGGCGGAGAAATACCCTCACATGAAGCCTGCACAGTCTGAACGTGATACGGGAGTCATAATCAGCTTTGAGTGTGAAGCTCCCGGAATAACTGCTACGGCGTTTTACCCTGCCGGGCGCAAAGCATTTGCCGTGAATCCGCTCAACTGGAGAACAGATGACACATATGCGGACAAAAGCCTGAACCGGGGAGCATGTTTCACGGATTACAGCGGGAAAATTACGCGTGAGGTTTCAGAGTTCTGCGGCGGGTATCTTGACACGGAACGGGGGATCATGAAAATCCCGGACATAGACGCGCATGAATATCCTGCTGTTGTATCTCTTCTTCCTGAAGGGGCATATCATGTATATGATTACCTGTTCTTTTTCAGGAATCTGCAGGAGAACGTAAAAACCAGAATAGAAAACTATATGAATCATGTTAATATATGAATCATGTTAAGTAAGATAAAACATAATATAGCAGTACAGATACTTGCAGGGGTTTTTCTTGTTCTTGCACTCCTCACGCTAATAACAAGCAACATAGGGTATTACCAGTTCACCGGGGCAATAGAGAGGCAGTACGCAGAAAGTGCATTCAACACTGCCAGGACTGCGGCGGCGTATCTTCCACCGGACTTTGTGAAGCACAGGGATTATGCCTCAGAAGAATGGCAGGACGAGAACCGCAGGATCAGGGGAATATGGCGTACTCTCGTCAGGACGCAGAGAGCTACATATATCTATGCGTTTGTGTCGTCAGGGAAGGAATACGAGGACGCAGAATTCATCATAGACTCAATCAATACCGACATATACCCCCAAGACCACGAATACACGAGCGGATTCAGGTTTACGCAGACGGACAGAAGATATTTGTCGGCCTTCAGGAGAATCTATGATGAGCATGAAGAAGGAGTCGAAATATCTATTTACCGTCCGGAGGGCAATGAAGTTGAAGAATCCGGGAATCATGTTGCAGTCCTTCAGCCTTTCAGGGATGAGAACGGCGAAATCATTGCGGTATTGGGTGTTGAGCGGCGCATGGAGGAACTGGACAATATACGCTATAGATACATTCACAGCGTGCTTAGTGCTGCGGGAGTGCTGTTATTGCTGGTGCTTGTGTGTTACGGGCTGTACCTGAGCAGGAATCTCATCAGGCCGATTCAGATAATTGCGGATGAAACAATGCGTTTTGCACACGAGAACACCCGGCCTGAACTCCCGTTAGGCGAAAATATCACTGTCAGCAACGAGATTGGCCAGCTCGCAAAAACTATTGACGTTATGGAAGCTGATATTTTGCGGTATGTTGAGGACCTGACGCGCATAACCCGTGAGCAGGAACAGACAAAAGCCGAACTGAACATAGCAGCGCAGATTCAGGCCGATATTCTTCCGCGTGATTTCCCGGAACGAAAAGAATTCGAGATATACGCTACGATGACACCGGCAAAAGAAGTCGGGGGAGATTTCTACGATTTCTTCATGATTGATGATGATCATTTGGGGCTTGTTATGGCGGACGTTTCCGGAAAGGGAGTCCCTGCGGCACTGTTCATGATGACGGCCAAGACGCTCATCAAGAACCTTGCGCAGACCGGAGGGGCTAAGAGTCCGGCAGAGATTCTTGCGGACGTGAACAGGCAGTTATGCGAGGGCAATGAAGCGGATCTGTTCGTTACTGTGTGGCTTGGGATTCTGGAGATCTCTTCAGGCAAGGTTACTGCCTCAAATGCCGGTCATGAGTATCCTGCCGTATTCAGGGCTGGCGGAAAGTATGAGCTACTGAAGGGCAGGAACAGTCCTGCGGTCGCAACAATGGAGGGAATGAAATTCAGGGAGAATGAATTTACGCTTAATCCCGGCGATAATCTGTATCTGTACACTGACGGTGTAGCAGAAGCAACAAACTCTGATGATGAGCTTTACGGAACTGACAGAATGCTTGAAGCACTCAACACCACGCTTGACGGCACGGCGGAAGAAATTTTAGCGTCAATGAAGAAGTCCGTAGATGATTTCACGGGAGATGCACCGCAATTCGATGATATGACTATGTTATGCGTGAGATATTTCGGGAGCAATGAAATCACCCTAGAAGCTGACGTGAATAACCTTGAGCAGGTCATTAGCTTTATTGATGAAAAGCTAGAAGCCGCAGACTGCCCGCCCAAAACACAAATGCAGATAGACTTGGCCGCAGAAGAAATTTTCGTGAACATAGCGCATTATGCTTATGCACCCGAGACCGGCAATGCGTCAGTAAGGGTAGAGATTCATGAAAATCCTTTGTCGGCAGTGATAACCTTCACTGATTCCGGAACGCCTTACGATCCCCTGATGAATCCTGACCCTGACGTTACGCTGTCTGCTGATGAAAGGAATGTAGGAGGCTTGGGAATATATCTTGTGAAAAAGAATATGGATAACGTATCCTACAAGCATAAGGACGGGAAAAATATTTTAACCGTCAGAAAAATTTTAGAGTAAGGGAGATTTTGTTACTGTGAGAAAAATTGTAGCTGCAGTAATTTTTGCTGTTATGCTGTGTACATCATGTTTTGCTTCATCCCGTGAAGAAGTCGTTGATTCCGGCGTATTGACATATCTCGGCACGACTGAGGCAGAGTTTCAGGGCGGGCTTGATGACCTGCGCAAGGCATTAGCACCGCTGATTCCGGAAGATGAAAGCGAATGGGCAGAGGAAGACAGGCTTGAAGGCTTCATAGGCTCGCTTGCGAAAACACGCAGGGTTGTGCATTTCTATGATTCACTTCTCGCAATGCAAATGGCTTTGAGGTCAAAGAAGATAGATGAAATTGCACTTCCTGAAGCAGCAGGAATGTACCTCATCGCGAACAATCCGAACTACGATATTCTGTTTTCCCTCAATATGATGCCGTCAACAATATCATTCGGCTTCAAGCGCGGCAATACCGGGCTTCAGCAGGCGTTCAACCGTGCAATAGCATCAATGAAGGAAGACGGGACTCTAGCGAATCTGGAGAGGATATACATTCGTGATATGAGCATGAATGACCCCATGCCGGTAAAGTTTCAGGAGTACAAGGGCGCAAGGACTATACGTGTTGCAGTTACGGGGGATCTGCCTCCGATCGACTACATTGCTTCAGACGGAACACCGACAGGCTATAACACTGCACTGCTTGCCCAGATAGGCAGAAGGCTTCAGCGCAATATACGGCTAATCAGCGTGGACGCTGGCGGACGTTCTGCGGCTCTGGCATCAGAACGGGCAGATGTCGTGTTTTGGTACAGGAGCACGGAAGGGCTGAAGACTCCCGCAAAAGTGAAGGGCAGAAACCTTAAAGGCGTAATGAAGGATTCTCTTGACGGAGTGATTTTGTCTGATCCTTATTACGAATGGGATACTGATCTGATCATAGGAAGGGCGCAATAAATGAAGAAAGTTTGTTACGCAGTCTTATTCCTGATGCTTGCTGCAGGAATATCACGTGCTGCTGTAGAGAAGAAAATTTTGCGTCTTGGCCTCCTCTCCAAGCTCAATTCAACGGAAGAAGAGTTCAGTGAAATATGGCGGAAAAATTTTGCTCCCAACGATGAAGCACTGGATATAACGGTAAAGTTTTACGACACATTGACTTCAATGCAGATGGCCTTGAATGCCGGAGAGATTCGCGAGATGGTATTACCGGACTTTGCGGCTGAATACCTCATGAATCAGAATGACGACTATGAATCATTCCTCGTCCTGCGCTCAAAGGGAAGCGGGCTTGCGTTCGGTTTCCGTGAGGACGGCGGAGAATTGCGGGACAAGTTCAATGAGGCTCTGAAGACTCTTCGGGACAACTGGACGCTGGCGGCACTTGAAGGGAAATATATAGCTTCTCCCGGCATGAATGCTCCTGAACCTGTGAAGTTCTTTCACTTTGATGGTGCACCTGCAATCAAAGCGGCAGTAACCGGAGACCTGCCCCCGATAGATTTCATTGCATCAGACGGAAGCCCGGCAGGATTCAACACGGCAGTACTAGCAGAGATAGCAAATATACTTCACATGAATGTTGAGCTGCTGAATGTGGACGCAGGAGCAAGGACAGCCTCGCTTGCTTCCGGAAGGGCTGATGTCGTCTTCTGGTATGAGGTGGATATGTCGGGGAAAGGGATTCAGCCTGACGTGCCGCAGGGGGTAATACTCTCTGAGCCGTACTATGAGTGGCAGAAGTTCATACACCTGCGCAAGACGGACAAGCGTAAAGGTTCTTGGGACTGGTGGGACTTCAAGAATAATATCTTTAATCTGTATTGGAGGTAGCAATGAAGATAAAAACTTTTGTTATTGCTTTGATGATTTCGGCTTTGCTGGTATGTCCTGTGCTTGCAGATGATGATTTAGATGTTGGGTTTCTCACGAGGCTTGAAACTACTCCGGAAGATTTCTACAGGATACTGAAAAATTCATGGTCAACAAGAGGCTGGCAGATTCTCGGCGGGGATCATTCAACAGGGACGGCGAAATTTTATGATTCCTTGATGCTGATGCAGATGGCTTTGAACAGGGACGAAATCGAAGAAATGATACTTCCTGATTTTGTCGCTGAATATCTTCTGAAGGTCAACAAGGATTACACACCTTCATGTATCGCTAATTCCGGGACTATGAGTCTTTGCTTCGGCTTCATGGAGGACAACAGAGAGCTTCTCGAAAAATGGAACACTGCATTAATCTCAATGCGCAATGATTACACGCTTGCAGGACTTGAGCAGAAATACATAAAGAATTTTCCTGAAGACAACACATACGGCTACATTTACGGAACGGGCAGAAAAAAGAATGACACGATAAGGTTTGAACGTTTCAGCAATGCTCCTACGGTAAGGGTTGCAGTAACTGGAGACCTTCCGCCGGTGGATTTCACGGACGATAACGGCCTTCCTGCAGGTTACAGCATGGCAGTGCTTGCAGAGATCGGGCGGCGTTTGCACGTCAACATAGACGTAGTGAATGTCAGTGCGGGGGCGAGAACAGCGGCGTTAGTGTCTGGCAGGGCTGATGCTGTCTTCTGGTATGAGGTCAACAGGTCTCTTGAATTTCAGCCTGATGTTGCCGACAGCGTGCTTCTATCAGAACCGTATCTGTCATGGAATACGTTTATGCACATAAGAAAAGACGAGGATTAAACTATGAGCCTTAACCAGATACTATACAGGGTGCTGATTCAGGGCGGCTCTTACTGGACTATACTGAAGGGCTTTAACGCGACACTAAGAATTTCGGTACTGTCAATGATATTCGGTACGGTTCTCGGTGCTGTGATATGTGCGCTTAGGATGTCGGGCTTCAGGATTCTGCGGACACTCGCAACAATCTATATCGTGATTCTGAGAGGTTCTCCGGTATTGATGCTGTTGATGCTGATGTATTACGGGATATTTGCCCGGAGCAGTCTCGACGCAGAAACTATAGCCGTAGTAACTTTCTCGCTGAATGTTGCCGCGCATGTAGCAGAGATTCTGAGAGCGTCAATCAGTGCTACGGATCACGGACAGGTTGAGGCAGCAAGAACGTTAGGGTTTTCGGCGTTTCAGGCATTCCGGCTCGTAACCCTTCCGCAGGTTGTGAGGATAGCAAAGCCCGTATACCAGTCCGCAATAGTGAACCTGATTCAGTGGACGAGTGTTGTAGGCTACGTATCAATCACGGACTTAACCCGCGTAATCAACAACATAGCTTCCCGGACAATGCAGCCTATGGCAACGATAATTATCGGAATGCTGATATATCTTGCAATGGCGTATATAGTTCACGGCCTGTTTTCGTTTTCGGATTATCTCCGGCATAGAAAGGAAGCCATATCATGAGCCTTATAGAAGTAAAAGATCTGTGCAAGTCATTCGGGAGTCTTCATGTCCTTCGGAATCTCAGCCTTAATGTTGAGGAGGGTGAACGCATAGCGATAATCGGCGGGTCAGGGTGCGGAAAAAGCGTGTTCCTCCGCTCGCTTGAACTGCTTGAAGTCCCTGACAGCGGAAAGATATTCATAGACGGGCAAGAGATTACAGCAAGACGTGCGGACATCAACAGGATACGTCTCAAAATGGGAATGGTGTATCAGAAATTCTATCTGTTCTCACACATGAACGTCATAGACAACTTATGCCTTGCTCCCGTAAAACTTCTGGGAATGCCCCGTGCACAGGCAGAATCCAACGCTATGGACTGGCTGTCGAAAGTCGGTCTGACCTCGAAAGCTCATGCAATGCCGGAAAAGTTATCGGGAGGACAGCAGCAGAGAATAGCTATATGCCGTTCGCTGATGATGAAGCCGAAAGTACTTCTGTTCGATGAGCCTACCAGCGCGCTTGATCCAACGATGGTCGGTGAAGTTCTTGCGATGATTCGAATGCTGGCCAAGCATGATATGACTATGATTATCGTTACGCACGAGATGAATTTTGCCCGTGAAGTAGCTAACCGTGTACTGTTCTTTGCTGACGGCGGGATATATGAGGAGGGCACGCCGGAAGAGATCTTTGACTCACCGCAGAAAGAGAAGACTATAGCATTCATCAGGAAGCTGAAATATTTCAGCTATGAGATAACCAGCAGGTATTTTGACTTGATGGAGATGCAGGGAGGCATTCACGGTTTCACGGAGAAATACGGCATAAGCTCAAGGCTCGCGTACAGGCTGGAGCTTTGCTGTGAGGAACTCGTATATGAGATGCTTTCGGGCTGTTACGGCAGTGGTGAGGCGGTAAATATTGCGGCCGAAATATCATACTCTGAAGCGGACTCCTCAACAACAATCACAATGACAAGCGGCGGAAGGAAATTCAACCCGTTCGGCATTGCAGAAGAAACAGATGATGATGTGCATTTGGGCGTAATGATTCTGAGGAAGATAGCCGGAGAAAATATACGCTATGATTTTTCTGACGGGCTGAACAGAATAGAAATCAAGATATAGGAGGCAAACATAATGTACAGAAATCTTTTTGCGGCAAAGCTGCTGTGCGTGTCGTTGATGGTTATACTTCTTATGGGATATGGCAATGCTGCAGAAGGCAGTAATGCGGTGCGTGTAATTCCCTATCCTGACGGGACGGACACTACAACGGAAGGTGCTTCATCTGCTCCAGCAGACATCAATCACAAGACATCAATCTATTTCGACACAACGTCGGATTACTTTGATGGCATATCGCCGAACGATAACCGCATCATACTCAGGCATTACCCGACATACCAACAGACAAGGGAAAATACTTGCGGCCCTGCGGCAGGATTAACGCTTCTCTACTATTACGGAGAGACCGGCTACGATGAGGCCAGACTCGCAAAGGAGATGAAAACCCGGCCTTACCCTATTGGCACGAACCCGAAAGACATGCTTGCATTCTTTGAGCGTTTAGGCTGGAAAACTGATAGCAGCCTTACGCATAAGCATTTTGACACATATGAGGAGTTTCAGGCTTTTGCGTGGGAGAACTTGAAGCGGGGTATTCCCATTATGGTCGAGAACGTTGAATGGGGCGGACACTGGCGCGTGATTATCGGCTATGACACTATGGGAACGGAGTCTACTCTTGATGACGTGCTGATTATGGCTGATCCTTACGACACTTGCGATCACAAGCAGGACGGCTACGCGGTGAACAACGGGGAAAAGTTTTATTCAATGTGGTTTGATCATTCCATGCTTCCGGAAGATCAGAGGGAACAGCCATGGATCATTGCTTATCCTGAGCCCAAGCAGTAACAGAAAGCATGAAAAAGCCTCCCGCCATAACTCAAACGGGAGGCCGTATTATATTCTTATGCCAGTTTTGCGCCGAAAGCCTTGCATTCTGCAACAGCGTCATCATCAGGTTCAAGATGAGCCTTGACACTGCCGACGCAATCAGCCCCGCCGTCCTTCACGCGGTCTTCCCATGTCCTGAGCCATTCGCCGTCGCCCCAGTCATATGACCCGAACACAGCAACTTTCTTTCCGCCGAGCGTCCCAATAGCCTCGCTGAAGAACGGTTCCATTTCGCTCTCCTCGATGACTTCAGACCCCATTGCAGGAGACCCGAAAGCTACAACGTCATATCCTGCAAGTTCTGCCACTGAAGCATCAGATACGTTCTTGCATGTTACGTCCGCACCTGCACCCTTTGCGCCTTCTGCGATAGCTTCTGCCATCTTCTCCGTGTTGCCGCCGCCTGTCCAGTACACTATTATTACTTTTGCCATTTCGTGTTTTACCTCCGAAATTTATTTACTTATCTGCCCGCAAGAATCTCACGTGCAGCATCGTACTCTGCTTGCTTATACCGCATGAAAGTCCTTCCGGCTTTCTCCTCGTCTCCGTAAACCTTCCAGTAATACGGACATGCAAGGCTCTTCGCTTCCCTTCCCTCAATGAAGCCCCTGACATCATCAGGAGGATAGCCCAAGAACAAGCCAACTTCATGAGGACAGCCGTAACAGAACTTCCTGCGCAGACACTCAAGGCACGCATCAACGTCATGAAGCGGGTAGCCGTGTTCAGCGAGAATGTCGCACGCCTTATCGCAGCATAACGCACGGGTCAGAAGCTCACGCCTGTATACGAGCACAAGAGCATTCATGAAGTTTCCGTGTTCGTTGAGCAACAGCCATTCAAGGCCGAGAGGGGAGAGCCATTCATCAGCATGTGCCTTCCATGACGAGCGCATATCTTCATCTTTATGCCGTCTGAAGTTGATCAGGCAGGCTGATTTTATGCTTTTTATTGTTGGTGCTGCGAAACATAACAACATGCTCCTGATGTAGTTTGCTGTGTCTAAAGTTTTCGTGTGTTCCATGAAAGACCGCATTATGTCCGCCATTAATATTTTTTCCTTGAGTGTATGATTTAGTTTGATATGAAAAACTAATTAATATATTAGCAGACGTGTCAAGATATAAAAATACCCGGCCTTTCTTGAAGACCGGGCAGCAAAAGAGCAGTGGAATATTATCTGTTCAGTTCCCGGTAAATCATCACAATCACTATCACTGACACAATGAACGTCAGCGCATCACTTGCAGGCATCGACCACAATACGCCGTCAAGCCCCATATACACCGGCATAATCACTGTCAGTCCTGCGCCGAAAATGATCTCGCGTGTCATGGACAGCCCCGCAGAAGTCCACGCCCTGCCCATAGCCTGAATGAAGATGAACGCCGCCTTGTTGATGCACGCAAGCACTATCAGGCACAAGTACGTACGGAAGCATTTCACCGTAAACGCAAGATAGTATTCGCTCTCACTTGATGCCCCGAAAAGCTCTGCGATTTCTGCCGGGAAGAACTCAACGATCACGAACGCAACAACGCCTATCACTGCCTCACACACCAGCAGGAGCGAGAACAGGCTCTTCACGCGGTCATTGCGCCCTGCTCCTATGTTGTAGCCGGTTATGGGGGTACAGCTTGCAGACAGGCCGACTACAACCGCAATAACTATCTGAAAGAATTTCATCACGATACCGATTACTGCAAGGGGAATCTGCGAATATTCCTGTTGGGAGAATATTGGATCAAGCGCACCGTATTTCTTTATCATAAGATTCACAGCAGCAACACTTATCACTAATGAGACCTGAGAAAGGAAACTGCACAGCCCTAAAGGCAGGTAACGTTTCATCAGTTTTGTGTTGTAGTGCAAATTTTTGCGGGAAAAGTCTACAGCCTTCATCTTCTGCGAAATGTACCAGAAAGACATAAACGCCGTGAATATCTGTCCCATTATCGTAGCAGCTGCAGCTCCCATCATTCCCCAGTGAAAGCCGAATATGAACAGCGGGTCAAGCACTATATTTATGCCTGCTCCCATAAGCGTGGAGAACATTACGTAGTTCGGGCTTCCGTCGGCAGAAATTACCGGATTCATTGCCTGTCCGAAGACGTAAAACGGTATGCCGGGAATGATGTATGTGAGATATTCCCGCGACAGCCTGAATGTCTCATCGTTCACACGACCGCCGAAGAATGTCAGTAATTCGTCCCTGAATATCCAGTATATGACAGCAATAATTATTCCTGCAGTTGATGACAGAAGCGCGGCACTCCCTACGCTGTCCCCGGCCTGTTTCGTCTCACGCGCACCGAGACTCATGCTGACGAAAGCGCATACTCCGTCGCCGGTCATTAACGTGAAGGCAAGTGCTATTACTGTCAGGGGAAATACTACATTGTTTGCGGCATTCCCGTTTGAGCCGAGATAATCGGCATTTGCTATGAATATCTGATCTACTATGTTATACAGTGCGGCAACCAAGAGCGATACAATCAGCGGAACGGAATATTTCACCATTAATTTTCCGACTGGCTCGCGCTCAAGAAAAATATTTGATTCCAAAATTAATACACCTCATTAAATTTATGCAAAAAAAAATGCGCTCAATCCGTTTTGCCCGGACTTACGCATTAATCTGCTGCACAGCTTGAATTTATTATAACACCCGCACCGGACATGTAATTTTCTTCAAATGTTTTATGATTTTAGTGTACAATAATTCAATCCAGTAAAATAAAAATGAAGGAGAGTTATTGTCGTGGAAAAACCGAAATGGGGAACAGGTACAAAAGTATGGTTCGGTATTGTTATACTGGCTAACGCTGGCAGTTTTGTTTGGCTTCTATCGCACTTGTGGGAAGGAATAGCCCAGGGACTTAACGCGATGAATATTCCTACATCATTTAGCGTGGTTGCAAAATTATTGCCCCGTATGCTTTTCAACATGCCCGCCATAGTTATAATGGCACTTGCTATGCCTGTTGTTATGATTGGCCTGTATATATGGCTGGCAGCCTCGAAAAAGAAAGCGGCAATGACTGCAATAATAATCTGGTTCGTGATAGGAGTAATTGTGGCTCTTTACATGAAAGAAGGAGCAAACGCATTTTCCGGACTGGTTGGAATTATCATAACCTACAATGCAACGAAAAAGGTTATACATGAAGCTGAAGAATACGCGGCAATGCAGGACAATTCTAATGATGAGGCAGACTAGAATATTTTAGTGTAAAATTACTTCGTTGCGCCACAATTCAAGGAGGGATTGCAATGTCGGTAAGGATCGTTCAGAACAGCAATATCGTAAACACTGCCGGACATGTCAGCCGTTTGGAGCGCGGTCAGGTCATACGCCGTACAGACACGCAGTATATGCACGTCCGTGAACCTATAATGGTTGAGCGTCCGCAGATCGAGGACTTCAACAATCTTGTAGTAGTTCATGATCAGGTAGAGCAGTACGTGTAATATTCATTCCTCTCTTTCACTCGCGCAGGAGAGGTTTTTATTGGGTTGTATTCTATAATTCTGCAAGAGGTGATAAATTTCATGACTCGCAGAATTTTATTTTTTTCGTTTGCATTAGTATTACTTTCAGCAGTTCATTCATCGGCTTTCGATGAACAAATCAAATGGAGCGCGGATATTGACGCACCGCTGACCAGCGGAATAACCGTTCACGGAAACATTCTCATACTCGGCGACAAGTCCGGGACACTTCATGCACTCAGCAGGGACACGGGCGCAGAAATCTGGACATATACCGGCAGCAGCATGATTCTCGGCACTCCCGCAATAATCAGCAATGAGGTGATATTTGCACATGAAGGCGGCGAAATCTCCTGCGTTGATATTTCTGACGGCTCGCTGATATGGCAGTCCCTCCCTGTAAGCGATTCCGGCGGCAGCTTCAATGACGGCATATCCTGCGGCGGAGGCTTAGTGTTCGCGGCAAAGACTGACGGCGAGATATTCGCGATTGATGCTTTCACATGCGAAGACGTATGGACGTATCAGGCTCGGCAGGGATTGCGCACTGCTCCGGCATACGGCGAGGGATTCGTGTTTCAGGGCGAATATGACGGACTCTTCAGCATCATTGACGCTAAGACCGGCGAGAGGATCAACGGCGGAGGCGCGGGAGGTGCGGTGAATACTCCTGCAGTGAGGGACGGCAAAGTATACTTTTCGGCGGCAGACGGCTCGGTTCAGTCCGTGCAGATACAGGACGTTATACCGCTATGGAGCATCAATGTAAAAGACCCCGTAACGACATCCCCGGCATTAGGCGGAAACATTATTGCTGTAGGGACTGCACGGGGCTATGTCTTTGCGCTGAATGAACCTGACGGTAAGACCTTATGGCAGTATGACACTAAAGGCGGAAGCATAACGGCACTTCCCGTTGTTGCTGACGGGCTGGTTTTTGCTGGCGGCGGTGATGGCGTTATGCACATGCTTGACGCTGGGACAGGGAAGGAGCTTCACAGGTTCACTACGAAACAGGGAATAGAGACTAATCCGGCATATTCTGACGGAGTATTATACTTCGGCGGAAACCGGGGAATAATTTACGCACTTCAATAGAGAGGAGATTTATTTTTCATGACAAAATTTATTGTATCTGCAGCTTTGATTCTGCTGTTCATCACGCCGTCATATGCGGCACAAACCCCGTGGCTTAACTCCAACATTACCGGAGCAATAAAGCCGAACTACAAGCCATCACTGAAAGATGACTTTTACCTGAACGTTAACCGCGAATGGCTGACCACAGCAAAACTCAAACCGGGATATTCAACCATGAGCGCGTTCAATGAATTGCAGGACATTATCGACGCAAGGCTCAAGGACATAATGACTTCTCCGGACGTTTCCGGGCATGATGCGGAACTGGTGAAGAGGCTGTATGCTTTGTGGCTTGACTGGCAGGCACGCAACGATGAGGGAATTTCAGACCTGAAGGAACATGCGTCAAGAATAACCGGCATTAAGACTCTTAGGGAGCTAACCGAATACTTCAAGACAGAAGACAGCTTTTATCTGGGAACGTCAATAGCTGATTACGTTATTGGTATCGACAACAAAAATTCAGAGGCGTATAACCTTGAGCTTCTTGCTACGGGGCTTTCACTTGGAGATTCAGCGGAATACAGGGAGCTTACTCTCAACGGGGAACGCACAAAGAAAATGCACGACGGAATAGTCATGTATATGCTTCGCCGTCTGGGATATGCTGAGGCTGACGCAAAAAGATTCCTTGAAGAGGCGTATGAATTCGAGAAGGCCATAGCGGGCAGCATGATGACTCATGACGAAATGAATTCGCCTGAAGCAATAGAGAAGCTCTACAATCCTATCACAATGACGGCACTTCGTATGCAGTCTCCTGTATATCCCTATGCTGATATTCTCTCTGCGCACAAAATCAATTCACGCTATATCTGCCTTGAGCAGCCCGAATGGCTCAAGAAGCTAAATGAACTCTACACGCCGGATAACCTTGAGCGCATAAAGTCATATCTATTGTGCAACTTGGCCGGGAGCTACATCACGATCACCGATGAGCCAGCATACAGGGAATACCAGAAGCTGGCCCGTGAACGCTACGGAATCACAGAGAGCAAGCCGGACGATGAACTCGCTGTAGATTTCGTTCATGGAAGTCTGCCCGTCCCCGTATCGAGGCTGTATGTTTCGCGTTACGTCTCCGGTAAGGCACGTCAGGAGGTCAAAAGCATCATCAGTGATACCGTAAGCTATTACCGTGAAATGCTTGCAGGTGAGGACTGGCTGTCGGAAGCCACGCGGCAGAAAGCAGTGGAGAAGCTCAATGCTATGCGGCTCAACGTTGCGTACCCGGACAAATGGCGGGACTTTTCGGGGCTGAACTTCCCGAAGGACTGCACATTCATGGATGCAGTAAAGGCCATGAGACGCTACAAGACACAGCTGTACTTTTACGGCAGGCTGAATCAGAACGTGAATCATGATTTATGGATTGATGATGTTGTTGTAGTGAACTCGTATTACAGGCCAAGCGAGAACTCAATCAACATTATTGCAGGCATTTTGGGCGGGGACTTCTACAACGATGATATGACGTATGAGGAGAAACTCGGCGGAATCGGAATGGTTATCGGGCATGAGATCTCACACGCATTCGACACTAACGGCGCACAGTTTGACGCAAAGGGAAATATGCTCAACTGGTGGACTGAAGATGATTACGCAAAGTTCAAGGCACGTGCGGACAGGCTCATAAAGTATTTCAGCACCATGAAGGTTGATGATTCCGAAAAGAACTATAACGGCGAGCTTGTGCAGACAGAATCTATTGCGGACATGGCGGGGATTAAGGCTATGCTCGGAATCGCTGAAGGCCGGACAAGATTCGATTACGATAAATTCTTCAGGTCATACGCAAGAATCTGGAAGAACATACACACTCCCGAACGCAATGATATGCTAGTGAAAATTGACGTTCATGCGCTGGCATATATACGGGTTAATGCGATAGTTCAGCAGTACAAAAAGTTTTTCGACACTTACGGCATAAAGAAAGGCGACAGGATGTATCTGGCTCCTGAAGAACAGGTTGCAGTGTGGTGAAAAGCAAAACTCCTCCTTTAAGGCAAAGGGGGAGTTATTTTTGTGTCTTCTAGCTGAAGATTACGCACACCGGGCTTTCCGTCTCAACTGTCAGGCTGAGGCGTGAGAATTTCCCAGCGTCATCTATGGCAAAGAAAGTTATTGTGTCGGTAGTTTCATTTACTGCAAGTATGTTGTCTCCGTCAAGCGCAATGAATCTCGGCTGACCTCCTCCTGTCTTTATGCAGTCCGAAAATTTCAGCATTCCCGTATCAGGATTCACGCTGAAGCTGGTTATGCTGTCGTGCTTTCTGTTGGAGACGATAACATGACGGTCATCACTGCTCATGATTATTCCGCTTGCCCAGCCGTCTCCGGTGTATGTATCCGGAAGCGTCGGAAGTATCTGCTTGGGCGCAAGTTTGCCTTCATCTGCACTGAACTCATAGAACGTAACGGAATAGTCCTTTTCGTTGACACCGTAGCAGAAACGGTTATTGCTGTGGAATGCTACATGCCTCGGCTCTGCAATCTCCCTGGATCTCACTATATCGGTTCGAGTGAGAGTCCCGTTAGTGCTGTCAATCCTGAACACGTCAACCTGACCGAATCCCTGTTTGCGTCCTTGGCACGACACAATCAGAAATTCTCCCGTCCTGTCCTGCATGACCTGGTGAGGATGAGACACCGTGCCTTCTTCACGTCCCTCAATGGTATAGAGTTCCTTCAGCGGCGACAGCGTGCCATCGGGATTGCGGGGGATTACTGCTATTGTTCCTGTCTGCAGGTTCGCGGCGAATATCCAGCGGTTAGACCTGTCCGCCGAGAGATGTACGGGGTTAGTTCCACCAGTTGATGCCGTGTTGAGGAATGACAGTTTGCCGGTATCACGCTCCGCCTTGAAGCTGCTTATCTCGCTGAAGTCCCCGTGAACAGTGTAGAGAAATTCGCCGGTACGGTCAAAACACATATACGACGGATTCACTAAGCCTTCAACTGTCTGTACAAGCTCCCAGCTCACAGCATCAAAAACTTTGATTCCTTTTCCGCGTGCATTGCGTTCTTTCGTGGTACGGCATCCTACATATGCAAATCTCTTCATTCTCAGCACCTCCCTAGCTGAACAGCTTAAACCCGCCGACTAATGCAAATATAACTACAACCATCACAACCATAAAGGAAGTTCCGAAGAGTTTTGCGAAGATTGAAGCCTGCTCCTTGTCTGATGCGTTAGTGCCCTGCGTGTATGAGGCAAGCACAAGACTTCCGCCGGTTGAAAGAGGGCTTAAACCTGCAACACATGCACTGGCTACTATGGCTATGATCATCTGAAGTGCCGTAACATTTCCGCCTACGTTCGCAACAATATCCGGCACTGTAGGTATAAGCGTCGGGAACACTACGCCGTTTGCGGAACTGAACCATGACATTATCCCCGCAGTGAGGCCGATTACAGGTGTTGCAGTTACGTCATTCATCATAGAGGCAAGTATGCTGGCGAGAAGGTCAATTCCTCCGAGTGCTTTTGTTATGGTCATGAGGACATTCACGCCGCAAATGAGGATCAACACGCTCCAAGGTACCAGCTTCATTGCTGCCTTTTCATTGACGACACCTGCAAGCATGAGGATCAACGCTAACATGAAGCAGATCAGGCCGACATCATACTGAAACCCTACAACAAGGACAATCATTGCGATTAGTGCAAGCGTGCAGAGTTTCTGTGCACCGTTCATCGGAGGAAGCTCACCTGCAGAAATTTTTGCGTCTGATTTCAGTCTGAACCCTCCGTACACGATATAGAGCACAACAGCGCATATGAAGTTCACCACGCTCACACCGGCGAATACGGGCACAGCAAGTCCGCCAATGCTCGTCCCGGCAGTGAGATCCCGCACAAGTATTCCCGTAAGTGCTATGGGGCTGGCTGTTCCTCCAACTGCTCCAAGTATGGCCATGCCTCCCATTAGGATCGGGCTTGCGTTCATCTGGATTGCGAGGGATACCGCAAAGATTATCATTACCGCCTGAACGGAGATAGCTCCAGGTCCTGCCGCTGAGAGGATAAATGAGACGGCATAAATTATTACGGGAATCAGGAATGTTTTTGACCCTACAAGAGATACCATTTTCTTAGAGAGCAGTTCAAGGGTATTATTTTCCTGCAAGAGACTGAAGAAAAACATTGTGCCAAGAAGCGTGAGGAATAATGAGCTTGGGAATCCTCCTAAAATTGTACGTGTCGGAACATTCCCTATCTGCCCTAAAATGAAGGAAAGACCAAGACACACTAACCCGACATTCATTTTTTTGACGAAGCCGAGAACTATAGCTACGATTAAGAACACCAGCGCAACAACAGCAAGATTCATTTTAATTCTCCTCTCATGGTATACCCTCATTGCCCCCCTAGCTTAGGGGGGATGTCATATAATGACAGAGGGGTAACAAAATCAAAACTTTACTTCCTCGCCTTCAGCATTAACGTCAAGGGGCTTAATCTTCCTCACAACGTCCAACACCGTACCGTCTCTTGCTTCAACGATTGCTACAACTTTATCTTCCCATTCAAGTTTGTCGGGAGTCCCAACAAGGCTGTAGGCTTTATCCCTGAGCTGTTCAATCGTAACGTGTTCAATTCCGGCCTTGTCGAGGCACTCTATCAGATCCTGCCTTAACGGGTTAACCGCAATCCCGTAATCCGTAACGAGAACGTCAACACAGTCGCCCGGTGTCGTAACCGTAACTACTTCATCACATACTGTAGCCATTCTGCCGCGTGTCAGAGGCGTAACGATGATGCAGCATTTTGACCCTGCCGCAGTGTCAGGATGCCCGCCCGGTGCTCCCCTGAGTATGCCGTCAGAACCGGTGATTACGTTCACGTTGAAGTTAGTATCTATCTCCAGTGCAGCAAGCACAACATAATCCAGCTTGTTGACGTATGCGCCCTTGTTCCCTGCATTTGCGTACTCGCTCAAGGAGATTTCATGATGCCCCGGAGTCCTGAAGATATGCGCGGCCGCTCCTGTGTCGAAGTCCTGAGTGTCCAGAATATGCCGCACAAATCCTTTGTCCATGAGATCACATATTGCCTTTGAGGTTCCGCCCAGAGCAAAACTCATCCTGATATTCTTTTCGCGCATATGTTCCTCAAGGAAGCGGTTTACTGCAAGAGACGGACCTCCGACTCCAGTCTGGAAGCTGAAACCGTCCTTGAAGTATGGAGTCGCCGCGATAACAGCCGCCGCATTTTTTGCCATCATAAGCTCTCTGGGATTGTCGGTCATTCTGGCTTCTTTCGTGGCGATCTTTCCAGCGTCCCCTATGTCATCAACAACTACAACTGCATCAACGTCAATAGCGGACACAGATGAAGGCAGGTTGGGGAAATCCACTAAAGTATCAGTTACTATTATTGTGTGATCGGCGTAATGCGCGTCATGAGTGCCGAACCCCATAGAACCGAAATTATTTTTGCCGCCGACACCGCTCGAATTCCCGCAGCAGTCAGAACTTGCCGCCGCCAAAAATGCAATGTCTATATGAACTTCATCTGCTTCTACTGCCCTCGGTCTGCCTCCGTGTGAACGGATTACAGCCGGTGCATCAAGTTTCCCTGCGGATATTACCTCGCCTATTCTCCCGCGGACTCCGGAAGTCTGGACACCTGTAATTCTGCCCTGCTCTATGTAGTCCGCGATAACGTCCTGAGCCGCTCCCAGTGATGTAGCTGCAACGGTAATATTCTTCAGGCCGAGTTCCTCAACCAGCACCCTTGCCGCCATTGCACCAACGTAATCACCGTTCCTAAGCTCCGTGTGAAACGAAAACGTCATGCCGTCATGAGCACCGCACTGTATGCAGGCTTCCTTTAGTGTTGCGACTAATTTGCTTTCCTGGGGCTTCACGAACATTCTTGATTTCGGTGATGCCTTCTTTATGTATTTGCCGTCCTTGTAGTTCTTGCCCTGATAGACTTCGCGACCGTTCTTCAGTATTTCATCAGGTATTTCGCGCCCGACTGCATTTTTCATGATTGATTCTCCTCCTCCCGTTTACAGATCACCGTGATAGACTCCGCACGCCTTCGCAAGTTCTATTACCCTTCTTGCGTCCTCGAAAAACGGAATATCTACCATCTTTCCATCAACCGTGTAGACTCCCACTCCCGCATCAGCCTGTTCGTTGAATGACCGGCATAATTTCTCCGCATAGGCTATTTCTTTGGGCGTTGGTGCAAACGTGTCATGAACGTACTGAATCTGTTTCGGGCTGACTACGCTTTTTCCGTCAAACCCCATCTTTCTGTTCTGCCTGACCTCTGCCTGGAAGCCTTCAATGTCATCAATGTTAGGCCACATAGTGTCGAAACACTGAAGCCCTGCCGCCCTTGCCGCCATGAGCATATTTCCGCGGGCCGCCATCATTTCTATTCCGTCGCGCTCAATCTGCACGTGCATGGATTTCCGGAAGTCCCCGCCTGATATTGCGCACCCGAACATTCTCGGCGAGGCCATAAGGATCTCGTATGCGTTCATGATCCCTTTCGGACTCTCAAGTGCCGCCATAAGGAGCGTTCTTCCTTCCTCTATGCCGAATTCGCGTTCAGCCTTCAGCACTTCAGCTTCAACCTTGCGGACATCTTCGGCACTCTCACACTTTGCGATCCTGATGCCGTCAGCCCCTCCTGCAACTACACAGCGTATATCTTCCTTCCAGTGAGGAGTGTCAAGGCCGTTAATGCGCACGATGACTTCTGTTTTACCGTAATCTATATTCTTCAGCGCGTGGTACAGCGAAAATCTTGCGGCATCCTTCTGGTTCTCTGCAACAGCGTCTTCAAGGTCAAGTATTATGCTGTCAGAACCGTATATGTATGCGTCCTTGATGAGTCCCGGCCTCTGTGCGTTCATGAACATCATAGTGCGGCGGAGTCTGACCTTCTCCGGCTTGGGTCTGGAGACTTTCGGGGATTTCTCGTAATCCCATTACACTCCGGACTCTGAAGCGTCATTGCTCCTCATTACTGCGCACTCAACGCGGGCCTTAATGGTGCAGTCAAGTGCTCCCTTGTCGACAACTTCAACATTTCCGAACCTTACGCCAAGCCCTTTAAGCGTCTCAATCACTGTAGCTTTTATCTGCCTGCCGTACTGGTTCATTACACTGCTCTCTATGTGCACAAATAATCCCCTGTCCGAAGGCCTGACGGTTACCTGAGCATCACTTGATTCAAGAGTTCCCGCCACTGCTTCTGCGTTAATATTCACGGTCTCAAACCTTCCCTTCAGTATATTTTTCTGTGTGTTCGTTGGATAGCGCAATTAAATCATTCATGCTTTATGTTGTAAAATTACGGTATTTCGTAAAATTCCATTCTCAAAAGGAATGATTGAACGGTGGACGAAAAAGACTTTGAGATACTTTCGGCATTAAGCAGAACAAACAACATGACCCGTGCGGCAGAACTGCTTTTCACTACGCAGTCGGCATTATCGAAGCGAATCATCATGATCGAGAATGAACTCGGCGTAAGATTAATGCTGCGCTCAAGGACGGGCATACAGTTCACGCCTGAAGGCGAGACGGTACTGCGGCACATAACGAGGGCTTCGGAAGAACTCCGGGATATGCGGGAGGAATTAGAGCAGTCCAAACCGTATGTTTCAGGGACTCTCAATACAGGCGTGTCGGTGAATTACGCAAGGTACACACTGCCTGATGTCTTAGTGTCATTCAGGAGGGATTACCCCGCTGTTACCCTGCATATCACGACGGGACAGAGCAGGGGAATATTCATGAAGCTCATGAACGGTGAGATCAATACGGCAATAGTTCGCGGCGACTATTCATGGAAGGAAGGGAAAATCCTGCTTGGGCGTGAAAGCGTGTGTGCGGTCAAAAGCATTCAGGACAGGGATAAACCGCTGGCTGGGATTCCCTACATCAACCACAAAACCGACAGTGCATTTGAGCTTGAGCTTGCGCAGTGGCTCAGGGAGAACAGCATCAATGACACACAAAGCGGGCTGAATTTCGACAGTATAGAGACCTGCGTAGAGATGGTGAAACGCGGATTGGGCTGGGCAGTTGTGCCGGAGATATGCCTTCAGGGATTTGACGGGATAAGGCAGGAATTATTCTTTGCGGACGGCACTGCTTTTACGCGTCCGACATGGCTGCTGTATTCGCACCTTGCATCAGAACTTCCGCAGGTCAAGGCATTCATTCAGACGGTAACGAAAGCATAAAAATGCTCCCCATATTTCAGAGGAGCTTTCATTATTCCTTTATGCCAGTACGCTCAAGTCTCCGGCTTCCTTCATCAAAGCATTGCATTCCGACAATAACGCAAGCCTGTTAGCCCTGACCTTTTCGTCCTTATCCATGACCATAACGTCATCAAAGAACTTCGCGATAACCGGCGACAATTCCGCAAGCATTTTCGCCAGATTCGACCAGTCATATACGCTCACGGCCTCGCGCACAGGAACTTCAAGCCTCTTAACCTCAGCATAAAGAGCCTTCTCTGCCTCAGCCGTCATCAGAGATTCGTCCGGTTCAACGTCCTGAATCTCTCCTGCATTCTTCTGGAGGATATTCCGCACCCTCACAGCAGACCCGGCCAATGCACCGAACCATTCTTCGCCTTTCACGCTCTCTAACGTGTCGATCAGCCGCAATGCCTGATAGGGGACGTTGCCTGCCGCACTGATTCCGAGTGATGCAAGCTCATGACTGACCCCGCGCTCCTTCAGCTGAACCAGCAGCCTCTGCCTCATGAAGTCAGCTATGCGTGAATATGTCTCGTCATCAACGCCGTTAATACCGCATGACTTCTTCACCGCCTCTGCAACGTTGAAGCTGTATTTGCGCGCAAAAAGTATCTCGTTGATGCACCTTGCCGCCCTCCGCAGTGCGTAGGGATCCTGTGATCCTGTAGGTTCAAGCCCAACTTTGTGGCAGGCAGTGATTATGTGTATGCGTTCCGCTATGCCGAGAATTGCTCCAACATCGTCCGTCGGTGTACGGTCTGTTGCTGTCTGGGGCAGATACTGTTCATGCAGTGCAAGGGACACGCGGGGATTCTCGCCTGAACTCTTAGCGTACTCACGCCCCATGACCCCCTGCAGGTCCGGGAACTCAAACACCATAGACGTAACCAGATCCGCCTTCGACAGGTACGCCGCACGGTCAACCAGTGATGCAATGTCGTCAAAGCCGTACTGACTGCACAGCCATAACGCAAGCTCACGGGTAAGCATAACCTTATCGTAGACGCTTCCGAGCTTCTCCTGATACGTTACAGCTTTAAGCCTGTCCACGTATGACGCAAGCGGGATTTTCCGGTCTTCCTCCCAGAAAAACGCAGCATCCTCAAGACGTGCACGCAACACGCGTTCATTGCCCTCGCGAATCACATTCATGTTGGATACGCGGTTATTGCTCACGCCGACAAAGTAATTTGCGAGTCTTCCCTTCTTGTCCTTGTTCCTGACTGCAAGATATTTTTGATTCTTCTTCATTGAAGTGGTTAATACTTCTTCGGGAATCTCAAGATATTTTTTGTCGAAACTTCCTATGAAAGGCACAGGGTATTCAACAAGGTATAAATTTTCCTCAAGTATCTTTGCATCCATCTCAACCTCATAATTTCCGTCAAAATCCTTCTGCAAATTTGCGATTGAGCTTTTCATCTTCTGAAGGCGTTTTTCCTGGTCGAGAATAACATTATTGTCATAAAGCAGGTCAAGATACTCTGATGCGTTCGGAATCTCTATTGCCTTGCGTCCCATAAACCTGTGGCCTGAAGTAGTCCTGCCGCTCTGGACTCCGCCGAACTCAAACGGGATAACCTTATCATCAGCGAGCGCAGCAATCCATCTCACCGGACGTGCAAACCTCACGCCTGAATTGTCCCAATACATAGACTTAGGGAAAGTCAGGCCGGTAATGAGTCCCTTCAGGAGTTCCGGAAGAACCTCTAATGCCGTCCTGCTCTCCTGCCGTATCTCTGCCGCAATGTATTTCACGCCGTTAACCTCTATCTCTTTGAGGTCTTTCACGTCAACATTCTTGCCTTTAGCGAAACCTATTGCCGCACGCGTAGGTTCTCCGTTATTGTCGTATGATGTCTTCAGCGGAGGGCCTTTCAGCATCTCTACAAGCTCGCTCTGCGCATCACTGACTCCCGAAATCATCAGCACAAGCCTTCTTGGCGTGGCATAAGCCTTAACGTCACGGAACTCCAGCCTGCTGGCATTAAGCGACTGTTCAGCATTTGCCTTCAATGACGACAGGGCATCGGGGATAAATCTTGACGGTATTTCTTCAGTTCCTATCTCAAGCAAAACATTCTTTATCGCCATGATATTACCTCCTGTCAGCGTCGAAATAATTTCCCGTATCTTCAGCAAACTTGCCCTTCAGCGGGAAGTTCATATCCTCGCGCTGTTTGCGGTAAGCCGCCGCACACCTGCAGGCCAAAGCCCTTACGCGTGAAATATAACCCGTACGTTCTGTTACGCTGATTGCATTTCTTGCGTCAAGAAGGTTGAACGTGTGAGAACTCTTCAGCACGTAATCATATGCCGGCAGGACAAATCCCTTGTCGAGTATCCTTCCTGCTTCCGCCTCATACATTGCGAACAGCTGAAACAGCATATCCGTATCAGCTATCTCAAAGTTATAGTGCGAGTGCTCAATTTCCCCCTGAAGGTGAACATCACCGTAGCTTACGTTTCCTGCCCAGTTAAGGCTGTATACGCTGTCAACTTTCTGCACGTACATAGCTATGCGTTCAAGCCCGTATGTGATCTCCGCAGGCACGCTCTCCATATCGAGTCCGCCCAGCTGCTGAAAGTACGTGAACTGCGTAATTTCCATGCCGTCAAGCCATACTTCCCAGCCTAAGCCCCATGCTCCTGTTGACGGGTTCTCCCAGTCATCTTCAACAAAGCGTATATCATGATCATTGGGATCAATGCCCAGTGATGCAAGGCTCTCTATGTAGAGTTCCTGAATATTTGCCGGTGCTGGCTTTATGATGACCTGATACTGATAGTAATGCTGCAGCCTGTTGGGATTCTGCCCGTATCTGCCGTCAGAAGGACGGCGCGAAGGTTCAACGTATGCTACCCTCCACGGCTCCGGGCCAAGTACGCGCAAGGCAGTAGCAGGATTCATTGTCCCTGCTCCCACCTCAATATCATACGGCTGTTGTATTACGCAGTCATGACGACTCCAGAAATTTTGCAGCCTGAAATATATTTCCTGAAAGTTCAAGTATAACTAGCTCCTTTCGTTATTTCGTTGATGCTAAATGTGTGTTGCCGGCAAGGTACGGCACAGGGTTAACCTTAGTGTCATTTATCCTCACCTCAAAGTGAAGGTGATTCGCAGTAGACCTTCCTGTTGAGCCTACATAGCCGATAATCTGACCCTGCATGATCTTCTGCCCCTGAACAACTGCAACCTTTGAGCAGTGTGCATAGAACGTCCGGACATTTCCGCCGTGATCCAGCATGATGAAATTTCCATAGCCCCTGAAGCCTATTGTTGAATTGTTGCCTGTACGGATAACTACTCCGTTCTTTGCCGCCCTTATGGGTGTGCCTGCAGGCATGGGAATATCTATGCCTTCATGCTTGTGCTTGCCTCTCCACTTCCCGAAAGGCGATGATATTTTGCCGTCAACAGGCCACATCATTTTGCCGTTAAGGTTAGCGGTGAATATGTTGTTGTTCTGTATAGGCTTTGCAAGAGTATTGTACTTGGGCAGATAGTCTTCAGGTCTTCCGAACGACATAGTCATATTCAGGTCAGACATTGACGGCTTTCTGGGGATTGCGTTCTGCGGAAGTTTCACCACTTCAACTTTGTCGCCGGAGATAACGAGTCTCATCGGGCCGTTAGTGGGGTCTCCGTTGGGTGAGAGTATGATTATAGGATCCATAAGTCCGGGGATTTCTGCCTTCGGTCTGGGCTTGCTGGTGAGAATCTTGTCGGGCTTGGCCGTCTGTGCTATGACCTTTGCGGGGTCGGGCTTGCTGTTCGTGGTGTTGGTGTTGTTGATGATTCTGACGGGCGGGGCAGTCTTGGGCGCGGGAGGTGCGGGCTGTGCAGGTTTGGGAGTCTCAGGAACTGGTGTAGTTGCTTGTGTCGGTGCTGTAACCTGCTGTACCTGTTTCTGTTCCTGCTTTGAGGGAGCTATGAGCCTTCTTGCAGCTGCTCCGGAAGTTACCGGTACTAATGCTTGAGGCTTCCATGCTCCCACGTGCTGCCATATCGCAAGCATATCAGTCTGACTCTTCGGAAGGTATATCGTAGTTCCTGATGCAAGCGAGTCCTTTTCTGTGTGGTTTGCCCAAAGGACATCAGCAGCAGTTACATCATGCGTAAGGCAGTAATGATCCAGTTCTGCAAGTCCTGTAGCAATATCCTCATTAAATGTCATAGTCTGCCATTCAGCCGCTTCAACTGCTGATCCTAAAGCCAGAAGAAATATGAAGATGAGCACCAATAGATTTTTCATTATTTACACCCTCTCTGTTACTATCCTGAAACCTGCACGGCCAAGTTCCTGCCTTATAGTATTTATCTGTTCTGCATTCAGTGTCTCTAATGCAATCTTCAGGAAGCATGAATTTATCGCCATGTTCGTATCACCGTGATCATACGACACAGAGACGACATTAGCCCCGCACCCTGCAATGATTTCACTGACCTGCTGAAGCTGTCCTGGTTTGTCTACAAGCTCGATCGTCAGGTTAATGTTGCGCCCGGTCATCATCATTCCGCGAGTGATTACGCGGGACAAAATGTTTACGTCTATATTTCCTCCCGACACAACACAGACAGTCTTTTTGCCTTCAACCGGCAGCTTATGGAACATTGCAGCGGCAACAGGGACAGCCCCGGCCCCCTCCGCAATAAGTTTCTGTTTCTCGATGAGTGCCAGAATTGCGGCGGCTATCTCGTCCTCAGAGACGCACACAATATCATCAACGTAACGGCTGATTATGTCGAAAGTAATCTCTCCGGGATTCTTGACGGCTATTCCATCGGCAAATGTAGATACGGAATCAAGCACATCACGTTCATGCTTCCGGAAAGAGTTATACATGCTCGGTGCTCCTGCTGCCTGAACACCGTAAATCTTCACGTCAGGCTTCAGGCTCTTCACCGCAAAAGCAACGCCGGAGATGAGACCGCCCCCACCGATAGGAACAATGACAGCTTCAACGTCTTCAAGCTGGTCGAGAATCTCAAGCCCTATAGTAGCCTGTCCTGCAATGACGTAATCATCATCATACGGGTGAATGAAAGCCGCTCCCGTCTCCTGCACAAGCTCAACAGCCCGGTCGTGAGCATCATCATACGTGCCTTTCACCAGCTCAACATTTGCGCCGAGCCTTTTCGTGCTGTCAACCTTCATGACCGGTGCGCTGTCAGGCATACAGATAGTTGACGTTATGCCCTTTCGTGTGGCGGACATTGCGACTCCCTGTGCGTGATTGCCGGCGGAACATGCAACAATGCCTTTAGCTTTCTCCTCATCAGGAAGCTGTGAAATCTTGTAGTATGCTCCCCTGAGCTTGAAGCTCCCTGTTACCTGCAAATTTTCTGTCTTAAGATATAGTTTGTGGTCTTCGCTGAGATTCGGTGCGGCGATTAAGTCTGTTTTTCTCGCGCACTCACGGAGTATGTATGCGGCATGATATACCTTATCTAATGTAAGCATCTATAATCTGTTTCCCTTTATCATAAATTTCACTTTCCGTAAATTTTGAATAGTATACAGCACAACAGCTTATTTTTTCATGTTGAAAATGTGATGAAATGTCTGCATGTTTTCAAATATTGCCATGATAACATTTAGAAACACTCAAATTTTCATAAGGAGGATTTGATATAGTTATGAAACTTGTATTAGTATCCAATTATCTCAGCCCCTATCAGGAATCCTTGTCTAAAGAGTTTATAAATCAGTATGGAGACAGCTATAAATTCATAGCCACGACTCCGTTTAACGAGAAAAGGCTTAAAGTAGGCTATGAGGATAAAAATCAATCTTTTTTTGTCCTCAGGGCATACGAAACTCCTGAAGCAATGCAGGAAGCAATAAAGCTTATTGACGAATCAGAATGTGTTATTGTTGGCGGCGTTCCAGTCAGTGTTGTGAGCAGCAGACTGAAACAGGGCAAGATCACGTTCATGTACAGCGAGAGATTCTTCAAAGGGCCTATGCTGAAAGATATAGTACGTTTCTTTAAGTATTCGCTTTATTCCGGCGGCAGGTCTTCAGCCCGTAATCTGCACTCAAAGTTCTGTCTTCTGTGCACAGGAGCATTCACAGCTTGGGACTACAACACGTGCGGACTGTTCAGAGGGAAGGCTTACAGATGGGGATATTTCCCTGAAGTCAAACATTATGATGACATTGACGGGCTTATCTCGCGCAAGAAGAAGGCAAGCATATTATGGGCCGGGAGATTTCTGGACTGGAAGCACCCCGATACGGCAGTTATGCTCGCGAAGAATCTGCGCGATATGGGTCTGGATTTCCAGCTGAAAATTATTGGCGCGGGTGAAATGCAGGATACTCTTGTCGGTATGATAGAGGCAATGAACCTAGAAAAATACGTAAAAATAACTACAGGGGGGGGGGGGATCGAATCAAGAATTGCGCACAGAGATGGAGAAGGCTGAAGTCTTCATACTCACATCGGACAAGGGAGAAGGCTGGGGAGTCGTCCTGAATGAGGCCATGAACAGCGGGTGTGCTGTCGTTGCTGGCGAGAAGATCGGGAGCGTTCCGTATCTTGTGCGGGACGGACATAACGGGCTGATATTCCGGGACAGGGACATCAATGACCTCACGCAGAAAGTTTCTGCACTGCTGAAAGCCCCGGAGATGACTTCAACGCTTGGCCGGGAAGCGTACAACACTATTTGCGGCGTATGGAATGCTCAGGAGGCGGCAAAAAGATTCGTCGTGCTTGCTGATGCCCTGCGCAAAAGTGATGAACCAGTAAGTTTATGGGATGACGGGCCTTGCAGTATTGCGCCTGTGAAAATATAAGCGTCTGGTATAATTACGCCAAATTCCAACAAGAGAGGTAAAAACAATGAAGATAGGATTTATCGGACTTGGCATTATGGGAAAGCCTATGGCAAAGAACCTCATAAAGGCAGGGCATGAACTCAAAGTCTTTGACCGTGCACAGGCCGCAGTTGATGACGTTGTAGCTTTCGGCAAGGGGAAGGCTGTAGCTGCTGCAAACTCCGTCGATGCCGCTAAAGGTGCTGAACTCGTCCTTACGATGCTCCCCAATTCACCGCACGTGAAGAGCGTAATGCTTCAGGACGACAAAGTTGCAGAACATATGGAAAAAGGCGCGGCATTCATCGATATGTCCTCAATCAACCCTATAGCCAGCCGTGAAATTGCTGATGCACTCGCGAAATTCGGGATAGATATGCTTGACGCTCCCGTTTCAGGAGGAGAACCCAAAGCCATTGACGGCACATTAAGTTTCATGGTCGGCGGCAAAAAGGAAGTATTCGACAAGTTCAAGCCGGTACTCGATGCTATGGGCGCAAGCGTAGTGCTTTGCGGTGATGTAGGTGCAGGTAACGTAACGAAACTCTGCAATCAGATCATTGTTGCTGTAAACATTGCGGCACTCAGCGAGGCTCTCATGCTCGGCAAGAAGGCAGGAGTTGACCCGGAAGCAATCTATCAGGCAATCAGGGGCGGGCTTGCAGGCTCAACGGTAATGGACGCAAAAGCACCAATGATTCTGGATCGTAACTTCAAGCCGGGCTTCAGGATTGACCTTCACATTAAGGATCTCAACAACGTATTTGACGCGGCAAAATCTGTTGATGCTCCTACGCCTCTTACTGCTCAGGTGTTCGAGATGATGAAGATACTTCACGGGGACGGAAAGGGAGCATGTGATCACAGCGCATTGGCGTTGGTGTATGAGAAGCTCGCAAATACGGAGATAACGCGCGGCTAAACTATTTCACAACATTTTCACAGCGGACTAATATAATTGACCTCGTGAAGCAAATTCACGGGGCTTTATTTTTACAGGCAGGAGTTTTTTATGTCATGCGCAAATTTATTTTCTCTATACTATTATTATTTATCACACTATCAGCAAATATTTTATACGCACAGGATATTGAAGGCCTGACTCTTGAAGAATGCCTTACGCTTGCACTGAACAATCACCCATCACTGAAACGCGCAAAAAGTTCTGTCCGTGATATGTCCGCACAGCTTGAATCCATACGGGCATCAAACCGCGCAACATTGGGGCTGACAGGTTCGGCAAGATACAACGGTGATTTCGATTATTGGGAGGATCGCTACAACTCAGAGACGGCATCAATTACGCTGTCGAAGACGTTATACGATACGGGGCGCAACAGGCTTCAGCAGGAGATACGCAAAGAGAGCCTGAAGGGTTCGCAGGAGACGGAACGAAACACGCAGGTTTCTGTAGCCGCAAATGCCAAACGCGCATATTATGACCTTGTGCTGAAGTATCTGAACCTTGACGTTGAACGCGAGAAGCTCAATAACCTTGAAGCACACCTGAAGACGGCAGAAGGTTTCTACGAGGTGGGCAACAGTGCATTCATTGAGGTAACAAAGGCACAGGCTGACGCAGCAACTGCAAGAGTATCTATGCTCAAGGCGGAGAATGATATTTTAGTGTCTATGGAGGCATTACGGGTAGCAATGGGTTCTGACACAGCAGGAAATATCACCGTTTCGGGTCAGCTAATTCTTCCGGAAATTGAAGACGACATTAGCGCACTGATAGCTGCAGCCATGAATGACAGGCCGGACTACAGGAAGCTGCTTCATGACGTGAAGGCCGGAGAACTCTCGATCACGAACGCGGCAAGGTCAAATTCTCCCAGCATAACAGGATCAGCAGGAAGCTCGCTCAACAAGCGTGAAGGCTCAAGCGCAACGAATGAATACAACGCAGGGATAAGCATAAATATTCCGGTGCTTGACGGCGGGGCAATGAAGGCTTCTGTTGAGTCTGCACGGGCACAGTTAGAGCAGGTTAATGCTGATGTCGAGAGCCTGAAACAGCAGATAACATACAGTATCAGGAGTGCGGCATTATCCCTGTCGAACGCAGCAGACCGGGTGAAATCCGCAGAGGCCGGCGTGAAATATGCGGAAGAGAACTTAGAGCTTGCTCAGGGACGCTATGAGGTTGGCGTTGGAGACCCGCTTGAAATCAGCGACGCAGTCTCTACACTGGCATCATCACGCTACACATACTATCAGGCACTCTATGACGCACAGACAGCACGGGCAAATCTCGATGAAGCATTAGGGCATCTGCCGCAGGAGGTCGCAGAATGATAGATATGCACATGCACAGCAACGCTTCAGACGGCACGGACTCACCGGAACAGCTTTTGCGGAATGTTCAGGAGGCAGGGATAAATATTTTCGCGCTCACTGACCATGACACCATAACCGGAGCAATGAAAATGTCCGGAATGATTCCTGAAGGGATAAAGTTTGTGCGGGGTATAGAGTTCTCCTGCATCACACTCAGCAGGCGCAAATGCCATATTCTTGGCCTGAATTATGACCCGGAGAATGAAGCCTTTATGTCCGCACTTAAAGCAGGCGAGGATTTGAGGCATGAAAAGTTCTTCAGGAGGATAGATATTTTGCGCGAAAGATTCAGCATAACATTCACTGATGAAGAGATTGCACACCTCCTGACGATTCCGAGCGTGGGCAAGCCTCATTTAGCGAATATGATTGTTGCGAAAGGATTTGCGGATAACAGGGCTGATGCTATAGAACGCTACATAGACCAGTGCAGGACGGGCAATGACAAGATTGACGCTGAACAGGCAATAAACGCAATAAACATTTCCGGCGGCATATCTGTATGGGCGCACCCCATAGGAGGAGAGAGAGAACCGGAACTGCCGGAGGACAAATTCACCGACACGCTGAATGAGCTAATATCATACGGGCTTAAGGGGCTTGAATGCTGGTACTCCAAATACGAATACGCAAAATGCGAACGGCTTGAAGACACGGCCAAAAGGAAAGGGCTTTACGTTTCAGGCGGAAGCGATTATCACGGCGCGAATAAATCTATACCATTGGGGAAACTTAATGCGGAAAATATAAAAATACCTGACGAAAGATTAACTATCATTAGGGGAGTGAACTAAATTATGTGGGCAGGGATAAAGAAACTGTTATTGCTTGCAGTGATTGCAGGTGCAGGGTACGGAGCATATTACTTCTTCTTTCATGAAGAGCCTGTAACTTATGGCCTTACGACTTCCGCAATAACACGCGGTGATATTGTATCGACAGTAACGGCAACAGGAGAACTTAACGCGCTTAACGTCGTAGAGATAGGCACGCAGGTATCAGGTACGGTGCAGGAGATATACGTAGACTACAATTCAGTTGTGAAGGCAGGACAGCTGCTGGCACTGATTGATCCTTCCGTTCTGCGCCTGACACTCAGCGAGAGTGAAGCCAGCCTTGCAGTGTATCAGGCCAGTGTAGCCAGCGCACAGGCATCGCTAGCAGACTCACAGAGGCAGTTGGCGCGCAATAAGGAGCTTCTTGACCGAAAGCTCATAGCCCGCAGTACTGTAGACACCAGCGAAACTGATGTTGCAGTGAGAAGGGCAGCACTTAGGGAGGCACAATCACGGGTTGTTCAGGCACGTGCGGCAGTTGAGAGGGCAAAAACTAACCTGAACTATACGCGCATAACTTCACCGGTTAACGGCGTTGTGATTGACAGGCAGGTCGACGCGGGGCAGACGGTTGCCGCGAGCCTTCAGACTCCGACACTCTTCAAGGTAGCTGAAGATCTTACCCGTATGCAGATTGAGACGAAAGTAGATGAGGCGGACATAGGGACGGTTGCAGAAGGCCAGAACGTAACATTCCGTGTTGATGCGTTCCCCGATGAGACGTTTGACGGAAAGGTCGTGCAGGTCAGGATTGCCCCCAGCACAAGCGACAGTGTCGTTACGTATACGGTGATAATTCATGTCGATAACCCTGAACTAAAGCTGAAGCCCGGAATGACAGCAAATGTTTCGATTGAGACAGCAAAAGCCTCTGACGTTCTCCGGATTCCTGTGGCGGCATTGAGGTTTACGCCAGTTGAAGGGCTGCTGAACACGGTATCGTTTGACCGGAGCGTTCTGACGCAGAAGAAGACTCTGAATACCGGCATAGTGTGGCCTGCAAGGGGAAATAACCTGATGAGTCCTGTACAGGTAGTAACGGGGATCACCGACAACAGATGGGTTGAGCTTGTATCAGAGAAAGCAACTGCACCAAGACCGGCACGACCTGCAGGAGCATCACAGCCTTCCGGGACTAGACAGCAGGAGTCAAGGCAGTCAGGAGAGAGGAGCATACTTCATGAGAATACGGAGCTTGTCATTAACGCTCAGGCAGGAGTTACGGCAGCACGTGCAAGCGGCGGACTGTTAGGAGCTCCCAGAGGAGGAGGCAGGCCAAGATAGCATGAGCATAATTGAAGTGAAAGACCTCGTGAAGATCTACAAGACTGGAGATATAGAGCTTCGTGCGCTTGACGGGGTCAGCGTGAGTTCCCAGACCAAAGCCGAACTTGCAGACATAAGGAATAAGGAGCTTGGGTTTGCGTTTCAAGGGTTCAATCTCCTTCCGAGAGGTGATGCCGTAGAGAACGTTGAACTGCCGTTGCTGTACCGCGGCATGAAGGGGTCAGAAAGACGCAAGGCCGCCATCAATGCACTTGAGCGCGTCGGATTGGGCGGGAGGCTTCACCACCGTACTGCACAGATGAGCGGGGGCAGCAGCAGAGGGTAGCTATTGCACGTGCTATTGTAGGAAATGCGCCGGTAATTCTTGCTGATGAGCCGACAGGGAATCTCGACACTAAGACTACGGTAGAGATAATGAACATCTTTACTGAACTGCACGATCAGGGAATTACGGTGATTCTGGTTACTCATGAGCCGGATATTGCTACGTGGAGCGAACGTGTTTTGCGGTTTAGGGACGGGAAGCTGATTGCTGATGAGGCCGCACCGAAAGCCGGAGAATTAGACAACGAGATTAAACCAGAATAAAATATTTCCATAATTATTACGGAGGAGAAGTCGATGAACAATAAATGTATTTGCTGTAACGGAACTCTGAACAGTTTAACAAACCGCGCAAGAAATCTCCCGCCTCTATAGACGGCGAGATGAATTACGCTAGTTTATTTTATTTTTTCTGCTAGAATTGCAAGTACTTTTGCGAAAAACGAAAACCAAGTGATTGCAAAAGTCTACCGTAGGGACTACGGGAAGTAACGCCTTTGGAGAGGGTGTAGACGTATTCAGCCACAGAGCTGGAACGCAGTCTTCGTAGAATTAGGAAGCTCCCACTTCTATAAGCGGGGGTAGTTCACCGGAGAATTAATCGCATGGACGAAACAATAAAATACATGATTGATTTTCTTCTTGATGAGATGCCTGAATACAGGGAGGACGCAAAGAGGATTGATGAC
>CAJOES010000001.1 GCA_905233455.1 uncultured Synergistales bacterium | reverse complement strand
CGGTATTCGCCGGGTATACTTGACGTGATCTTCAAGGGGACCAGCGCGGAAGAGGCCGTGCAGAAGTGCGAACAGTAAGTTTTGCGGGCAGGACGGAGACACATTAACGCCCTGCCTGATTTTACGCTTTATTTCTTGAGCAGCAGCTTTCCGGGATAAAAGATATATTCAATCCATCGAAAGCATTTTAGGTTTGTATATGCCAGTGCAAACAGAACAGGCAAACATACAGACAATACCAAACATAAACTAAACAGCAGAAAAGGATCAATATATGCTGACAGCGGGAGAAAATTAAATACTATCCTCAGAAAAGCAAAGATATAATCATGCAGACAATAAATAACCATACTGTATAAACCGCATATCCTAAGAATCTTATTTTTGACGCATACAGCATAAAAAATTATGAACAACGCAATGCTCATGAAAAAAGCTGCTCCTGCCCCAGTGAATATATTGCTACAAGAGAAAAAATAATCAGCAATGAAACATAATAATCCGGCTTGAAACAGTATTAAACCAAATATTAAAGGAGGATGTTTAGCTTGTGATATATAATTCATCCTCCTCAACAGATAGCCTGCATGAAAATAAAGACACCTGATAGTGAATGTTTCCATGCTTTTACAGAAGAAATAAGAAAATAGAAATAACGCCAGCAATACAACAGAGATAAAATATACACTACGTATTTTGCATTCAAGCACAGTATGAAGCATCTTGATGAAAAACAATTCGCATAAAAACCAATATACATTAAAGCCCTGAAAAGGTATCAAATAAAGCTGTTTCAATGATACCGTATGAAAATTTGCTGAATTATCAGCCTGAAGCAAAAAATATTTCAGCCCCCAATAAACCACTGAGAAATAAATACATGGAAGATAGAGATCAATTGCGTATTTTTTGAGGTAAGTTAGATAACTAACATTATAACGATTCTTAAAGGCATGTGCATAACCGGACAACATAAACAAAAGAGGTACATGAAAACTATATAAAAAGCTATAAGATACACTAGAATAACGGAATGATGAGAAAGTTAAACCGAAACCATCTATAACATGCCCTAAAACGACTAAAATTATTGCAAATCCTCTCAGCGAATCGGCAATATTATCCCTTGCCCTGAAGCCCTGAAGCCATTATAACGCCATCGTTCTTCATGTCAACGACCTCCTGAATTATTTTGTTGTCCGCAATTTTAGCACAGCCTTACACCTTCAGTGCTCTCATTCTCAGCCTCACGTAATCCGCGTGCCATTTCCCGCCGTAAAATAATTTCCCTCTCAGGGCATCAACAGTATCACGCAGAATCTTTTCCCTGTCAGAATCATTCACAGCCCTAAACGGAATCTTCACGAACATATTGATCCAGTCATACAGCCCGTCAGCCCCTTCAAGCTCCGTCGGACGGTCAAACAGAAGCGCATACCTCACGCTGAACCCGGCCGCCTCCAGCATAGACGCGTATTCGCCTACAGCCGGGAAGAAGAACGGCATCACGTAATCATAGCCGTATTTCCGGAACACTTCAGCGAGCATGTCGTGAATCATTCCCGCGCACCTGAAGCCGCCCATCTCAAACACGAACTGCCCGCCTGTCTTCAGGGCATCATGAACGCACCGCATCATCTTGGGCTGATTGTCCCTGTCTATCCAGTGCAGCACGGCATTCGAGAACACAGCATCAGCAGGAGCAGAAGCCGTGAAGCATGTTGCATCTGCCTGAAGGAAGGTTATTGCGGGGAAATTCGCACGGGCTTTCCGGAGCATGTCGTCAGAAGCATCAATGCCCGTAACGTTATAGCCTTTCTCCCGTAACGCATTCGTCAGAACTCCAGTGCCGCAGCCCAGATCTATTACGCTTGAGCCTTCCGGAGCATCAATCAGGCTCAATACGTCCTGGCCGTACCTGTAGACGAATGAGAAACCTTCAGTGTATTTTCCTGCATTCCAATTCTGATTCATGATTCTTTCCTCCTGTAATTTATCCCTGCAAATATTACCAGCAATGCAAACGTAACAAGTATAGCCGACATTCCTCCGTCAAAACCTGCATGTTCAGCTATCATTCCCGTAACTGCAGGCATCAGTGTCCCTCCCGTACAGCCTATCGTGAACAGAACGCCCATAGCCATAGGGTATTTGCTGGTGTACGGCGCAGAAGCCGCATATATTATCGGGCTTATTCCCGCCATGCACAGCCCCAGGCACGCAACACTAAGAGCAATATGCACACTGCCTTCTGACACCAGCATGAACGCGAAGAATATTGCGGATCCCAGAGCAGATACAAGCAGCAGTTTCTTCTGTGCAACATATTTCGACAGCCACGCGCATATCAGCCTTCCGGCAAGCATAACCAGCCACAGCAACGCCGCCATAGACTGTGAGAAATTCATAGACATATTTTTATGCGTCATGTACGTAACAAGCCAGCCGTTGACCGCGAACTCACAGCACAGATACAGGAACATTAATGCCGCAGTCAGCATGAAGCCCCGTTCAGTCAGGAAGGTCAATGCACCTCCGGAAGACGCTCTGACCTCCGGATAACCTCTCACGCTCAGGAATATGCACACGGCCATAACTCCCAGCACTGCAACGAGAATCAATCCTGCCTTCCACGAAATTACACGCAGAGCCGAGAACATCAGAGGAGCAGTTATAGCACCGAGAGCAAATGCCGCATGAAGCATTACTGTAGTCCGGGGAGTTCCGCCCGTAAGTATGCTGATAGTTCGCTGGGAGAACGTGATCAGGCTTCCGCGTCCCAGTCCCGCTAATGCACACGCAATGAACAGCACAGCAGGAATATTCACCCAGACAAGCAGGGAGAATCCGAGACATATTGAGGCAGTCAGGAGGATTACCGCAGGTTTCTGACCGAGATATACCGCCATAAGCCCGCTGATGATCCCGGATGCAAGGTTGCCCAGAGAGTAGCATGAGAGAAGCGCGCCGCTCATCGTGTCGGTGAGGCTGTATGCTGTCCGGAGATCTGGAAGTGCAGAGCCTACGGTCAGCATTACTATTCCGCAGTAGAAGAAGGCATAGAAGCATGAAAAGTATAGTTTTTTGTCGTTAGTGTCGTGCAAGGTTTATACAACTCCAAGTTTTTGGCGATTATAGCACTAAAAAAATCCCCTCCGGTTATGATCCAGAGGGGACGCAAAAATTATTCCTATCTTACCGTAACTTCAGGGTTTGCAGTTCCCGTAAACCTCACGGAAGAATCATACATGCCGAAAGCCGATAACTGCGGGACGCTGAATGTGCCGCGTGTTACCGCCCTCATCTTGAAGCCGTATGATGTCTCCCTCCTGAGACTGCCGAAGAACAGTATCAGCCTGTCGTCCCTAACGTCATTCACGACGCTTGAAGGATTCTCACCTTCATAGATTCTGGGATTCTCCAGCTCAAACCCGGCAGGAAGCAGATAGCTCAAAGCAACATTGCTGAGGGCCATTGAAGGCTTCACCGTGATCACTGCCTGAATTATGCTTCCGTGCTGTACAGGCCCGGAAAGGTCTATGCCGTTGCCCTTGTCGTCAAAGTATGCACACTCTACGCTGATGTTGCGCCGTTCAGGTTTGGGCTGTGATTTCGGGTTGCCCGTAATGCTCCATGAGTAGCAGCCCTGTCCTGATCCTTGAGCTTCTATCAGTATCCCCGTGCCTCTCGGTAATTCGCTCACGTTCACGCCTGAAGCATTGCCGGTGTTGTAGCTCAACAGTGCCTTGTCGCTGGTCTCCGTAGCAACACGTGCCCGAATATTGCTCTTAGCCCCGGCCGCCTCAACGTTATAGCGTGCCAGTGCAACCAGTGCCGCAGAGTTGTCCTGTGTGCTGAACCATGACATGCCTGCAAGCCTCTGCGCAAGTTCCGTAACTTCCGGTGCCTGCGGTTCAACGTCAAGCCACATGGACAGCAGCAACGCCGTATTGCGTGCCGCACTCTCCAGAGTCATTCCGGAATATATGTAGCTGTCGCCCGCCGTGATGCTGCGCAGTGAATCAGCCTGGCCGTCAATCAGTGCCTGTGCCCCTGCAAGGTATATATGTCCTGAAGGCCGCAATGATGACAGATTCTCCCGCAGGTACTCAATCCATCCTAAAGGCCGCTCGCCGTTCAGAGTCAGGACGTACACAGCATATGCCTTTGATGTCAGGTCGTCGCGTTCCCCTTCAGTGTCATCGTATGCCGGCATTGACGCAAGGAATTGGCGTATCCAGTTCAGCGCACCAGTCAGCATCTCTTCAGGGAAATTGATACCGGCATTTTTCGCGCTCATCAGGAAGTGTGCCGCATATACGCTCCCCCAGTTGTATGGTGTACCAGTTCCCGGCCACATCGCAAATGAACCGTCGTATAACTGCATTGCCTGTATCCTGTTGATTGCGCCTTCAGTCCTCTCGTTTATCGCCGAGTCAGTCGTCAGCAGCGGGTCAAGTTCTGCTATTGCGTCAGGCAGTATCAGGAAGGGCCATGCGGCAGAAATCGTCTGCTCCAGACAGCCGTAAGGATAATGCGCAAGGAAATTCACTGCCTTGTTGAGATTCACCGCAGGAGTGTCGGCAAGCGTCAATGTTCCCTTAACGTCCCCGTCAAAATCATTCAGCGGAAGGTCTAACCTTGTCGTGCCGTTCTCGAATACTCCAGAGCCTCCAACAGTAATGACAGGCCAGGCAGGACGCACAGGCATCTCTATTTCCTGCGTGAAGGATTTTTCCCTGCCGTTCTCGTCCCATTCAGTTACTACCTTCAGCACAGCCTTATCCGCACCGCCCAGAGCCCTGGCTTCAACGTTGAATGCCTCTCTTGCTCCCGACGAAATTCTGAGGTTTGCATATGACTCTTTCAGCATTAATCCTTCAGGTATAAGGCTTACCTTTACGTTTCTGTTCTGGTTTGAGGTGTTGAATACCACTGTAGGAATGATGAACGTATCGCCCGGTGCCGCGAATCTCGGCAGACCAGTCTCCGTAACTATATCCCGTGCGATCTCTATCTGCTGTTCGCCGCTCCCGAAATTGCGCCCGGAAGCAGCCACGACAAAGAGTCTTCCCCTTCCGCTGAACTCCGGTATGTCAAGCTCCGTATGAATTTCGCCCTTGTTGTCCGGGTACAGCACGCCGTCAAACAGTGAAAGTATCTTGAACCGCTGAACGTTTCCGTCCCCTGCAAGTGCCGCAAGCCCTTCATCACCGCCCGGGTGCAACTGTTCCGTAGTCCTGTCCTCAACCGGGATAAGCTGGTCGTATATGTCGAATCCCTGTGAGTTGAGCTTCTTCAATCCCCAGAAATGATTCAGCAGGTCAGGAGTCTTGTAGTGCGTCAGTCCCAACACGCCGTCATCAACGAATGCTATTGCAACATCAGCATTCCGGACTATCCCGGCACTGCTCCCCTTCAAGGTTATAGTTACTGGAAGTTTTGAGGCAGGTTCAATCTTCTTCGGCGCGTTTATGGCTACGTCTATGCTGTAATCCGACAGATCCGTCTTTATGCGCGTGAGTCCTATTGCCCTGTGTGATGCCCAGCCCTTAGCGTCATTTGCGCTTACCGGACGTATCAGCCATGCAGAAACCCATACGTTTGGCCTGAAGTCCTGAGTTATCTTCAGATTGAATGTTTCTTCTGAGGCTTCTACCATTCTGATTATTCTTGTGTCGGGAATGGGTTTTGCGCCTTCAGCCATCACCATAAGCAGTCCTGCAAACGGAACTTTCACTTTGATTCTTGCAGTCTCGCCGAGCTTGTATGTCTCTTTCTCCGTCTCAATCTCTATGCGGTCAATGAGCTGTGAGCCGCTTCCAGCATATGAGGGGTCATCAGCATAGAACCTGTAGACTGCCCTTGCGTTGTCGTCAGCGTCGGAAATCTTCACCATGTATGAGCCGTAACTCTCCGGCCTGAAAGACACTTCGCCGAGACCGTTGCGCAGAATGAGGCTCTTGCTGTCTACCTGCGATAATTCCTCGCTGCTCTGCCATCTCTTGCGCCCGTCAATCTCTATCATGTTGTAGTTCCATGTAACTTTAAACAGTTCTGCATTGAGTTCGCCTGGGTTAGCGGGTTCTTCTTCAGGGGTTACAGCGGCAACCTTGAACCTTATGTTGTTGCGTACTGCGAACCTGTCGCTTTCCGGAGCAATCCCAAGAAGCCACGGTGCCGGGTAGTATGGGCGTGTGATTGAGCTTGATACCCACCTGCCGCCGTCCTCCATGACTTCAGCACGAAGAGTAACGTTGATGATCGTGGGTGCCTGCCAGTCTGAATCGAGGGTAAAGTTTGCGTGTGCCGCGCCGAAGTTGTCGAGCTTATCCTCAGCGATTGAGCCTTCAGTGAAGCCGAAATGCCTTGACGGGTCGCCGAACGTATATCCCTTCCACCTGTCCTGTACGGGCGTGAATGTCCCTTCACGTGCAGTCCATGTAGTTTTGTAGTTCAGCCCCGCGCCGTCAACACCGAAAAGCCATCTTGCGTAAATATCTGCCGTAAGTGTCTCGTTGTGCAGAAGGAATTTGCGCAGTGAGCTTACTTTCACTTCAAGACGAGGAGGAGCAAAATCTTCTACGTGGAAATTGTATGCAGTTATGGGTTTGTTCTCGCTTCCGGGAACAGCAACAGAGGCCGTCCAGAGTCCCGTTAATGCGTTTGCGGGCAGTTTCAGCTCCATCACTGCACTGCCGCGGGCATTGAGGGTAACAGCTTCCTGTTTGACCTTGCGCCCTAAAGTATCACGGACGATGAACAGTACAGGGAATGCTTCAGGCGTGGTTATGTCGGAATTGCGCACAATGGCCTTGAAGGTTGCAGTTTCGCCGGTGCGGTAAATGTCTCTGGGTGAGATTATTGCGGCATCATACCCTGAGCGCAGCCAGTCCCGTCCGGAGGTGTCGAATATTTCACGGTTCAGGAGGTTGCGTGTGAGCTGTATGTAGGTGAGATCCGCACTTTCCCCGCGCCCCTTAGAGATTATCGCTAATGTTGGCTGATTGTCGGCGGGCCAGGTCTGGCCGTCAGGGAGCTCGTAATAGAACACTCCGCCGGAATTTGTTCTGCCATGAGCTAAAAGCTGTTTCTTGTCGGAATATATCTTAACGTCCGCCTCATTGATGCCGCGTGCAGTGGTGAGAGTGTTCGCCCATACTAATATCGCATCCTCCCATAGCCTTGCAGTTGCGCCGATGTCGGAAAGGTTGATCATCTGTGAGGCTTCATCCCACCAGCCTTTTTCCGTGTCCCTTGCAGTAAGCAGGAACAATCCCCGTTCACCCTTTGCGATCTCGTCCAGCGGTATGCTTCTTCTTACGCGTTCATTGAGCGGGAGGTTCAGCGGTAATTCTTTCGTGAAGACACGTTTTGCTATATCCTTCTGGAAGTTGTCATAATCTCCCTTGATGATGTAGGGTATGTTGTTCTCATACATGCGCCACAAATCAAGCTGCAATTTCTTGACGTTCTGAAGTTCAATCGGTACTAACCCGTTATCCAGCGCAGTAAGATACGTGCCTGATGCGGGAAGGCTGACTTCCGAGTCTAGGTCAGGCATTATGATTGCCTGTTTGTAGTCTTCCTTGAGGACAAGCCCGCCCTTTGAGGGAAATCCCTTGCGGAAGGTGATAACGAATCTGCTTCTGGGTTTGAACTCTGTGGAACGTATCACGAAATTTTCATCGCTCCAGCCAGTCTCATAAGCTGCATTCTTGACGGAAGGCTCTATTGTGATGAAACTTTTTGCGGTGTCGGGGTCAATGCCGAAATTGAATGATGCGCGTATACCGTTCTCTTCAGGGTAAAGGTTCTGCACCATCAGTTCGGGATCAAGTATTACTGTCTCGGTGTAATTCTTCTCGATACCCATATCACCCTCGCCAGCCTTCAGCCCTGCCGCAATCATCACAGTAAATCTCTGCCTTGAAGCCGTCTTCTGCACCGGGACTGCAACACGTATGCTTCTAGCAGGGAGAGAGCCGTTGATGTTGTAGGCCATCTCTTTGCCTTGAGCGTTCATTATGCGCATAAACCCTTTGAGCCGTGCGGGGTCTATCCTCATGTTGAAGCCTATATCGAAATACGCATTGCCGTCGCGTCCCATTGATGCTTTGATGTCCGTCGGTGAGAGTCCTTCTGTCTGGAATCTGAATGATCCCGGGCCGATTCTCCCGCCTCTCCTGTCGCGCAATCCGTCGCGCAGTGTTGCAGTGTATGTTGTTGCACTGCGGAGGGGAGCCAGAAGCTGTGCGGTGAATGTGCGTTCGTTCTGCCAGCGTCCTTCAAGCTGCAGAGGGGGGTTGACCTCGAACGGGAACAATGAGTTTTCCGGCGTAATGGCCAGAGTTGAGGGAACTGTTTTGCGGTTCACTACGGGATTGCGGAACACTACACGGAACGATACATTGTCGGCAACTGTCCCTGTTGGCGCAAAGCTCTGAACTCCTGCGGGCATGTTTGAGGCGGCATATGAGCTTGATGACATGCACAGAAGCAACAAAGCCAGCATAAAAATTTTATGATGCTTCAGCAAATTAATTCTTCCTTTCTTTGTTGAATTGTTTTTTGTGAAAGTATTATAGCCTGTTCAAATATTTTTTGACTGCATAACTTTTAACGAATAACGAGTTACTGGTTTGAGGCGGTATAATATTTTGACGGTTATGCACAAATATTTTGGTGCGCAGAGTCTTCAGAACATGTTACAGATTTGGCATATGCCATAACAGCAGGAAGCCAGACACAAAATCAATGAGCCTGTATAGGGTTTCGCAAGATGATAGAATAGAAAAAATTTTTGAGGAGGCTGTATTTTATGCAGGAACTAAGCGCATTCCCAATCGGAAACAAGAACGACGCATATGCGCAGTATTTTGACGGGCAGAGCTATCTGAACATGTTATCGCTTGAGCAGGTAGTTATCGGGAACGTAACATTTGAGCCTTCATGCCGCAATCACTGGCACATTCACCACGCGGAAAATGGCGGAGGACAGATACTGCTCGTTACTGCCGGACGGGGCTGGTATCAGGAGTGGGGACAGCCAGCACGCGAGCTGAAGCCCGGTGATGTCGTGAATATCCCTGCGAACGTCAAGCACTGGCACGGTGCGGCAAAAGATTCGTGGTTTCAGCACTTGGCCGTTGAAGTTGCTGGTGAAAGGACTTCTACGGAATGGTGCGAACCAGTATCTGATGAGGATTACGGCAAACTTGCGTAAACGGGAGGAATAACCCTCCCTGCTTTTCTTCATGAACGGTGAATTTTTTTCGTGATGCAGCCTGCGAACCTGTGAAGGCTGTCGATAAAAAATTCATCCCTCAAAACAATAAGCATGACAGAGTAAATTGCACTGCCGGTTATGATAAGGATCAAAGTATTTACTGCCGAAGGGAGAAGATTTTTATTTATCATCTCCAACACTCCAAACATGATGAGTCCGGAAATATAATAGTTTTTGCCTGAAGATATTATTTTCCTGAAACTTAGTTCGCCGCGAAGTATGTACAGTTGAAGAGCCGCAATAAAACTTTCTGCTATGACCGATGCAGTCAAAGCACCATATGACATGAAAAAGCGTATAAGAAAGATATTCAGCGTGAAATTCAGCACTGCCCCGGCAAGAACAGTAAGAGTATATATGTTCTGCCTGCTTGTAGGTATGAGATACTGAATGCCCGTAACGTTGCTGATGCCGATTGCGATGAACAGCATACCGGATATTTTCAGCAGCCCGGAAACCTTATCGTACCCTGCACCGAAGAACCACGGGACGAGATTCCCGGACACCGCGCAAAGCCCAAGAAATGACGGGACAGCCAGAAACAGCACAAACCTGTAGCTCCTGTACATGTACAGTTCTATTCTGTCGTGCTCATTCCTGCCGAAGAGATAGCCTATTCTAGGGATCATGACGCTTCCCAGAGACGTAACGAACATAAGCGTAATTCTCGTTATCCTCATGCACTGCTCATAGTAGCCGTTCTCTAATGCTCCTTGCGTGAATATTCCTAACATGATTCTGTCCAGAGTCGTATATATCAGTATTGCGATTGTAGGAATGAACATAGACCATATTGTTTTTATATTTCTGTATGGCCTCAGTGATTTTATGTCAGGCTTGTCAATGTATGCAGGCAGGTATCCCAGCAAAGATACCGAACCTAAAATTATGAAGAAATATACCCCGAAGACATGCAGGGCTAAATCTGTTTTCTGTTTTATGAACAGGAATATAAAAGCTATATCCAGTATCTTTACGATGATATTTCTCACAACTATTTTTCTGAACTCCTCCATACCGGCAAAAAACCATGAAGCGTCAAAAATGCCACCCGTTAATCGCAGTACCATTATCAGATATAAAGCTATGTTGTCCTCAGCATAAAAGTAAACGAAAATTAAATATATGGCTGTAACTATTGTGATATTTATCACGGACAATGCTTTAAGCTCCCAGAATATCCGGCTTCGTTCCTTTATGTTGTCCCTGAAATATGCAACTTCACGCTGTCCGAATGTACCGATACCCAAGCTGGCAAATGATGAGAAGTATACGACTATAGAGTCAATGAAGCTGAAAGTTCCTATGCCGTCAGCCTCAAGAACACGTGCAAGATATGGAGTAGTAATCAGCGGTGTAATCAGTAAAAGGATTTGATATGTCAGGTTATATATGTAATTTTTTCTGATGCTTTTATCCGTCATTTATCCATAAAAACAGGAGCAGGACAATAATAATCCCGCTCCTGAAATTATATTTATTCCAGTGCCTTAGCTATAGCTTCTGCAACTTCCTGCGGTTTTGCCTGTCCTTTAGTTTCTTTCATCACGAGCCCCTGAAGGAATTTCAGTTTCTTTCCCTTCTTGTCCTTGCCTGATTTTATCTCTTCAAGAACGTCAGGATTTGCCGCAATCACCGCCGCAATAATGTCATTGAGCGCGTTTCCTGCAACCCCGCCTTCAGTGATGCCGAGTGCCTTTACCGCGTCCTCAAGCCCTGCACCATTCGCGCACATATAGTCGAATACCTCTTTGCCCTGAGTTGTAGACAGCTTTCTATCGTCAACCCTGGACACCAAGCCAGCAAGAACTTCCGGCTTCACGGTGAAAGCATCTATCTTCTGCCCGCGTTCATTCAGCACCCGCAAAACTTCAGTGCGTACCCAGTGCGCGGCCCTTACCGGGTTAGCTCCGGCCTTGACGCATGACTCGAAGTAGTCCGCAAGATTCTTGTCGTCCGTGATGACTTCAGCGACATCACGAGGCAGACCCATATCATTGACGTATCTGTTTGCCCTAACATCCGGCATTTCCGGCATCATGGCAGTTACACGGTCAATCCATTCCTGATTCACGATGAGCGGAGGCAGATCCGGCTCAACAATGAACTTCCTGTAGAACTCCTTGACGCGTGAAGCACTCGTTACTCCCTTTGCGTCATTCCAGTGTCGGGTTTCCTGCAATACTTCACCGCCCGAAAGCAGTATTTTCTTCTGCCTCTTAATCTCGAACTCTATAGCGCGCTCCAATGCCCTAAATGAATTCATGTTCTTCACTTCAACTTTTCTTCCCCAGCGTCCGTCAGAACACTTCAGCGAAACGTTAGCGTCAAATCTCATCATGCCCTTGTCGAGATCTGCATCACTTGCACCGGCATAACGCACCCTCCTCTGAAGGTTCATTGCGTATTCAACTGCTTCCTGTGCCGATGATATGTCCGGTTCTGAGACGATTTCACCGAGCGGCATACCTGCGCGGTTATAGTCCACGTATGATGTTGCCGCGCCCTCAAGCCTGCCGTCTGATGCGCTGTGGTGCATACTTGCAGCATCTTCCTCAAGGTGCAGGTGATTCACGCGTATCTTCTTGAGATTCCCGTCTGCGTCATGCACCTCAATATACCCGTCAGCAACAACAGGCAGATCACACTGGCTTATCTGGTGGCCTTTGGGTAAGTCCGGGTAGAAATATGATTTGCGGAAGAATAATGATTTAGGCTGTACGGAGCAGTTTAACGCTAAACCTGCCAGCATTCCTTTCTCTACAACGTTGTGATTCAGTCTCGGAAGCGAGCCGGGCAAACCCATACATACTGGACAAATATTAGTGTTTGCTGGTGATTCCGGGTTGGTGGAGCATGAACAGAATATCTTTGTATCCGTCTTCAGGCGTATGTGTATCTCTATTCCTATTACAGGCGTAAATGTTAGTTCAGACATGGCTAGCTAAATACCTCCGTTTGCGATTTTCGGCGATCCTAAATGACGCTCAAGAATTACCCCTGCATCAAGCAGTCCGGAATCACTCCATCTTGGCCCTATGAGCTGAAGCCCTACAGGAAGATTCCCCGCATATCCCGTGAAGAATGACAGCCCCGGAAGCCCGGCCAAGTTCACCGGCAGTGTATACAGATCCGTCTCATACACTTTCATTTCGTCCTCGTCCTCTTCGCCGATTCTGTGCGGAAGCGAGGGAGTTACGGGCTGTAAGATATAATCAGTCTCACCGAATGCCCGCGCAAATTCCTGAGCTATAAGTGTCCGTACCTTTGTGGCAGCAACGTAATATTCATCGCACCTTGAAGGCTCTGTAAGGCATGTCCCGGCGATAATGCGTGATTTGACCTCACTGCCGAAACCGTATGACCGAACGCGCTCGAACATCTCTTTCACTCCTGCCGCATCCGTAACGGTGTATCCGTAGCGCACTCCGTCATAACGCTCAAGGTTGGTATGCGCCTCACTCATTGCGAGGGCGTAATAGCACGCAACAGCATATCTCGCAACTACAGGCAGGGACACTTCAGCGATAATCGCTCCTTCGTCCTCAAGAACTTTGCGTGTTCTCGTCATTGCCTCAGCTATAGGGGCATCGAGCGTGAAGTCCTGAAATTCTTTCACCAGCGCAACACGTTTCCCCTTCAGGCTAACGTCCTCCCTGTGCGTAAAGTCCGGATTCTTTTCGCGGAAACAACTGGAGTCCATCGGGTCATACTGTGCAAGCACCGACATAACTAACTGCAGATCCCGTACAGTCCGTGCGAATGGGCCAATCTGATCCAGTGATGAGCCGTAAGAGATCAGGCCGTACCTGCTGACCATTCCGTATGTGGGCTTGAAGCCGTATACTCCGCAGAATGATGCCGGCTGACGTATTGAGCCGCCAGTGTCGCTCCCCAGTGAGAACGGGACGTAACCTGCACTGACAGCAGCGGCACTTCCTCCCGAACTTCCTCCCGGAACGCGTGATATGTCGTGCGGATTGTGTGTCGGGCCAAATGCAGAATTACCGCAAGTACTGCCCATCGCGAACTCGTCCATATTCACCTTGCCCATCAGGACAGCTCCTGCCTCACGGAGATATTTCCATGCTGTAGCGTCATATGGTGGCTTCCAGTCGCCGAGAATCCTGCTTGCTGCAGTTGTGCGTATACCCTTAGTGCAGAGGTTATCCTTCAGGACTGTCGGGACTCCCGCGAATATCCCGCCGTCATTCCCGGTTTGCGGCTGTGTGTCGTCCGTGCGCGTGATGAATGCGTGTATGTTGGGTTCGCAGGTGTCTATTCTCTGTTTGCATGAGGCGTAAAGCTCCGACGGTGAAAATCTTTTTGCCTTCAGTCCTTCAATGACATCATTCAGATTCAGTTCATACAGTTCCATTATTCCGCCTCCACTATTCTGGGCACCTTGAAGTACGGGCCGTCAACGTGTTCGCTTTCGTCTAATATTGCCTGTGTTGCAGGGAATGATATTACTGTGTCGGGACGCAGGGGGCATTCTAGGGCTTCGGCAAAACTGAAGGGTTCAACGTCTTTAAGGTCTAATTCTTTGAACCGGTCAAGCATATCAAGAAAGTTATTTATGTAACGGACAGCTCCGGCTAATTCCTGTTCTGTGAGGACTAAGCGGGATTCTAAAGCTATCTCGTTTACTTCATGTTCATCAAGTTTCAAGATATATTCTCCTCATTATATAAAGTGTGAAATTTTTTGTGTGCTATTATACAGCCATTGCAACACTCTATTTGCTGAAAGGAGGATAACTAATGAAGGGAATAGTTTTAGCCGGAGGAAGCGGTACACGCTTATACCCTCTTACGCTCGTAACGTCAAAACAGCTTCTGCCTGTATACGATAAGCCGATGATATATTATCCCGTCTCAATCTTAATGCAGGCCAAGATACGCGACATACTCATAATATCAACGCCTGAAGACCTGCCTAGATTCGAGAAACTTCTCGGTACAGGCAATCAGTTCGGCGTGAATTTCTGCTATGAGGAACAGCCCAAGCCTGAAGGATTAGCACAGGCATTCATCATCGGGAAAAAGTTTATCGGCAGTGATTCTGTCGCAATGATTCTGGGGGACAATATTTTTGCCGGACAGGGATTGATCCGCCGCCTTGATGAGGCAGTAAGCAATTCAGAGCAGGGAAAAGGAGCTACGATTTTCGGCTACTATGTGGATGACCCGGAAAGATTCGGAATCGTTGAGTTTGATTCGCACGGCCACGCAGTATCAATTGAAGAGAAGCCGGAAAAACCCAAGAGCAACTATTGCGTAACGGGCCTGTATTTCTATGATAACAGGGTTGTAGAGTTTGCGGAGAGCCTGAAGCCGTCAAAGAGAGGAGAGCTTGAGATTACTGACCTGAACCGCATATACCTTGAGCGCGGTGAACTGAATGTAGAGCTTCTAGGGCAGGGTTTCACGTGGCTGGATACCGGGACGCATGAGAGCCTTGCGGACGCAACGAATTTCGTGAAGACAATAGAGACACACCAGCACAGGAAGATAGCCTGCCTTGAGGAGATTGCATACCTTAACGGCTGGATTACGCGCAATGACGTTATGAGGCTCTATGAGGAGTTCAGAAAGAACCAATACGGGCAGTACCTGAAAGATGTAGTTGAAGGGAAGTATATAGATGTCAGATAGCAGTAATATTTTCATTACCGGTGCAAACGGTCAGCTTGGCCGTGATTTAGTGCGTGAGTTCTCATCGCGTGGCATTGCGTGCACAGCTTCGGACATTCAGGGAGAATATTCGGGTGAAGAGCCGTGCAGGTACATACAGCTCGACATCACCGACACAGAAGCCGTGAATGACGCAATCAGGAACATACAGCCCTCACGCGTGATACATTGTGCCGCATGGACAGCAGTAGACTCCGCCGAAGATGACACCAACAGGCCGAAAGTATATGCGGTGAACGTCAAAGGGACAGAGAATATTGCGCGAGCCTGTGCGGATTCCGGAGCAGTCATGACGTACATCAGCACGGATTATGTGTTTGACGGCACAGGGATGGAAGCATGGAGACCGGAAGACGAAGCATTTTCGCCGCTGAACTATTACGGGCAGACGAAACTTGAAGGTGAGCTTGCTGTGAAGAGATATTTGCGGAAATATTTTATCGTCCGCATTGCGTGGGTATTCGGCGAACACGGCAGTAACTTTGTGCGCACCATGCTGAAACTAGCAGAGACACATGACACATTGCGGGTAGTGAATGACCAGACAGGAACACCGACATATACGCCTGACCTTGCGCGGCTGCTGGCAGATATGAATCTTACGGACAGATTCGGGATATATCACGCAACGAATGAGGGAGGATATATCAGCTGGTACGATTTCGCACGCGAGATATTCTCGCAGGCAGGAGTCAGCGTTAATGTTATTCCCGTAACTACGGCAGAATACGGGTTATCGAAGGCCAAGCGTCCATATAATTCACGTCTGGACAAAAGCAAACTTAAAGCAGAAGGCTTTGTGCCATTGCCGGACTGGAAAGACGCATTGAGGAGGTATTTAGCTTCAAATGGGACAGATTAAGGTTGAATATAATGCAGGTGGGATTGAGGGGCTTTGCGTGATCACTCCGGCAGTGCACGGGGACAAACGGGGATATTTCAGCGAGACATACAATTTGCGGGATATGCAGGAGGCCGGACTCGATATAACATTCGTTCAGGACAACCAGAGCAGCAGCACTAAAGGCGTGTTGAGAGGGTTGCACTTCCAGAAGAATTATCCCCAAACAAAGTTAGTCCGTGTAATTCGCGGCAATGTCTATGATGTTGCTGTAGATATACGCAGGGGGAGCAGGACATTCGGTCAGTATTTCGGCATTGAGCTTACGGAGGAGAATCACAAACAGCTGCTGATACCGAGAGGGTTCGCGCATGGGTTTCTTGTGCTGTCGGAATTTGCGGAGTTCTGCTACAAGTGCGATGATTTCTATCACCCTGACGACGAGGGCGGGATAATATGGAATGACCCGGACATAAATATTTCTTGGCCTGCCGTGAATGTTCCGCTGAACCTGTCAGATAAGGATAAAGTACTGCCTGCATTAAAGGAGCTGTTGTCATGAAGATTATAGTAACGGGCGGTGCAGGATTTATCGGGAGCAATTTTATCTTCCATGAACTGAAGCATCACCCTGAAGACAGAATCATTTGCATAGATAAATTAACATACGCCGGAAATATAAATACACTAAAAGAAGTCATTGCGGCAGGAAAGATTGATTTCTTTCATCTGGACATATGCGACAGGGCAAGGATATATGAATTATTTGAACGTGAACGCCCTGATACAGTCATAAACTTTGCGGCAGAATCCCATGTAGACCGCTCAATCAATGACCCGGGAATATTCCTTTTCACTAACACATTAGGCACGGGCGTACTGCTTGATGCGTCCCTGAAGTACGGCGTGAAACGTTATCATCAGGTCAGCACCGATGAAGTGTACGGAGACTTGCCGCTGAACCGTCCGGATATGTTCTTCACGGAAAGTTCGCCGGTGAAAGCCTCGTCGCCGTATTCTGCCTCAAAGGCCGGAGCGGATATGCTTGTGCAGGCGTATCACAGAACCTACAATCTGCCTGTGAGTATCAGCCGGTGTTCGAACAATTACGGGCCGTATCATTTCCCGGAAAAACTTATACCGTTAATGATCATCAATGCGCTTCACGATAAGCCTTTGCCTGTCTACGGTCAGGGGATTAACGTGCGGGACTGGCTTTACGTTGAGGATCACTGCCGGGCAATAGATATGATTGTGCGCGATGATGCTTCCGTCGGTGAGGTGTACAACATTGGCGGGCACAACGAGATGCGGAATATAGACATTGTCCGGCTGATATGCAGGGAGCTGGGGAAGCCGGAGAGCCTGATAGAGTTTGTTGCGGACAGGAAGGGGCATGATTTGAGATATGCTATTGACCCCGCAAAGATATATCTGCGTCTGGGTTGGCTTCCGGAAACAAGGTTTGCGGAGGGCATAAAGAAAACTATCCGCTGGTATCTGGACAATCCGGAGTGGTGGAAACCATTAATGAATAAGCATGTATAATATAATTCCTCCTTCAGTTACTTAGAGGGAGGAATATAGTTTTTGAGGAGGTAATATTCATGCTTAGTCCTGTAGCATCCCGTGAGGCTGTTCAAGAGAATATAAGCGAATATCTTGACATGATGGAAAACGGCCAAGAGATAATCATGACGAAGGACGGAAAAGAAATAGGCCGGTTTCTGCCTAGAAATAAGGTAGTATCATTTGCGGCAGAGAGGCTTGCAGGTATCCTTCATGGTAATGCTGATGTCGACAAAATAAAAGAAGAAGCATTGAGGAAGAAATATGATATTGCTGATTGATACGAATATACTTCTTGATGTCTTGCAGGTAAGAGAACCATACTTTGAGTCATCGTTCAAGATATGGAGTGTTTGCGAGTATTATGAATCTGTTACAGGCTACATATCTGCTATGAGTCCTATGAATATATCATACGTAATGAGAAAAGAATTAACGCCGGAAAGAAGACAGGAAATGATTGCGGCTTTGTCCCTGACGTTCAGGTTTGCAGACCTGACAATGTCAGACATTGAGACAGCGGCAAACATGAAATGGCGGGATTTTGAGGACGCAGTACAGAGCACCACAGCAGAACGCATCAAGGCAGAATACATCATCACGAGAAACACGAAAGACTTTCAGGCCAGCACCATAAAAGCAATCACACCGGAAGAATACTTCATGAATATATTTGAACCTGTGCAATAGGAATAATTGATTTTCCAGCGGGTTATAATAGCTCTCATAACAAAGGGAGTGGAATAACTTGACGGGAGAAGAAAAGAATCAGGTACAAAACTTAATCAATGCCAGAATGAGACTGCTGAATGAAAAAATTTCCCTTCAGGAAGAACAGATAGCCTCACTCAGCACCGAACTCACAGACACTAAGCAGGAACTTGAAGCCAGCCGCAAAGAGCTTGAAGCCAGAGACACGGAAATATCCAGCCTAAAGACCCGCATAACGGAAATGCAGGAACAGAGCCGCAAGCTAACGGCCATGCTTCAGACCCGCCGCCCTGAACCAGAACCCCAACCTACAGCACCAAAGCCCCAGAAGCCGAACTATCTCGTGTCATTACTGCGCCAGCATTTCGGCTACGACTCCTTCAGGCCCGGGCAGGAGGACATCATCAATGCGTTATTGTCCGGACGGGACGTGTTCTGCTCCATGCCAGACAGCTACGGCAAAAGCATATGTTACCGTCTCCCTGCACTGCTCATGCCCGGAATTACCCTCGTCATAACCCCGTCAGAACCTCCGGAGAATATCCCGGATGCACACACAGAATCCCTCACGTCATCAATCACTCCCGCCAAGAAACGCGAACTCCTGCGCAAGGTCAGGAACGGAACGTGCAAGCTGCTGTATTCGGCACTCCCGCAGCTCAAAGAGTCAGACATCATGACAGCCCTGAAAGCTGCAGAAGTCTCAATGATTGCGATGATTTCACCGGCAGACCTGAAGGAATGCAGGGAATATACTGACTCAATCACAGCGAGACGCATACCTGCAGGGATATTCACGGGAGCTGAGAGTCCCGCACAGCGTCAGGAAATCATGAAGGCTCTGCGCACGCCTTTAAGGATCGTAACGGGATTCAAGCGTCCGGAAGTGTCTTTCAGGATTGTGCGGACAGAAGACAAACCTGCGGCACTGAAAGATATACTGAACCAGAAAAACGGCATGAACGGCGTAATATTCTGTTCAACACCTGAAGAAGTCTACAAGCTCAGGGAGATATTGAGGGATTATGACGGCATAGACGAAAGAATCACCATTATCCCCCGTGTACTGTACAGGCAGGTTGCAGGGAATGACATAAAGTTTGCGGTACATTACGCACTGCCCGACACACCAGCATCATACGCACAGGAGACTAACAGCGCAAAAGACGAGTGCATAATCATAGCCTCGCGCAAAGACTTACGGAACGCGGACAAATCCGTTCTGCGTTTCATCAACGACAAGAACCCGAAAGAAGCTCTTGCGTCATATCTCGGCGAGGATGAGAACATTGCGCCATCACAGGACAAGCAGGAGGATACGAAGGCCAAGCCTGAAGATTTCTCTGATTTCGATTTTGGGAACGCAAACGAGGCACAGAAAGAAGCTATCACCTCATCGTCCGGGCCTGTGCTGATTATTGCGGGGCCGGGAACGGGAAAGACATTTACGCTAGTACAGCGGGCAGTGTTCCTGATACAGAAACGACGCGTGAAACCTGAAAGCATAATGATGGCGGCATTCACCGACAAGGCATCAAAAGAACTCACGGCAAGGATCACGGAAGAGCTTGCATCACGAAATATTCAGGCGGACATAAACGCAATGTATATCGGGACGTTTCATGTGATATGCCAGAGAATATTGAACGATTACGCAGAGTATACCGGCTTCCGTAAGAACTTCAGGATACTTGATGATTTCGGGCAGACATACATTATCCTTCAGAACATGGCAAAGTTCGATGAAATTCCGGACATAGAGAAAATTTTTGTGCACCCGGGAAAATGGAAGAGAGCCGGCGAACTCAGAGACTGCATTAATTCGCTGTCGGAAGAGCTGATTGACCCGGAAGAACTCATGCGCGATGATGACCCTGCAGTCAAGGCACTTGGCCAAGCCTTGAAGGTGCATGATGAGATTCTCACCGCAAATAACTCTATGAGCTGTTCCGCAATGCTGTCGGTAACGTACAGGCTTCTGCGCGACAATCCCGCAGTACTCTCAAGCCTTCAGGAAAAGATAAAGTACATAATGATTGATGAATATCAGGACACTAATTACGTTCAGGAACAATTGATATTCTTATTGGGAGGAGAGAACAAGAATATTTGTGTTGTCGGCGATGATGACCAGAGCTTATACCGTTTCAGGGGGGCAACAGTCAGAAATATTCTGGAGTTTCCCGGAAGGTTCGGTAAAAGCGAGTGCAGAACTGTACGGTTAATGCTGAACTACAGATCCCGCCCTGACATCATAAATTTCTTCAGCGAATGGATGAATGATACCGGAAAATTTTTCGGCTGGGGAGAGTTCCGCAATCCCAAGAAACTTGAAGCATACAGATCACCAGCAAACACGCCTTCTGTGATACGCCTTGCAGGGATGAACGACAAAGAAGAATGGCACGAACACATATTAGCCTTCATCAAATCGCTTAACGTTTCGGACTATAACCAGATCGTGTTTTTGTTCCGTTCGGTGAAGTCAAGGGATGCCCAAGAATTATCGCAGTATCTGGAGAATCACAACATAAGCGTATATTCTCCGCGTTCAAGCATGTTCTTCAAGAGGAGCGAAATACATTTTGCGTTAGGGTGCTTAATCTCAATGTTTCCGGAATATCTGAAGTCATTGAACTCCGGAGCATTCAGCTTTCAGGGGACAGAGCCGGACTACATAACGTACTACAGGAACTGCCTGAAGCATGTAGCGAGATATATCGACAAGCCGCAATATGCTTCCCTCAAAAAATGGCTTCTGGACAAGAGAAACTATCACGGCAAATTAAACGGCTACACCAACTACACATATTCCGACTTAATGTATGAGCTGTTCGCATTCCTGCCTTTCAACCATGCACTTGACGCGGACATTAACGGCAGCGTAAAGGATCTCAGGCCAGCCCGGAATCTTGCACGGCTGGTGAAAGTCCTGCGCGATTACGAGTACAGCTACAATGTCAACAACATAAACTCAAAGTACATGGCTGCACAGTTCATGATGCTGATGAATATATATATGAGATTCCAGCTTGAAGAGGGGCTTGATGAATACGAGAGCGATGACGGCATAATACCTTCAGGGCATGTTGCGTTCATGACTATACATCAGGCTAAAGGCATGGAATTTCCGGTAGTGTTCGTTGACTCTTTGTGGTCATCACCAAGGCCGGACAACAACAGAGGCGGGGAGCTGGTGAACAGCATAGAGCATGACTATTCGCGCCGTCCGGAATTTGAGCCTGAAGAACAGATAAAGTTTTTCGATTTCTGGAGATTGTTTTATGTTGCGTTCTCACGGGCAAGGGATCTGTTAGTGCTTACGTGCCTGGAGAATCCAAACTCACCAAGCAAATATTTTGATTCTCCCTACAACAAGTTAGAGGATGCAGAGGAAGCCTTCAATCCGTCTGAAATAGAGATAAGCGCATCACGGGACAGCGGGCTGAAGAATATATATTCATTCACGTCGCATATACTGCTGTATGAGACATGCCCAATGCAGTATAAATTTTTCCGGGAGCTTGAATTTACTCCGCACATATCAAATTCAACGTTTCTGGGTACTCTGGTTCACGCAACGATTGAGGACATTCACCGGGCTGTGCTGAACAGCGACTCTAAGAGCATAAACGAGCAGAATATATCCGAATGGCTGAATGCGAACTACGAATATCTTTCACGTACCGGGCAGGTGTACCTGAATCAGGCTTCACGTGATACGGCATTCAGTCAGGTTATGCGCTATGTACGCTGGAACGGTGCGGACTGGTCTGCTGTTGCGCGGGCTGAGACGGAATTGAACCTTGTGCGTGATGACTATATCCTTGAAGGGAAAATAGATCTGCTCTGCATTCGTGATGGCGAGGTTGAGATTGTTGACTTCAAGTCCGGGCCAAAACCCAATATCAATATCAACAGGGACAGGGAACATCTGGAGACGTACAGGAGACAGCTTAACGTTTATGCGTATCTTGCCTGGCATTCGCTGGGGCTTGAAGTGGATCGCATGAAGCTGTACTACACCGGCGAAGAGGACAAAGACCCGGAGATAACTTACACATACGACAAAAACGAAGCTGACGGAATCATGAAGGGCTTCGATGAAACCGTCAGCAGGATAATGGCTAAAGACTTCAATCACCGTGCAAAAGATCCTGACGTGTGCAGGGAATGCGGCTTCAGATTCTATTGCGGGCGGGGATGATTATTTTTTCCTGTAATATAACTCTTTCTCATACGGGAATTTTAACGTTCCCTCTACTCCAGATACGTCCATGCTGAAAGTATCCTGTATATCAGCAAGCATAGTAGTTGCAGAAAGTATCTTAATGTCCATTGCAGTGCCTCTCTGCCCGTATTCGCCATTAAGATTGAAACTGCAACGCCATGTGTCCTTGCCTGCCCGTATCATGGTTACGTCGCTGTCAATGTCCTGTGATACCGTCTCACGGTAAATATCGTACGTCGTAACAGGAGTATCGCCTACTATTGTGCTACTGGGTACAGTTATAGTTGCAAACCATTTCATTACGCCTTTAACATGTGATGTCCCGCTGTTCCCTGTGTTGCCTTCTTTATTTTTAGCTATTTCCGTGTTCGAAAAGCTCACATCTGAAGCAATAAAATGCAATACAACAGTAGTCCCGCCCTGCTCGATAGTGATGTCATTTGCAGTGTCCGAAGTTTCATTGATTATCGCCCACTCTCCGCTGAGTACTCTTGCAGTATCGTACGTATCAGGATAATCATTAGGTACCGCTAAATCCGTATTTTCATTTGAAGTTTCTTCCGATGAAGCCGAATCATCCTGCGGATCAAGGCTTCCCCCTCCGCACCCTGAAAACGCAAACACTGCCAGAATCATAACGGACATAAAGCACCAGAACTTAATATTGCGCATAAAGATTACTTCCTTTCTGACTGAAAATATACGAGGATACAAAAAAAGCCTCCGAGCAAAAGCCCCGAAGCTGTTAATTTCTCATTTACTGGAGCGGAAGACGGGATTTGAACCCGCGACCCCAACCTTGGCAAGGTTGTGCTCTACCCCTGAGCTACTTCCGCAATTATATTTTACATGGTGGCGGGACCCAGAATTGAACCGGGGACACACGGATTTTCAGTCCGTTGCTCTACCAACTGAGCTATCCCGCCCTGCTTTCCTGATTTAATCTGGCGGGGCCGACGAGACTTGAACTCGCGACCTTCGGCGTGACAGGCCGACACTCTAAACCGACTGAGCTACGACCCCGCGTAAACTTAAATCTGGTGGGCGAAGCAGGGTTCGAACCTACGACCCCCTGCGTGTAAAGCAGGTGTTCTACCGCTGAACTATCCGCCCGCTTAAACGCAACGAAAGGTATTTTATCCCTCGCCCCCTTTTCTGTCAAGCATACAGGCTTCAATTATGTCCCAAGTTTTTTCCGCCGCACCTCCAAGCGTCGCAAAATATGCCTCACAGTCATATAGTGCCTTGTTCCGTGCAGAAGGCTCAAGCATCTCCTCCCATGTGTGCGCCAGATCCGAGTCGCTGTTCACGCACACAGCCGCTCCCATAGCGTCCATCCGTGATGTGTCGGGGAAATCCGTCATGCACGGCCCGTGAACTGCCGGGAGTCCGAACAGTGCCGGCTCAAATGGATTCTGCCCGCCCTTCTCGACGAGACTCCCGCCGACGAAGACAGCATCAGCAGCAGCATACAGGTCAAACAGCACGCCTATGCGGTCAACTACGATAATATCTGCCTCGAATCTTTTGTCCGGGTCTATGTGCGATAACAGTTCCGCATGAAGTTCCGGGTACGGCAGCGCGGAAGCTACGGCCATCAATGCACGTTCAGGGTGGCGGGGAACTATGGCGAGCCTTGCGTCAGGGTATTTCCTGCGCAGAATCCTGAATGCCGCGATAACTATATCGTCCTCTCCCTGATGCGTGCTGCCTGCAACAAACAGCGGCGCATCTTTCTTCCGAAGCCAGCTCCATTTGTCCGGGCCTGCAGTCTTCCGGCGGTCAAGAAGCGCATCTATCTTGCAGTCCCCCGTTACGGTTATCTTGTCTTCAGGCACACCGAGAGCCAGAAATTTTGATTTGTCCTCATCGAAACGCACCATTAACTTTGCGAGGCATTCAAGGACTCCCTGCCAGAAATATTTTGTGCGCTTGAGATTCCTGAAGCTCTTTTCCGAGAGTCTGCCGTTCGCAAGAAACGCGGGGATGTTCCGTGCCTTGAGCTGTGAGAGAATCTCCGGCCATAGTTCCGTTTCCATCGTGATATATGCGACAGGGTTTATGCTGTTCAGTGAACGTGATACGAACTGCCCAAGATCAAACGGGCTGTATATGATCCTGTCGGCTATACCGTCAAGGAGTCTGTGTGCTGTGTCATTGCCTGTAGGCGTTACGGTTGAGATCACGCAGGGATATGCGCTTTTGGACTTTATGCGGCGGATCAGTGAGCTTGCGGACTGGACTTCACCGACAGATACGGCATGAACCCATATTGAGCCTTCTGGAATACCGGCAACTTCTCCGGTGCGTTCTGCAATGTCCTTGTATTTGCGCTTTAAGATATTCAGGCCGCCCAATGCAAAGAATGTCCTCACGCATGACCTGTACAGAGCCATTCCTGCAGGATAAGCCTTTGATTTTATGTTCATGATGATTTTTTCCTCTCCTGAGCAAATATATTTTGAATTATACTTGCTTTTATATTTTGCTGTTGAATTGAGGAGAAATGATATAATTTTGACAAGGAATCATTCAGAGACAAGAAGATTAATTTTTCAACTACATTTTCAGCTACAAAAAAGTTAAAATTTTTCAGCACTCGCAATAATTCACAAAGACAAAACCAAAAACAAAACTGCAAAATTTTTATTCACGCACAAAAAAAGAGCCTCCCGTCATTACAGGAAGCTCAATCACAAAAATATTCCCCTACTTCACCTGAGAAGCAGCAAGCTCCCGAATCTTCTTCAGTGCCGAATCAAGTTTCGTCCCGTCGCGTCCCCCGCCCTGAGCAAGATTCTTCCTTCCGCCGCCCTTGCCGCCGAGAACAGCGCAAGCCTCCTTCACCAGCGCACCGGCATTCACGCCCATAGCAACAGCCTTATCGTCCGCCATAACTACAAGCTGGCATGACTCATCGTCGCCCAAAGACGCAAGCACAACTATATTTGCCTCCGGTCTTGCCTTCACCTTGTCGCCTATATCACGCAGCATGTTGGCAGGGACATTCGGGAATCTCCCAACCTGAAGCATTACGCCGTTAACGTCCTCACGCTCAAAGAATCTCTCTGAGTTCTCGACAAGCTCGCGCAGTTTTATGGCTTGTATCTCGCTCCGTATGGTCTTCAGCTCGTCAACCAGTGCCTTAGCCCTGACGTTAAGCCCGTCCTCATCAGTAGAAAGCAGTGCAGTAAGTGATGTCCTGAGCGCAAAAAGTTTCTGCAGCACCGTCAAAACATTCATTCCCGTAGCAGCAAGAATCCTTCTAGTGCCTGATCCGATACTCTCCTCGCGCAAAATCTTGAAGCAGCCTATATCCCCCGTGCGCCTGACGTGGAGTCCTCCGCATAACTCCATAGAGAATCCCGGAACGTCTACAACCCTCACAACATCGCCGTATTTCTCATCGAACAGAGCCTTAGCACCTAATGACTGCGCCTCGTCCTTTGAGTGTTCAGAGATATTCACTTCAATGTTGCGCAGTATTTCACGGTTGATGATCTCCTCAGCCTGTGCAATCTCCTCATCAGTTACCGGTGAATGATGCGTGAAATCGAACCGCAGAAACTCATCCGTTACGAGAGATCCTGCCTGCCTCACATGCCGGCCAAGCACCCGCCCTAATGCCTCATGCAATAAGTGTGTAGCCGTATGATTGCGGCGTATTGCGCTCCTCCTGTCGTCATCAACGGAACATACAGCCTCATCACCTGCATTCACGACACCTTCAGACCTGACGGAATGCACGATGATATTTCCGTGCGGTATGGTGTTCAGGACTCTCACTGTCTGCCCGTTCACCGTCATAGTTCCAGTATCACCGACTTCTCCGCCCCTCTCGGCATAGAACGGCGTAGTATCCAGCACAAGCTCAAATTCTCCCGACGCACTGTCTGTCCGTCCTTCAGGCGTAATCAGCGCAAGAATTTTCCCCGTTCCTGTACTGCTCTCATAGCCGGTGAATCCCGTCTTGCCGTATTCGTTCTCCAGTTCCGTATATATGTCTCCGGCTAATGCACTCCTCTTCTGCTTGCTGGAGGATCTCGCACGTTCCCGCTGTTCATTCATTGCGACAGTAAAGCCCGCATCATCAAGCGTGAATCCCTGCTCTTCTGCCATCTCCCGCGTAAGTTCAGGGGGGAAGCCGTATGTATCGTACAGCGCAAATATCACGTCCCCGGGAATCTCACTGCGTCCCTGTGCCTTTAGCCGCGAAATCTCGCCGTCAAAAAGTTCCGTACCCTGCCGAAGAGTCTTGTTGAATTTCTCTTCCTCAAGCGTAATTATCTGTTCTATTACCGGCCTCTGCGTGATGAGTTCTTTATACGGGTCTCCCATTATCTTTATGAGTATGGGCATGTATTCATTCAGGAACATATCATCAAAGCCCAGTAACTTGCCGAAACGCACAGCCCTGCGCAATAACCTTCTGAGGACATAGCCCGGCCCGTCATTTGACGGCAGAACACCATCTGCAAGCATGAACGCAACGCTTCTCACGTGGTCGGAAATCACACGCACAGCCATATCATCACGTGCATTATTCCCGTAAGTTATTCCGGCCTTCCTGCATGTGTGCTCAATCATCGGAGTGAACAGATCCGTTTCGTAGTCGGTATCAACTCCCTGCACCACTGACGCAAGACGCTCTAACCCCATGCCCGTATCAATATTCTTGTGAGGCAGCAGCGGCAGGCTTCCGTCCTTCTGCCGGTCAAACTGGGTAAAGACGAGATTCCATATCTCCATGTATCTATCACAGTCGCACCCGACACCGCATGTAGGCTTTCCGCATGAATACTTCTCGCCGCGGTCGTAATATATCTCACTGCAAGGCCCGCACGGCCCGGTATCTCCCATGAACCAGTAATTGTCGTCCTGCCCGAAACGGTATATCTTCTCGGCGGGAAGGAATTTGCGCCACGCACTGAAGGCTTCATCGTCGTCGGTGTAAATCGTAGCGTAGAGTCTTTCAGGCTCTAGCCCAATGCGCTCCGTGAGGAACTCCCAAGCCCAAGAGATCGCTTCATTCTTGAAGTAGCTTCCCCAAGTGAAATTTCCGAGCATCTCAAAGAAAGTATGATGCCTTGCTGTCCTTCCGACGTTCTCAATATCATTAGTCCGCACGCATTTCTGGCTCGTTACAACGCGGGGATATTCAGGCTCTTTGATGCCGAGATAATACGGTTTCAGGGGAACCATTCCGGCAATGGTGAATAGTAATGACGGGTCTTCCGGAACTAGTGAAAAGCTTGGAAGGTGCTTTGATCCTTTCCCCTCCCAGAATTTTATGAACATATCGCGGATTTCGTATGCTGTCCTGTACTTCATGATTTCTGCTCCTTCGTGGCAAGCCTCTCAATGAAAGGCTGTATCAAGTCCATTGGTATCGGGAAGAATGTTGTTGTGTTGCGTTCTCCCGAAATTTCACGTATCGTCTGCAGGTATCTCAGCTGCAGTGTTACCGGTGATGTCTCCATCTTTCTGGCCGCCTCTGAAAGTTTCTCTGCCGCCTGAAGTTCTCCTTCCGCCGCAATGATCTTGGCCCGGCGTTCACGTTCTGCTTCTGCCTGACGCGCCATAGCCCTCTTCATGCCTTCAGGCAGTTCAAGCTCCTTCACTTCAACAGCACTAACCTTAATGCCCCAAGGATCCGTACGCTCGTCAATAATCTTCTGTAATTCCTGATTTATCTTCTCACGCGATGAGAGAACTTCATCAAGCTCAACAGAACCTACAACGGAACGCAGCGTAGTCTGTGCAAGCTGGCTTGTCGCTACGATATAATTTTCGACTTCAACGACAGATTTTGCCGGGTCAAGCACACGGAAATACACCACTGCATTAACCTTTATCGCAACGTTGTCCTTAGTGATGACCTCCTGCACAGGAACATCAAGAGTCAGTATACGCAGATCAACAGTAACTGAACGGTCAATGAACGGAACGATAAACACTATTCCAGGGCCTCTGCTCCCTACAAGACGGCCAAGACGGAACAGCACTAACCGCCTGTATTCCGGCACGATACGTATAGCCGCCGAAAGCACTATCATTAGTATGAAGAACGCAACGAAACCTGAACCCAGCCATGACACCACTGAACCCAAATCAAAATCAAGCGTCCTGATAATCATATAAATCACCTCTCATGAATTTTGTTATTTCTCTATTACTACCACTGCACACGCATAATCATCTTCATGCGTTATTGATACAAAAGTATTATTCTCGTATTCAGGAAAAATTATTCTCGGTGCGCCGTCCTCAGACCTGCTCAACGAGAAATTACCGCTGAACATTACAGATGCCAGAGACAAGCCGGAAGCCTTAATGAATGCCTCACGCGCCGCAAAACATGATGCGTAGCTCTCTGCACGGTTTTTCCCTTTTGACTCACAGTATGCTATCTCCTCAATCGAAAACAGTTCTTCCCTGAAGAAGTCAGATTTTATTGCTTCCTCAACCCTTGAGATACTGCACAAATCTATTCCTATTCCCGCAATCATCACTTGAACAGGTTCTTGAACTTGTCGAAGAATCCCGGCTTATCCGCAGCAACAGGAGCTTTCATTTCTTCTGCAAGTGCTTTCACCAATTCCCGCTGTCTGTCTGTAAGCTCCGTAGGAATATCTATATATACGTGTGCATATAAATCACCGGTGAGCTTTAACGGCGAGTTCAGTTTAGGCATTCCCTTTCCGCGAACCTTCAAGACCTGTCCGTGATATGTCCCTGCAGGTATGGTTACAGTTTCCTCCGTGCCGTCAAGAGTCTTTATCGCCGTGTCAGTCCCCAATACTGCCTGCGGATAAGTGATTATTATGTTGGTGTGAAGGTCAGAACCACTGCGCTCAAAGTTCGGATCCAGCTCAACATCAATGATGAGGTATAAGTCCCCTGCACTGCCGCCGTTAGTTCCTGCCTCTCCTGCATTGGGGATTCTCAGGCGCATATTGCGTTCAACCCCTGCAGGTATCTTCACCTCAATCTTATGCTTCTTGCGTATCTGTCCGCGTCCCCCGCATTCATCGCACTTGTCCCGTATGATTTTCCCCGTCCCATGACAGTCCGGGCATGTCGTTACGGTCATCATTGTGCCGAAAAGAGTCTGCTGCCTCTGCCGTACCTGTCCCTGGCCGCTGCACTTGGGGCAAGTCTCAGGCTTAGTGCCCGGCTTTGCTCCCGTTCCAGTGCAGTGCTGGCAGGTCTCCCATCTCTGAACGTCAATATCACGTGATACACCCTTCATGGCCTCCAAAAGCGATACGGTTACGATCATCTCAATATCATCACCGCGCATGGGTGAGTCTGCCCTCTGCCTGCGTGATGACGAGAACCCGCCGCCGAATCCCCCTCCGAATGCCTGAGAGAATATATCGCCGAACAGATCGCCGAGATCCATTCCTCCCATTCCTCCGAACGGATCAGAACCGGGAGTCGTTGAGCCGAACCGGTCATATTTCTCGCGCTTCTCCGGGTCATTCAGCACGGTATACGCCGCGTTAATCTTCTTGAACTTCTCTTCTATATCCTTATCGCCCGGATGCGTGTCGGGATGATATTTGCGCACAAGCTCCCTGTATGCCTTCTTTATGTCCGCCTGTGATGCGTCCCGTGATACTCCTAAAATTTCATATAAGTCCTCCAAGTCTGCAAAACACCTCCTGAAAAAATCTGAAAAAAAACCCCCTCCGCATTTCACCGCAAAGGGGTAACGAATATATTACTCTGCGATAATTTTAACGTGTTCCCGTGCGCCTTCTCTGCTGTGTGTTTGAACGTGCAGGTGTCTCAAGCCTCCGCTTCAATTCCTGTGCAGGTTTGTAGTTCGGGTTGATCTCTAATGCCTTGTTGACCCATGTCAGCGCATCAGCCCTCCTGTTGTTGAGCCTGCTTGCCGACAATGCCGCCCAGTATGCTGCAAGATAGTTGGCGTTGGGTTCTGCCTCTGCCGCAGCAACATACTCGCCGAATGCCTGTGTGATCCTGTTTGCGCTGTAGCTCTGGTATGCACGTCTCTGCATCTCGATAAGCTCGCGCCTCCGTGCCGCAGGTATGCTGTAGGTGAGTATCATTGATGCTTCTGTTGAGCTGTCCGGGTCAAATGCAGGAAGTTCCTTTATGAGAGTCTCCAGCTCCTGAACTTCATTTGCCTTCTTCCCTGCCTCTGTTTCACGGTTGACTAATGCCGCCTCCCTTGAGTTAAGTGCGGAAGTGTAGGAATTAAGCTGCTGGTTTCTGCTGGCAAGTTCGCTTTCACGTGCTTTGATGTCCGATTCCCTCTTTGCTATGCCTGCTTCAACGTCTGCAACCTTCTTTGATGCCTCCGATAATTTCTGCTCCTGTTCCTTCACTGACGATTCACGCGCCGTAACTGCATCTTCACGCGCAGTAAGTTCCGTGCTCTTGTCGTTGAGCTGTGCCTCAAGAGCATTGAGCCTGTTTCCTGTAGCTTCACGTGCCGTAAGTTCTGCCTCACGCCTGACGAGATCCGCCTCGCGTGCAGTGATCTGATCCGCAGCTTCCTTCGCTGAAATCTTCGCGCTGAGTTCTCCCTCGCGTCCTGCAAGGTCTGCCTCTCTGCGTGCAAGGTCTGCCTCACGTCCTGCAAGTGCCGCAGATGCCTCCGTGAATTTCTGGCTCTCCTCCGCAAACCTCATCTCACGGCGTGCAAGTTCAGCCTCACGTGCCATGAGGTCAAGTTCGCGCTTGTTCATCTGTGTCTCGCGTCCGAGAAGTACGGCAGAAGCTCCGGAAATTTCGCTGTTTCTCTTTGCGAGTGCGGCGGCTCTGGGTGCAAAGTTCCTTTCACCGTCTGCAAGTTTGGCTTCCCGGTCTGCAAGTGATGCGGCCAGGGCTTCAAGTTCTGCGGCTCTGGCATTGAGCGCGGCCTCACGCTGTGCAAGCTCGTCGGGTTCTTCGGCGGTCTCTGCTTCAGCGGCTTCAACTGTCTGTGCTGTTTCTGTCGTCTCTACTGCTTCAGGCTCATCATCTGCCCATGATGCCGGGGCAAAGAACATCAACAGCAGTACGAGCATTGCTGTTTTCTTCAACATTAAAATATCCTCCCTGTGCAGAAAATTTTTTATGCCCGTAATTCTATAATAATCGTAAATTTTTCACAAACAGACTGATTTTTTGCGTGTATAATGTCCTTACCGCATAACTATAATTTATTCATGAGAGGGGAAATTATTATCATGTTCAAGCCCAAAGGTATTGTTATCCCCGTCGTTACTCCTTTTGACGACACCGGCCGTTTCCTTGAGGAAGAATACAAGAAGTTATTGCAGTATTTCATCGACAACGGCATTCACGGCGTGTTCCCGTTCGGCACTTCAGGAGAGTTTTACGCTTTCGACAACGGCTTCTACCGTCATGTGCTGGAAGTTACTGTGAACTATGCACGCGGAAAGATGGACATATATGCGGGTGCAAACCATATTACGCCCAAGGGTGCAATAGAACTCGCGAAGATTGCGGAAGAAGTGAAGGTTGATGCTTTGAGCGTACTGACTCCTATGTTCGTGAGCCAGACACAGGCAGAGCTTGAGATATATTACCGGAAGATAGCCGAAGCCACATCACTTCCGATCGTCATCTACAACAACAAGCCCAAGACTAATGTTACCGTTGCGCCGGAGACAATACAGAAGCTCGCGAAGATACCCAACATAATAGCCGTGAAAGATTCAACCGGGGACATGACGAACAGCGAGGAATATATACGCCTTACCCGCGACAATCCTGGCTTCTGCGTCCTGATGGGAAGGGATACGCTGATATATGCGGCACTGCATTACGGTGCGGCAGGGGCTATAACTTCATGCGGGAATATTGCGCCTAGAATTGCCGTAGACATATACGAAAACTTCAAGGCCGGGAAATATGATGCGGCACTTGAGGCACAATTCAAGCTCAGTGAACTGCGTATAGCCACGAACATGGGAAGTTTCCCGGTAGTCATCAAGGAAGCGTTGAACATGATCGGCTACAACGTAGGAAAGTGCGCAGAACCCATACAGCCGTTAACGCCGGAACAGCACGCAAAACTTGATACAGTCCTGCACAATATCGGGCTTCTGAAGTAGTCTCTTTTTCTCCCTGTATATGCTTAAACCCTCAGATACTGCACTGAGGGTTATTTTTGTATTATTTCCTTCTCCATTATCCCAAGTGCCTCACGCTCAAGCATATATGCCTCTGTCCTCTTTGCATTGGCCTCAAGAGCAAGGCTGTTTATCCGTTTCTGTGCCCCCTCATCACGCAACAGCGGAAACGGGACCTGCCTCATATGTTCGTCTCTAACCTCCTCTACTACACCACCGCAAGAATACCGCCTTACGAGTTCACGACCCCATTCAGACGCAAGCCACACATATATATAGCCCGCAATGTCATCTGATACAGGAACTACACGCATAATATTCTGACTTACAGCCCAGCCGTCCCAGTATTTAGGAACGAGAACCGCTTTACCGACAGTCCCAATACATGTTACTAGTATCATATTTTCGCGTATAGTTAGCACCTCGCGTATCAATTTATCATGCTTTAAGAACGACAAATATTTTTTGTCATAAGGGTCTAATTCTCCGATTTGCTTTCCCCCTAAGAACGGAACGCCGTAACCCTCGCCGACATAAACGCGTTTGAATATTCCAGGCAATATTATTTTCCGGCTGACTCTCTCACTTCCCACAGTGATAACTTCTCCTGCATTCCTACGCAATATCCCTTCTATCCTGCCGAACAGCGGAGAATGATACGATGCCTCAAACCTTCCGCACAGTTCCGAGCTGCTGACCTCAAAGGACTCTGCACCTTCCCGGGCCTTCATGCCGTCAACCGGAGGCAGGCCAAGCTCACGCACCAGCAGGGACTCGGCCTCATCGAGCAGGATATTAGACTCATCACGCAGGGCATACGACTTCACGACGAGTTCATGAATCTTCCTGCGTATTTCTTCGGGAGGATAGGGAACGGGTATATCATTCAGATGTTCAGGGTTTATGTGAAGAATAACCGCCCCGAATGCAAGAGACTGCAAAATTTTCTGTCCCGCTGAACTTTTCAGGTACGCATAAACATATCCCGTGTCTTCAGGGTTATTGGTGTCAATTCGCAGCATGTCAGGACTTAAGTATTTTCCGTCGAGAGTATCAGACACATAGACTGCCCGCCCTATAGCACCAGAACGGGATAATAACACTTGGCCTTTGTGTATCATAAGTTCGTCAATCTCTGATTGTTTGCGCGAATATAAATAGCCGTCTGTTTTGGGTTTGATGTCGGTAACGCTTGAAGGCTGAAAGAAAGGATACGGTGATTTTGTCCGCATGAGCTTCACCGAACGCCCGAACATATACGACACCGCAATATCTCCGAACTTCACCGCACCGAATTTCCCCTGCTCTACACTTTCAGCGGCTCTCCCTGCCTCACGGTCAAACACGCCGGCTTCAAGCCGCAAATCCGGGTCCGATAATACCTCGCTTATATGCCGTACTGAACAGTACGGTGTTTCGCCCAGAAATAAGCCGTTTTTTTTTCAGCCCATTCCTCAAACACTGCAGGTAATTCCTGTGTCTGGTCGTCTATGATTTTCTCTTTGCCTTCAGTTATCTCGTTCCCTGCCTCGTCCCGCTTGTATAACAGGTTGCCCCGCCTGTCATGCCCTACCCTGTCAACTTTTGCCATAAACACGGGGTAATTCGCTATATGGTGCGTGATAGCCTCTCCGGTCTTCTCGCGTTCCGTCTTCTTCTCCAGCAGGAGTATTGATGTCTGCGTGCCGTTATGGGGCTGGAAGGTGTCCGGCGTAAGGTCAAGGCTTGCTGCTATCCTGTGGTTGATCAGTATCCACTGCCGTATATAGCCTAGTCCCGGCGAACCAAGAATAGAATCCGGGAGAATTATCCCCATTCTTCCGCCTTCCTTCAGGAACTGGGTACAGCGTTCGATGAAAAGAATCTCCGGCGGCACTGAAGACTGTAATTTTTCGGTCATGACCCATTCGCCCGAATTTTTGTCGCGCTTCCATATGCGTGCAAGTTCAAACTGTTTCAATATGTAATCGTCCTTGATGGGTATCTTGCTTCCGAAGGGGGGATTCGTAACGATAACGTCAAATAATGCTATCGTGTCATGGCTGCGGAGTTCAGATGCGTCAATCCCCAGAGATGCGGCGAGTTTTGCGCGGAAATCGTCCGGCCACATGTGCGGGGGCAGGAGTGAATTTGCCTGCATGATGTTTCCGCTTCCGTCGTTGTTCATGACCATATTCATTTTTGTGGCTTTCACTAAATCGGGGTTGAGGTCAAAGCCGTAATACTGGCTCGCAGCAAGTTCCTTTTTCTTGTCGTCAAAAGCCCGTGCCTGATCTGTGCTCCATTGTGATTTGGGCAGTCCGAAGCCGTGCTCGAATTCGCGCTGTAAGGTGTCTATCATGTGGGTTAATGCCATGACGAGAAAGCCGCCCGTCCCGCATGAGCTGTCTAGGACTCTTTCATTGATGCCGGGATTTATCATTTCTACGGTCATCTTCATGATGTTGCGCGGTGTGAAGAACTCTCCCCTGTCCCCGCGTAAATTTGAGCCTACGATCTCCTCATATGCTTTGCCTTTGATGTCTATGTTTGTGTTGAGCAGGTTGTAACGCTGCAGTTCGCTCACGACATATGCGAGGCTTCTGGGCGTTAATGTGATTTCGTCTTTCGGGTCAAATATTGTGCCGTAGGATTTTTTGACGTTCCCGAAGATTGATGCTATACGTTTCTTCACGGTAAGCTGTCCGTCCGGGTTTCTGCGCTCTTTTGATGTTGCGTAAAATTCTATGGGCGTTGTAGGCAGGCTGCGTTCGTCCTGAATCTTGCAGAATATTATCTTGAGGAACTCAAAAAAGGCCTGCTGTTTGTGAAGTCCGTCATTTGCGTAAATGTGATTGTGGCACGTCCTGAACACGAACAAGAGGTTATCATCAGAAGCGTTTACGAGTTCCGAGCGTTTTGGGCGTTCAATAATTTTTCCGTCGGCAGTGGGTATGTCGTTGTATTCTACAAATTCAATTTCGCAGGCTGAATTTTGCTCTTTCTTGAACACGAATTTTTGAAGGCTGTTAGTCCACATTCCCCATTCGCAGTTCGGGCAGGCTGTCATGTAGGATTTAAGCTGTTCGATCCCGTCTTTTGCGCTGTCTGCCGGTATTGATGACTTCTTGCACTCTATGATGATCTTTGCGGTGTCCTGTGAGTGTTTTGCTCCGTCGTCCCATATGATGAGGTCTGCTCTTGGCCGCTGAATGCCGATCTTGAGCCCGTACTCTACGGAGATGCGTCCGGCGGTGTATCTCAGCTCGTCAAGCAAACGGCGTTCTATGGTCTGGCGGACGTATTCTTCAGGTGTGTCATTGCGTAAAGTTCCGTCAATCTTGTCTAATATTTTTCCTTCAGGCACTGTAATTTGAGGCATAATACAACTCCGTGAAATATTTTGCGGTTAGTATAGCAGACAACAAAAACCCCCCCGGCAAAAGATTCACCGGAGGGCAATACCATAGAAGGATTTTACTTCACATAATTATCTATCACTTCACGGCCATAACGGACAGCAGTAAAAGCCATTCATCACCGTACAGCAAACCCAATCAAACAGGCATAATTACGCCGGAAACTTCTGTTGCAATCAACAGCACACACTCAAACCCGTCGTAACGCACTGCATGACAGGGACTGCCGCACTGAAACTTCATGGACTCCCTGCCGTCCGATGGCTGACCGTGTGCAAGGTTATTCCTGTGATGACCTGTGCACCAGCTCAAGCATTCCCTTCAGATCCCCAACCTGAATCTGTCCCGGTGCACTTGCCTGTCCTGCCGCGCCGAAAGTCATGCACGATCCAGACAATTCACACGCAACACGGGTAACCATTCCCTTGGGCCCCATAGAGATCGTGAGGAACGGACGGTCTGAATACTGGCTGGCGAACTCATACGATGCCGACAGAAGCATCATGACATCACCTTTGCTCTTGGGCATTACGGCAATTTTCGGGAGGTCTGCGCCTGCGTCCTGCTGTTTCCTGAGCGTCGCAATGATTTCTGACTTGGCCGGGGTTGCAGAGAAGTTATGCCTTGAGCCTACAACCAGACATCCCGCCGAATGAATTTTTCCCGTGAGTTTTGCGGACACTTCGGAGACTTTGCCGTTCCAGTCGGTATTTCCCCAGAACATCTCGACATCAGCGAGATCTGCATCACCGCTTTTTGCGACGGCAATATTAGCATTGGCGTAATCCTCAAATGACGGTGCTACTTCCCCGCCTTCAGGTTTAGTTCTTATCGTGAACAGTACCGGGATATTGCCCAGAGTCCTGCGAAGTTCCTTCAATGTCTCCAGCAGTTTGGGCGTGTCAAATAAATCATCATAGAAATCTGCCCGCCATTCAACCAGATCTGCAGGAAGCGTGGTTATCTCTTTTGCTTTCTCTATAATTGCTTCTCTTGTCTTTGCCACTATCGGAACTATTGTTTTGGGTACTCCAGCACCAAGCTCAACCCCGCGAACATTTACCGTCTTCATTTATATGCAGTCTCCTTAAATTTTTTTCTCTCCGGGAAATTGTAAAAATATTCTATAATAGTTTCTGACCGTTATCCAATCGCAAAAATTATATTTATTGATAGCTTTTAGCTGGAGGGATTTTTCCATGACGCTGCAGCAGTTGTATTACTTCTGTACTATAGCAAAGGAACTTAATTTTCATGTTGCCGCTGATATTCACCACATAGCGCAGCCTTCACTCAGCACATCTATAGCGCGCCTTGAAGATGAATTAGGCTTTATCCTCTTTGAACGCAAGGGACGGCATGTCGAGCTGACCAAATACGGCAGGTATTACTCCGAACAGTTGAAGCCCCTGCTTGAGCACCTGGAGTTCATCACGCAGAAAGCAAAAAGGCTCTCGAATGAAGCAACCGGACATATTGACCTTGCATATAACGTGCCGTTCGGAAGAAGGCTTATACCCAAAGTTGCACGGTGCTTTCTGGAGATACCGGAGAATGATAAATGCACATTCCATTTTCATCAAGCCTCATCGCATAGCATAATTGACGGCCTCAAATCAGGAAAGTTTGATGTTGGCGTATGCACGATTGAGCCTGTTATGCCGGAGATAAACTATATCCCGCTGATGAAGCAGGAGCTTGTTGCAATAGTCCCCAAAGGCCACGAGTTAGCCGGGCGTGAAAGCATAAGCCTTATGGAGCTTGCATCATTCCCGTATGTAGATTACTCCGATGATGTCGGGTTAAGGCCGCTGATTCATCAGATACTGGAGAGCGAAGGACTTGATCCGCAGGCTGCCGCAAAAGCACCGGATGAAGAGAGCATAGCCGCGCTTGTTGCTGAAGGGTTCGGAGTGTCTTTTGTTGCGTCCATACATGCACTGAGGAACTTTAACGTGGCTGTGCTGAAGATTGAACGGGACGACTGCTTCAGGACTATATACATGACTCACCTGAAGGATCATTACCTTACGCCTGCAGTGCTGAGGTTCATACGCTATTGCAGTGAGAATGACATAAAGGGATTGATACGCAGACATGATGAATGAGTAAAAACCACGTAAAAATTTGACAACTTTTTATCCGCGTTATAATATATCCCCTGTTTTTACGCAATATGGTGGGTTGGCCGAGAGGCTGAAGGCGCTCGCCTGCTAAGTGAGTATAGGGGATAAAACTCTATCGTGAGTTCGAATCTCACACCCACCGCCATAATACTAAGATTGCGGTAGTAGCTCAGTTGGATAGAGCGAAGGTCTACGGAACCTTAGGTCGTGGGTTCGAATCCTGCCTACCGCGCCATTAAAGACTATGAGGAGGGCATTAGACACAATGAAGAAATTTCACAGCAGTAATTTTAGTGTTGATGCTCTTTTTTCTGCTCTGATTCCGGCAATTATTATTCGTGCTGTCCTTATCATAGACAGGCTCAAAACCGAATAGGCTGGAGTGAGGCATAAACTATATGAATGAGACAACAAGGCGGCTGAACTCCAACAGGCCGCTTTTTTGTGCATTAAGGCTTCAGACCTGAAAATCTCAATAGGCCGTAGGGATATTCAGGACAGGCATAAATCATATAAAGGAGAAAACAAAAACCATGAGCAAAAAAATATTTGTGTGTGCAGTTATGGTTCTCGCAATGGCAGCAAGTGCATTCGGCGCATCATTCAAGATCGGTGCAACAGGGCCTCTTACAGGCGGTGCGGCAATATACGGCATGGCGGCAATGAGGGGAGCACAGATAGCGGTTGACGAGATTAACGCAATGGGCGGCATACAGTTTGAGCTTCGCTATGAGGACGACACACACGACGCAGAAAAGGCAGTGAACGCCTATAACGCCCTCAAGGACTGGGGTATGCAGGTCTCTATGGGTTCAGTAACGTCAAAACCCTGTGAGGCAACAGCGGCAGAGAATTTCGCTGACAGGATTTTTGCCCTCACGCCTTCAGCATCATCGGCGGCAGTAACTGAAGGCAAAGATAACGTGTTCCAGATGTGCTTTGTTGACCCCAACCAGGGAACAGCAAGCGCACAGTATATCGGCGAGAAGGGACTCGCGAAGAAAGTTGCAGTAATCTGGAAGAATGATGATGTTTACTCTAAGGGCGTATATGACACATTCGCGGAGAATGCCGGGAAATTTGGTCTTGAGATCGTAAGCACAACAACATTTGCGGACGGCAACGACACAGATTTTTCCGTACAGCTCACAGACGCACAGAACAAAGGCGCGGAACTCGTATTCCTTCCGATGTACTATCAGCCGGCATCACTCATTCTTGCACAGGCTCAGGCTATGGGATATGCTCCGAAATGGTTCGGGATTGACGGCATGGACGGCATTCTGACGATGGAAGGCTTCGACAAGTCCCTTGCAGAAGGCGTAATGCTCCTTACCCCGTTCAATGCAGACGCAAAAGACGACCGCACGGTGAAATTCGTTGCAGAGTATCAGAAGAGGCACGGAGAAGTACCGAATCAGTTTGCGGCAGACGGTTATGACTGCGTGTATGCTTACTGCCAGGCACTGACTCAGGCAAAGGCTGATCCTTCAGAGGACGCAGAGTCGCTTTGCCCGAAGATGATCGAACAGTTCACTACGATGGTATTCAACGGACTGACCGGAGAAAACGTCAGGTGGAGTGCAAACGGCGAAGTAACGAAAGATCCTAAGGGTATGGTAATCAGGAACGGCGCATATGTCGGACTTGACTAACAGATAAAAACATTCATGGACAGTCTGAGAGTTTAGCGGCCGTAAAAAATTCTCAGGCTGTCATTTTTTATGCAGAGGAGACAAAAATTTTAATGATATTCCTGAATTTCTTAATCAGCGGCATTAGCCTCGGCAGTATCTACGCGATTATTGCTTTAGGCTATACGATGGTTTACGGCATTGCGAAAATGCTCAACTTTGCTCACGGCGACGTTATCATGGTCGGTGCGTATGTATGCTTCTATGCTGTATCGCGTTACGGCCTGAATCCGTTTGCGGGTGTTGCGCTGGCTATGCTTGTATGCACAGTTCTCGGAATGGTGGTAGAGCGTCTTGCGTACAAACCTTTGCGTCAGGCTCCGTCCCTTGCAGTGCTGATTACGGCTATAGGCATGAGCTACTTTCTGCAGAACACTGCATTGCTGCTGTGGTCATCAAACCCGAAAGTTTTCCCTTCAATCATAGGCAGAGGGGCATTCAAGCTGTTTGACGGCCGGTTATCCGTATCACACGTTACGGTTCTCACTATAGCGTCATGTGTCGTGATTATGGCGGTATTATCTCTGTTCATCGGCAAGACGAGGCTCGGAAAGGCTATGCGGGCATGTTCTGAGGACAAAGGGGCGGCACAGCTCATGGGGATAAACGTAAATGCTACAATCTCGCTCACGTTCGCGATAGGTTCAGGGCTTGCGGCTATTGCGGGAGCGTTATTGTGTTCGGCATATCCCACACTGATGCCTACAACCGGGGCACTTCCGGGCATAAAGGCATTCACTGCGGCAGTGTTCGGTGGCATTGGCTCAATACCGGGGGCATTTCTCGGAGGGATAATGCTTGGAGTGATTGAGATTTTCGCGAAAGCATACATATCAAGCCAGCTTTCTGATGCAGTAGTGTTTGCGGTGCTGATCATTGTACTGCTGGTGAAGCCCGCCGGACTTTTGGGACGCATGACACAGGAGAAGGTGTAATTATGACTATGAGACGGTTAATTAACTTGAAGCGTGTTGAAGCCAGAAGAATATATTTGACGTATGCTGTTGTGATCGTTGCGTATGCAGTCTGCCAGGTCATGAGCAGTACAAAATTCCTGAGTTCCTCAATGCGCGGAATGCTCGTGCCCATCTGTGCATATATGGTGATGGCGGTATCACTGAATCTTGTTGTAGGTGTTCTCGGTGAATTGTCGCTCGGTCATGCGGGGTTCATGTCAGTCGGAGCATTCTCCGGAGTTGCTGCGGCGATAATCATGCAGAAGACTATAACATATGCACCGTTAAGGCTTGCTGTTGCTATGATCATTGCGGCGATATTTGCGGCAATAGCTGGATTCCTGATAGGTATTCCTGTATTGAGGCTGAAAGGTGATTATCTGGCGATAGTTACGCTGGCTTTTGGGGAAATAATAAAAAGCGTACTCAATAATTTTTATCTCGGAATGGATTCCGGAGGTCTTCATTTCAGTATGCTTACGGACACAACAAGACTGCTGAAGGGAGGAAGGCTGATTATTCGCGGGCCTATGGGAATAAGCGGAATACAAAAAATTGCAACATTCCCGGCAGGATTTATCTTGCTGATGATTTCGCTGATGATTGTCTTCAACCTCGTAAATTCGCGTTCAGGCCGTGCATTCATGGCAATACGTGATGACAGGATTGCGGCTGAAAGCATAGGACTCGACATAACGAAATATAAGATGATGGCATTCGTTATGTCTGCGGCATTGGCCGGTGCGGCAGGTGCACTGTTCGCGATGAACTATTCAACGATTGTCGCGAATAAGTTTGACTTCAACACGTCAATATTGATTCTGGTGTTTGTTGTGCTTGGAGGCCAAGGAAATATGCTCGGCTCAATCATAGCTGCGGCGGCACTGACCATACTTCCGGAGAAACTTCGGCAGTTCTCTGAATACAGGATGCTTCTTTATGCTGTGATACTGATTGTAACCATGCTTGCGACGAATAATGCGGAGATAAAAGAATTTCTCGGAAGATTAAATCCCTTCAGACGCAAAGAGGAGGCAGAATAGATGACTAAGGCAAAGACAAAATATATTCCAGTCCCCTCGCGTGCGATACTGCCTGAGCGGGACATTGCGCGGGATCCCGTGCTTGAGTGCGTCAATCTCGGTATCACTCTCGGCGGAATCAAGGCAGTAGATGACTTCAACCTCACTATAGGCAGGACGGAGATTGCCGGGCTTATCGGGCCTAACGGTGCGGGAAAAACTACGGTGTTCAACCTGCTCACGAAGGTATACCAGCCTACAACAGGGACGATCCTGCTTAACGGCAGGGACACGCACGGAATGGACACACGGCAGGTCAACAAGGCCGGTATTGCGAGGACGTTCCAGAATATAAGGCTCTTCAAGAATCTTAGTGTTGCAGACAACGTAAAGGTAGCCATGAACAACGAAATGCGCTACAACATGCTTAGTGCCATACTGCGCCTGCCCAACTACAAGCGTGAGGAGATCGCCGCACACAGAAGGGCGTTGAAGCTGTTATCGATATTCGACATGCAGAACATGGCCGACGTTCCTGCGGGATCACTGCCTTACGGTGCACAGAGACGGCTGGAGATCGTCCGGGCACTTGCCACCAATCCTACGCTGCTGCTGCTGGACGAACCCGCCGCGGGCATGAACCCGTCAGAGACGGCAGAACTTCTCGACAGCATAAGGAAAGTGCATGAAATGTTCCAGATAGCTATTATTCTGATTGAGCATGATATGAGCCTCGTAATGAACATTTGCGACGGAATATGCGTGCTGAATTTCGGACAGATCATAGCTAAAGGCACTCCCGACGAGATTCAGAACAACCCCGCCGTGATTGAGGCGTATCTGGGCAGAAAGAAGGAGGGCTAAACCATGTCTGAACCTGTATTGAAGGTAGAGAATATCAACGTGTATTACGGGAGCATTCACGCAATAAAGGGCATATCGTTTGAGGTGTATGAAGGCGAGATAGTTACGCTGATCGGTGCGAACGGTGCCGGCAAGTCTACCACGCTCAACACAATATCAGGACTCCTTCACCCGTCAACAGGCAGTGTAGCGTTTCTCGGTGATGTCCTCGCGAAAGTTCCCCCGCACAAGATTGTGGAGCGCGGATTAGCCCAGGTTCCTGAAGGCAGAAGAGTATTTGCGCAGATGACAGTTCAGGAGAATCTTGAGATGGGAGCATATACCCAGACGAACAATATTGATGAGGATCTCGCGAAGGTGTATGAGCTTTTCCCGCGTCTGAAGGAAAGACACTCACAGACTGCCGGGACTCTTTCTGGCGGTGAACAGCAGATGCTGGCTATGGGACGGGCACTCATGAGCAGGCCGAAACTGCTGATGCTTGATGAGCCGTCTATGGGGCTTGCTCCGATTCTGGTGGAGCAGATATTTGACATTATCGCTGACCTGCACAAGTCAGGAGCTACGATTTTGCTTGTTGAGCAGAACGCGCAAATGGCCTTGAGCATAGCAAGCAGGGGCTACGTTATGGAGACTGGAAGAATTGTTACGACAGGAACGGGCAAGGAGCTTCTTGCTTCTGAAGAGGTCAGGAAGGCGTATTTAGGAGGGTAAAAAATAATCTCCCGGCTTTTTTAGGCTGGGGGAATTTTTTTGCTTTTTTCCGGATGCAGCACCTTATGTTCTCATAATAGAATGAAAAATATTTTTGAGAGAAGATGATTTGTTGAAACGCATAATATTTGTGTGTCATGGAAATATATGCAGATCCCCAATGGCAGAATTCATCATGAAATATCTTGTGCATAATGCAGGGCTTGAGGACGGATTCATGATTGCTTCTGCGGCGGCAACATCAGAAGAAACAGGAAATGATATGTACCCTCCCGCAAAATCTGAACTGAAACGGCACGGAATACCCTTTGAACACAGGCACGCCCGGAAGCTTAGGCATGATGAATATTCCGGCTGGGATTACATTATTGCTATGGACAGGGAAAATCTTTATGACATTGCTGACATTGTCGGGAAAGATGACGGGCACAAAGTCAGGCTTCTGCTTTCATTCACCGGAGAGAACCGCGAAGTGTCAGATCCTTGGTACACAAGGGATTTTGCTTCGGCCTATGATGACATTTACCGGGGGTGTGAAGCACTGCTCAATGAATTAGCATACAGGTAGCTTTTATTTGCGCGTCCGGAGTTCCCTTATTGCCGTAACGAAACTTATTCCCGCAGAAATCGCCAGCACCCATATCACAGTTTGATGCGCGTGATACCCTGCATTGATCATGTCGCCGCTGACAGCATAACTCATAGCGTAATACAGGGAGCTTCCGGGCACTAAAGGAATTATCGCAATGATGATGAACAGTGTTGCAGGGCATTTCCGGAGTCTTGCCATGAACTCCGCATAGATCATGGAGAATGCAGACGCAGCAAGAACGGCGAAAAATACGCTTTCACGCACGGACAGCACTGCAAGGTATATTCCCCATGACAGCATACCGCCCAATGATGCAATCATAAGGTGTCTGCGCCTCATGCCGAACATCAGCGCAAAGCCCAAAGAGCCGATGAATGATGTAACCATCTGTGTAATTATGTCGTATACAGTCATCACAGAATCTCCAGAATCATTATTGCAGTCATGAATCCCCCTGCAAGAGACAACGCCCACAGAAAACACTCCGTAAGCCTCACCACGCCTGATATTGTGTTGCCGACGAGAATATTTCTTACAGCATTAGTCATCGCAAGCCCGGGTATCAGAAGCATAATATCGCCGATCAGTATTTTATCCATGTGAAGAGACGTTATTACCCTGCACAGCATACCAACGCATAAGCCCGTAGCAAGAGAGATGAGAAGATTTGATGCGGCAGGATTGATCTGGGTGCGGCCAAGATACTTTTGCAGCAAACATATTCCCCACGCAAAGAATGATGCAGTTATCCCGTCATTCACTGACCCTCCGAAGAATACCGCGAAACCTCCTGCGGCTAATATGCTTCCCAGAAGAATTATGCTGAATGGTTTTTCCCGTGAGGTTACTTCGCTGATGGCTTTACGGAACTCGCTCAAGGGTTCGGGAGAATGGCATATCCTTCGGCTGAGTTCGTTCAGTTTCTCCAGCCGGTAAAAGTCCGTGCCTGAACTGGAATATATTCTCCTGTTCTCCGTAACAAGATCCGACTCGGTGAACTCTATAGTTATGCTCACGATCGACGTAATCACGAAAGCATCAGCACGCACTGCACCGTAAGCCCTTGCTATCCTGCACAGGGTATCTTCAACCCGGCTGATTTCCGCGCCGCTCTCTAGCAGAAGTTCCCCCATATCAAGCAGGCATTCAAGCATATCTGCTTCCTGTTCCTTCTGTATCTTCAGCATGTTCATACACTCCTGCGCTTGATTAGTTTTGTTGAGATCTCTATTTTCAGCGGCAGTGCCGTAATGTCCTCTATCATCTGGATCACGCGTTTTGCCGCAGTTTCACCCATAAAATATTTCGGGACTTCTATTGTGCTCAGCCTGGGCGAAATCTTCATACACGCCGGAAGGTCATCGAAGCCTATTATCGCAACGTCTTTCGGTATGCTGTATCCTGCCTCGCTGAATGCCTGAAGCGCACCTATAGCGATAAGGTCATTATCCGCAAAATAGCAGTCCGCAGGTTCTTCGCCGGACTTTAGCAGATTCTTCATGTCCTCGTATGCTCCTTCCTGTGATAGCGTGAGGTGGTGCACGATTGATTTTGATGCCGACATGCCGTTTTCGCGAATGGCCTTGTAGAAGCCGTCTGCCCTGTAATCAAAGTTGCTTATAGGATACATTGAGCGGAGATAACCGGGCTGTTTCCTGCGTTTCTTGAAGAGGTAATCTGTTGCAGTGAAAGCCCCCTGAACATTATTTATCACGACGTAGTTATATGGAAGTTTCTCAAAATAGGCATCAAGTATTACCAAAGGAATTTTTATGCTGGCGAAATTCTTTAGTGATTCTTCTGTCATCTCAGTGGCAAGAAGGATTATTCCGGAAAATTGAAGATTGTACAGCTCGTATATCTGCTCCTGTATATTCTCATCCTCATAGAATGAATGAATCTCACAGTTATAATGCTCCCGTTTGCTGCCTACCTTTACCCCCCGAAGCAGTTCGGCAAAAAACGGCGTGTTGGTTACTACAGCACCGCTTCTTTTGTACACGACAAAACATATCTTCCCTCCCGGCGCGGCATTTGGTGATACTTTCCTGCTGAAGTCATATCCCATCTCAAGCGCAGTCTCAAGAATTTTTTGCCTTGTCTGGCGGCTTATCCCTCCGGTGTTGTTCAATGCAAACGATACCGCCGATTCTGACAGGCCCAATGTTTTTGCTATTTCCCTCGCTGTTACCAACATTCTTTATCCCCCGAAAAATTTAGCCTGTGAAAGAAAAAGAAGCAAAATGCTTTATTGAATTTTAACACTAAGATTTAGTATTATTTGCTCATTCAATAAGATACAATCAAAAACCTTAATCAATCGTAAATTTAGGCCGTCTTTCTCATTGAGAGGGTCTGAAAAAATATATTAAGGAGGCATACTTTAATGAAAAGGTTGCTTACTGTTTCTATTGCTGTACTAATGGTTATGGCTCTGGCTGTTTCAGCTTCTGCCGCAGGTATCATCTACATAATCACCCCTTCAACGTCAAACCCCTTCTTCGGGACTGAACAGCGTGTAGGTGCTGCAAAGGCTAAGGCACTCGGATATGAGCCTAAATGCTTCTCCCATGATGACGACGCGGCAACACAGCTTCAGTTATTCGAGGCCGCAATTTCCGACGGTGCTGTTGCAATCATCTGCGATAATGCCGGTGCTGATGCTTCGATTGAGGCAGTCCGCAAAGCTGTTGAGGCAAAAATACCCGTGTTCCTGATTGACCGCGAAATCAACGAGTCCGGACTCGCAATCGCCCAGATAGTTGCAGACAACGCACAGGGAGCGGCGGCAATAGCTGAGAAGTGGGTTGAAGCTATGGACTACAAAGGAAAATATGCCGAGCTTCTTGGCCTTGAGTCAGACACTAACTGCTGGGTACGCTCACAGAACTATCATTCAGTGATTGATGAATATCCTGATTTCGAGATGGTTGCACAGCAGTCGGCAAACTGGAGTCAGACTGAAGGCTACTCAAAGACTGAGGCAATACTTCAGGCTCACCCCGAGATCACCGGAATAATCTGCGGCAATGACACTATGGCCTGCGGTGCTGCTCAGGCTTGCGTTGATGCCGGCAGGACGGACATTAAGATTATCGGGCTTGACGGTTCTGACGATGCCGCTTCATATATCGCCAAAGGGCAGATGGTAGGCACAGCACTTCAGCAGATCGCAAGGATCACTGAAATTTCCGTTGAACAGGCTGATGCTTACGTGAAGGACGGAACGAAACCTGCCAGCGAAAAACAGTTAGTACCCTGCGTTGCAATTACAAAAGACAACGTAGCGAAACTTTCTCAGTTCGTTTATACAGAGTAAGAACAATATCAAGGGGAGAGTTCAAAGCCTCCCCTAATTTTTTTGCAGGAAAGGAGAATGAATCTTGAAGGCAAAAATCATAGCAGTAATAGCAGCTATAGCCCTTATAGTGTTTGTGGCAAAGTCCGCAAAGGTCATCGAGAAGGGAACTGAAGCGCAGTACACTGGTGTTGCAGTATTCGACGCAAAAGCAAGCTCAAGCTCCGACTGGGACAAGATAGCCGCAGAGATTTCCGCCAATGCCGCCGACATCACAACACTGGACATCAGCACATTCGGCGCAGGGAAGGCCGTAATCATCAAGGGCACAGTCAGCGCATATGACTCTAAGGCTAACGGCAGGAGAAACACTATAACCATAGCTCCCGACAACTACACTGGAAGCGCAAATATCACCGTCCAGCTTGGGAGCATATACACCGGGACGGCAGTGCGGGACATTCAGACGTTAAAGACATTCGGGGACTTCACGAATCAGACTGAATGGAGTCAGTACGCCAAAGCACTCAACAGCCAGATAGACAGCGCAGTAGTTTCACCGCTCGCCATAAAGGAAGACATCAAAGGCAAACACGTAACTGTTACCGGTGCGGCTACGGCTTCGGGAAATAACGTTACTGTTACGCCTGTTGCAATAGTTATTGATTAGGCAGGGTGATTGTTATGTTCGATGATCCCAACGTAGTACTGCACTGCGAAAAGATAGACAAGATTTATCCCGGCACAAAAGCACTGGATCAGGTGTCGTTTGACCTGCTGAAGGGAAAAGTTAATGTCCTCATTGGTGAGAACGGCGCAGGAAAATCTACGCTCATGAAGATGATTGCGGGGATTGAACAGCCCTCTGCCGGAAAAATGTACATGGACGGCGAGGAAGTCTATTTCAAGGACACTAACGCCGCACGTGCAAAGGGCATAGGAATAATCCATCAGGAACTAAGCCTTTTCCCGAATCTGTCTGTCTATCAGAATATCTACATGTGCCACGAAAAGACTAAAGGCGGTTTCCTCGATGACGCAAAGCACATTGAGGGGGCAAAGAAAATCCTTCAGCGTCTGGAGCATGAGATACCTCCGGAGACTCTTGTAGGGGATCTCCGCGTAGGCCAGCAGCAAATGGTAGAGATTGCGCGGAATCTTGTTGACGATGATTTGAGGGTTCTAATCATGGACGAGCCGACATCATCACTTTCTGCCGCAGAAGTTAAGGTGCTGTTCAAGATCATGCGCGAACTGCTGGAGCAGGGAATATCTATCGTGTATATCTCTCACAGGTTAGAGGAAATTATGGAGATAGGAGACCACGTTACCATTTTGCGCGACGGAAAGTATGTTGCAGATGCCGACATAAAAGACATTACGCTTGAATGGATAGTTGAGAACATGGTCGGGAAAAACACCCAGTATCACCGCTTCACACGCAGTATTGACCTGAACAAAGCAGAGAAGATATTAGAGGTGAAGAATCTCTACCTGCCCAAGACCGGCGGAGGATGGCTGCTTGATGATGTCAGCATGTACCTGAAGAAAGGCGAAGTCCTCGGAGTCTACGGCCTGTTGGGTGCGGGACGCAGTGAGCTGTTTGAATGCCTCATGGGAATGCACCCGGAACACTCCGGAGAAGTCATCTATCAGGGAAAACCCATGAAGGTCGGAACTATTGCGGATCAGCTCAACGCGGGATTTGCGATCGTTCCGGAAGACAGGCAGAGACAGGGGTTGGTTCAGAGCCTCGATATATGCAAGAATGCTTCGCTTGCATCACTTGAGGAATTCACGAAATTTGCGCTTATGGATTACACGGCAGAAGGTGCTGCGGTTGATGAGGAGATAAAGGAGCTTCACATTAAGGTTGCGGATAAACACCTGCCGATTCTGTCGCTGTCTGGAGGAAATCAGCAGAAAGTAGTTATAGCTAAGGGGCTTATGACTAAACCTGTAGTGCTTCTCATGGATGAGCCTTCACGCGGTATAGACATCGGGGCAAAAACTGAAGTGTTCGAGATAATTCACGAATTTTCGGAGCGCGGGCTGTCTATTATCGTGATCTCGTCGGAACTCAAAGAGATTATGGCCATTGCAGACAGGATTTATGTCTTGTCTAACGGCAAATGCACCGCAGAACTTACAGGAGCAGAAATCACGGAAGATAACCTTGTGCGGGCTTCGTATGCAGGTCTTGGGACTGGCAAGAGTGCCGCCGCATAACAATTTTGAGGTGAGAAAATGAAAAAGGATAACAACCAGCTAATTATGACCCTATTGAAGGGACGTACTTTTATCGTATTAATATTATTGATAATTTTCTTCAGCTTTGCATCATCGTCGTTCCTTTCCGTCAACACATTAACTATGGTGGCAAAACATGTCGCATTGTACGGCATTCTTGCGCTGGGAATGACATTCGTAATCATCACGGGAGGCATTGACCTTTCAGTCGGTTCTGTTGTCGGACTCGTCGGAATGCTGGCAGGAGGACTCATTCAGGAGGGCTTGACCATCGGAGGCAAAACGATATATTTCACCGTCCCGGCAATAATAGTCCTTATGCTGTGCATGGGCTGTCTTATAGGACTGGTGAACGGCCTCATAATCACCAAGCTGAATGTAGCTGCATTCATTACGACTTTAGGCACAATGTATATCTGCAGGGGTCTGGCTAACCTGCGTTCTGCAGGCGCGACGTTCTCGAATATCGGCGGCTATGAGGGGCTCGGCAACGTCGGCTTGAAGTCTCTCGGTGCAAACTGGTTCGGCATTCCCGCAGGAGTGTACGTGTTCGCGATACTCTCAATCATGGCGGCATTGCTCCTCAACAGGACTCCAACTGGCTGGCACTTTCTTGCAGTAGGAGGCAACGAGAAATCCGCAAAACTCTCCGGCATTAAGGCTGACCGCGTAAAGATCATGGCGTACATAATTTCCGGCTTCTGTGCCGCATGGATAGGGCTCATCAACACAGCACAGCTTTCTGCCGCGCATCCTGCATCAGGGGACGGCTGGGAGATGAATGCAATAGCAGCTACAGTTCTCGGCGGGACGAGCATGTCCGGAGGATCAGGAACGATTATCGGTACTATTGTCGGTGCATTCGTTATCGGAGTAATCAATGACGGAATGACTATGTGCGGCGTGTCGGAATTCTGGCAGAAGATCATTCGCGGAGCAGTCATCATTCTTGCAGTGGTGATTGACCAGACGCAGAGAAACCTTCAGGCCAAGATGGCATTACAGGCACGCAACGAATCAAAATAAATTTATCCTTATTGAAGGGGGTTAAAGCATGGGAGCAAAAATCAAGATAGGTTTTGCGCCAACAAGACGGGCAATATTCAGCGCACCTGCCGCAGTTGAGTACAGGAAACTTACTGCGGAACGTTTGAGGGAACTGAACATTGATTTTGTCGATATTGACGACGTTAATGAAGAGGGACTGCTTTATGACGATGCAGGACTCGAAAAGATTACCGCTAAATTCAAGGCGGAGAAAGTAGCAGGACTGTTCCTGCCCCACGCAAACTTCGGCACGGAATACGAATGCGCAAGACTCGCCAAAGAGCTTAACGTCCCGGTTCTGTTATGGGGGCCCAGAGACGAACGCCCGGACGCAAACGGAATGCGCCTGCGGGACAGCCAGTGCGGATTATTCGCGACGGGAAAAGTTCTGCGCAGGTTCAGAGTCCCATTCACCTACATGAACAACTGCAACCTGACAGACCCCGAATTTGAGCGCGGACTCCGTGATTTTATCGCTGTCTGCAACGTCGTAAAAGTCTTCAGGCACACGAGAATACTTCAGATCGGGCCGAGACCTTTCGATTTCTGGAGCACCATGTGCAATGAAGGCGAACTGCTCGAAAAGTTCAACATACAGTTATCGCCTATACCTCTGCCTGAACTTTACGCGGAAATGCGCAAGTGGCGTGAAGAGAAGAATGAAGTAGCGAAGGTTGTAGCTTACTGCAAGGAAAACATGTTCTGCAAGATTGATGACAATCTGCTTGAGAATGTTGCTGAACTCAAGGCAGCAATGAAGAGCCTTGCAGAGAAGTACGGGTGCAACGCCATAGCGATTCAGTGCTGGAATGCGCTTCAGGACGAGATAAACATTATGCCCTGTGCCGCCAACAGCCTGCTGAATGAGGAAGGAATACCTGTAGTTTGCGAGACGGACATACACGGAACGATCTCACAGCTTATAGCCGAAGCCGCATCAATGAATGAACGCCGGGTAATGTTCTCCGACTGGACGGTCAGGCATCCCGACAACGATAACGGTGAACTGCTGCAGCATTGCGGGCCTTGGCCTATCTCTGTCGCGAAAGAGAAACCCACTATCTGCGTGCCTGTTGCATTCCCGCAGAACGGCGCGGTGTCGGCAGAAGCAAAACACGGGCTGATGAGTCTTGTGCGTTTCGACGGGGACGGCGGGGAGTACTCGATACTTCTCGGACATGCACGGGGCATTGACGGGCCTTTCACACGCGGGACGTATGTATGGATTGAGGTAAACAACCTAAAGCGGCTTGAAGCAAAAGTAGTTGAAGGGCCGTACATTCATCATGTTGCTGCGATTCACGGTGATGTTGTTCCTGTTGTGTATGAGGCGTGCAAATATATCGGCGTGAAACCGGATCTTTATGATCCCATAGAGGACAAAGTTAAAGCATATCTTCACGGTGAAGATGTAGTTTTTGATGAGGTGTAATTCAATGAGGAAACTGAAAGACATTAAGGCACTAAAGGCTGTTGCTTATGACATCAGGCGTGATGCGCTTGATATTATCATGGCAG